>JBBSPW010000211.1:0-6001 GCA_038258365.1 Burkholderiales bacterium | reverse complement strand
TGGAAATGGCCAACCTGCTGGACGACCTGTCGTGAGCCCATCGGGCAACCCCGCAAGCGAACCCGCTGCGCCGACGACCTCGGCTGCACCCCCAGCAGCCAAACCGGCAAAACCGCCGAAGAAGTCACCGCGCCGCCGCGCGCGCGAACTGGCGATGCAGGGCCTCTACGAATGGCTGCTCGGCGGCGCTGAACCGGCCACCATCGTCGAGAACTTGCGCGATATGGACGGCTTCGACAAGGCCGACCGCGAACACTTCGACGCCCTGCTCCACGGCTCGATCGAGCAAGCCGCAGCGCTGGATGCGGTGCTGGTGCGCCATGTCGATCGCAAGACCACCCTGCTGTCGCCGGTGGAGCATGCGGTGCTGATGATCGGCGTCTACGAGCTGCAGCACTGCATCGAGGTGCCGTTGCGCGTGGTCATCAACGAAGCGGTGGAGCTGGCCAAGACCTTCGGTGGCACCGATGGCCACAAGTATGTCAACGGCGTGCTGGACAAGGCCGGCGCCGAATTGCGGCCCCAAGAAGTGCGGCCCGCGCGCTGAACGCCGCTTTGCGGTTCAGACGATGATCCGCACGGCATCGCGCCTGCAGCAGATCCAGCCGTTTTATGTGATGGAGTTTGCCAAGGCCGCTGCGGCCCTGGCAACGAGCGCGGCTTGCGATCCGGCCCGCGGTGGCGAGCCGATGATCTTCTTGAACATCGGTGAACCCGACTTCGGTGCCACCGCTGCGGTGCAACGCGCGGCTGCCGAATGCGTGCGGGACGGGCTGACGCAGTACACGCCTGCACTCGGCCTGCCGGCGCTGCGCGAGGCCATCTCGGGCTGGTATGCGAGCCGCTTCGGTCTGGATGTGGACCCGGCGCGCATCGTCGTCACTGCGGGTGCTTCGGCGGCGCTGCAACTCATCACGCTGGCGCTGTTCGAGTCCGGTGACGAGGTGCTGATGCCCGACCCCAGCTACCCCTGCAACCGCCATTTCGTGGCCGCGGCGGGCGCCCGTGCGCGGCTGTTGCCAACCACTGCGGCATCGCGCTTCCAGCTCGATGCCGCAACCGTTGAACGCCACTGGGGTACGGACACGCGCGCGGTGCTGCTGGCGTCGCCGGGCAATCCCACCGGCACGTCGATCGCACCCGACGAGATGGCTGCCATCGTCGAAGCGGTGCGCAGGCGCGGCGGGGTGTCGATCATCGACGAGATCTACCTCGGGCTGTCCTATGACGACCGCTACGGCCACAGCGTGTTGGAGTTGAACGAAGAGGTGATCAGCATCAACAGCTTCAGCAAGTACTTCGGCATGACCGGCTGGCGCCTGGGGTGGATGGTGCTGCCGCCGCAGCTGGTCGCGCCGGTGGAGAAGCTGGCGCAGAACCTGTACATCTGCGCCAGCAGCATCGCCCAGCATGCGGCGCTGGCCTGCTTTTCTCCCGAATGCCTTGCCGAGTACGAAACCCGACGCAGCGCCTTCCGACAACGCCGCGACCAGGTGGTGCCCGCGCTGCGGCAGTTGGGCTTCGATGTACCCGTGACTCCTGACGGCGCCTTCTATGCATGGTTCGACTGCTCGCGCTTCGACACCAGCAGCTGGGACTTCTGCTTCCGGATGATGAACGAAGCCCATGTGGCGCTGACCCCGGGCCGCGACTTCGGCCCTGCCGAAGCCGACCGCTTCGTGCGGCTGTCGTTCGCCAGCAGCCTGCCGCTGCTCGAGACTGCCATGACCCGCCTGGCCCGCACCTGCCTGCGCTGATCCCGGTTTGCCGGCCATATGCCCTGCTTTTGGAGGGCTGCGAGCAGCGGCCACGGCTTAAGCTGACTGACTGTGCTCCCCTCTTTCTTTCGACGCCAACGGTCAGCGGATGCAGCGCCTTCGGGATTCGCTGCGACCGTGCAGTCTCTGCCCATGGTGCCAGTCATCCATCTGCCAGGCTTTGAGCCGCAGGCGGCGGATGCCATTCAGCGGCAGCGGCAGTGGCACCGGGACACGGCAGGTGTTGAGCAGGCGGTCTTGACGCGCACGCTTGAAGCAGCCGTCGACAGCCTGCCGGCCAGCGACCAGATGCACCTGGACGATCCGCTGACCGACGAGCGCCCGACGATCTCGCATGTGGGCCGCTACGCGCTCAAGGGTCTGCTCGGCAGCGGCGGGCTCGGCTTGGTGCACGAAGCCTGGGACCCGTTGCTGTCGCGCACGGTGGCGGTCAAGACCCTGCACTTCGACACCGACCTGCCGGCGCGGGTGGCGCTGGACGGTCTGATCCTGAACGAAGCCCGCGCTGCGGGGGGGCTCTCACACCCGCACATCGTCACCGTCTTCGACGCGGGTTTGTCGGCCCATGGGGTCTACATCGCGATGGAGCGGTTGCGCGGCTCCGACCTGCGCCAACGCCTGGCCGACGGCTGGCAACCCACGCCCCTGGTGGCCGCCAACCTGGTGCGGCGGGTGGCCGACGCGCTGGCCTATGCGCATGCACGCGGGGTCGTGCATTGCGACATCAAGCCCGCCAACATCTTCCTGAGCCGGCGCGACAAACCCAAGGTGCTGGATTTCGGCATCGCCAGAGTGGCGCACCATTCGGCCATGCCGGCGCTAGACGGCACAGTGGCCGGCTCGCCGCACTACCTGTCGCCCGAGCAGTTGCAAGGCGGGCCGGTCGATGCCCGCACCGACATCCATGCATTGGGCGCGGTGTTCCACGAACTGCTGACCGGCCGCAAGGCTTTCGGCGGCGACAGCATCGAGCAGATCAGCCATGCCGTGACGCACACCGACCCGGAGCCGGCGCACCTGCTGCGCGCTTCGGTGCCCCCAGCCCTGTCGGCCATCGTCAGCCGGGCGCTGGCACGCGATCCGGAGCAGCGCTATGCCTCGGCCGACGAGATGGGCGCCGACCTGCGGCGCTGGGTCGAGCGCCACGGCGCCACCGGGCGTGGGAAGGGTGCAACCGGTTCGGCTTCGGCTTCCGCTTCGCCGCGCATGCGCGGGCGCTGGCCGGCACCGTGGACCGGCTGGCGCCGAACCGGGCTGATCGTGGGCGCGCCGGCGATCGGGCTCGCCGCGACGGGGCTGGTGGTGGTCGGTTTGTGGCGCGCAGCGCAGCCACCGCCGACCGCGGTTTCCGCCTCGGCTGCCGCGGTCGTCTCACCGAAGTCGCTGCCGACATCGGCAGCCGGTGATGCTGCGGTGCCCACGGCGATGGCCGCACCCCACTTGACGCTGCCGGCCGACGACGCCGACCCCGGTGCATCCGCTGTGGTGACTGCAGAAGCAGCCACTGCTGCATCGGCGACGCCCGCAGCACCTCCGACTGCGCGCCGGCCGCTGGCGGCAGCGCGCAAAACCGCATCCGCAACCCCGCCCCGCGATGGCGCCGCCATGCTGTCGCGTCCGGCACCTGCCGCTGCCGCGCCTGCGATGGGTGTGCTGCGCCTGGCGATCAGCCCCTGGGGCGACATCGAAGTCGATGGCGCAGCCGCCGGCACCACCCCGCCGCTCAGCCGCTTGAGCCTGCCGGCGGGCGAGCACACCATCACCGTGCGCAACAGCGACTACCCGCCGCTGCGCCTGTCGGTGCGGATCGATTCCGAAGCCGCCGTGACGGTGCGCCACCGCTTCGGCGACTGAAAGGCTGAAACGCTGAAAGGCTGAGATCGGCGATGCGAAAGCTGCACGAGAACCTTCGAGTCACCGCACTGACCTGTCTGTGTGCCGCCCTGGGAGGCTGCGCCATCGCACCGCCGCAGGCGCCGACTGGCGGGTTGTCTGAACTGTTGGAGCAGCCCGCCGAGCGCGCGCTGGTCGACGGCATTCGTCTCTACGACGATGGGCAGTACCCGCAAGCCGAAACCGCCCTGCGCCAGGCGCTGCAAGCCGGCCTGCGCAGCCCGCGCGACCAGGCACGCGCGCACAAGCTGCTGGCCTTCATCACCTGCACCAGCGAGCGTGAAGCCGAATGCGAAGCAGCGTTCAGGGCCGCGCGCGGGGCCGATCCGGCGTTTGTGCTCAGCCGATCGGAAGCCGGCCATCCGCTGTGGGGCACCGTGTACCGACGAACCGCACCCTGAACCGCAGCACGCCGGGCCTGGGTGCCTGAACGGAACCCGCGGCCGGGGGCCGACTCCGACCCCCGCATAATCGCCAGCGCCGATGTCTCCAGACCCGTTGCACACCAGCGATCCCGCCCAAGCTCCCGTCGCCTTCCGCCACGCCATCCGCGTGTACTGGGAGGACACCGATGCCGGTGGTGTCGTCTTCTATGCCAACTACCTGAAGTTCTTCGAACGCGCCCGCACCGAATGGCTGCGGCACCTGGGCATCGGGCAGCAAGACTTGCGCGATCGCAGCGGCGCGATCTTCGTGGTCACCGACACCCGCGTGCGCCACCATGCACCGGCGCGGCTCGACGACCTGCTCGGCATCACCGTGGCCCTTCACAGCGCCGGGCAGGCGTCGATGCAGATGCAGCAGCAAGCCTGGCGCGGCGAGCTGCTGCTGGCCTCCGGCGAGATCCGCATCGGCTGCGTCGACAGCGGAACCTTCAAGCCCCGCCGCATTCCGACCGACGTGCAGCACTTGCTCCATCCGAAAATGACATGAACCAAGACCTCTCGATCACCCAACTCATCCTCAGCGCCAGCCTGGTGGTGCAGCTCGTGATGGCCGGTTTGGTGATCACCTCGTTGGCCAGTTGGTCGGTGATCTTCGGCAAGCTCTTCGGTCTGCGGCGCGTGCGCGCCGGCAACGACGAGTTCGAGCGCGAGTTCTGGTCGGGCCGCAGCCTGACCGAGTTGAACCAGGGCGTGGGCCAGAAAGAGCAAACCGCCACGATGGAGCGCATCTTTGCGAGCGGCATGCGCGAGTTCATGAAGCTGCGCGAAAAGCGGCTCGACAACGGTGTGCAACTGGACGGCGCGCGGCGCGCGATGCGGGCCAGTTTTCAGCGCGAGCTCGACGCCATCGAAAGCAACCTGAGCTTCCTGGCCAGCGTCGGCTCGGTCAGTCCGTATGTGGGCCTGTTCGGCACCGTGTGGGGAATCATGCATGCCTTCGTCGGCTTGTCGAACATGACGCAGGTGACCTTGGCCACCGTGGCGCCGGGTATCGCCGAAGCCTTGGTGGCCACCGCGATCGGGCTGTTCGCGGCGATCCCGGCGGTGGTGGCCTACAACCGGTTTGCGCGCGACATCGACCGCATCGCGATCCAGCTGGAAACCTTCATCGAAGAGTTCAGCACCATCCTGCAGCGCAACGCCGGGCAATCGGCCGGCACGCCTGCGGTGCCGGCTCCGGCGGCGTCACGATGAGTCTGCCGCTGCACATCGAACTGCGGAGGCAACCATGCCTGGCGTGATGCACCGCGGCGGCCGCAGCAGCCGGCGCTCGATGAACGAGATCAACATGGTGCCCTTCATCGATGTGATGCTGGTGCTGTTGATCATCTTCATGGTGACCGCGCCGTTGATCACCACCGGCGTGGTCGATTTGCCCTCGGTCGGCAAGAGCAGCCAGCGCCCGACCCGGGTGATCGAGATCATCGTCGGCAGCGACAAGCGGCTGCAGATTCGCACCGACCAGCAAGACCCAGAAGCGGTGGCGCTGACCGAACTGGTGGCGCGGGTGCGGCAGCAGCAGGCAGCACCGGTGGCCTTGCCAGCGGGCGGGCGCTCCAAGCCCGTGCCGAATGCACCGCCACCCGATCCGGCCGATGTGCCGGTGGTGATCAGTGCCGACCGCGCAGTGCGTTACGAAGAAGTGGTCAAGGTGATGGACACGCTGCAGCGCGCCGGTGTGCGGCGCGTGGGGCTGTCGGTCAAGCAGGGCGCGCCCTGAGCGGGTCGGGGCCCATGACCACGCTGACGGCATCGGCCCGCGTCAACGGCAGCGACGGCGGACGCGACCCGCTGCTGCCGCAAGCTGCGGGCACCGACCGACGCGGCGTGGCGCTGGCGGTGGTGGCGCACCTGGGTTTGCTGGCTGCGTTGACGTTCTCGGTC
>JBBSPW010000210.1:0-6114 GCA_038258365.1 Burkholderiales bacterium | reverse complement strand
TTGTTGCAAGCCGGTTTGCTGCATGGCGACTGCATGACCATCACCGGCCGCACGGTGGCGCAAAACCTGGCCGACATTGCCGATACGCCGTCCTCTGAGCAGCGCGTGATCCGAACGGTGTCGGACCCGATGTATGCCCAGGGACACCTCGCGATCCTGAAGGGCAACCTGGCGCCCGAAGGTTGCGTCGCCAAGATCACCGGTCTCAAGAACCCGGTGATGACCGGCCCGGCACGGGTTTTCGAAGACGAGCAAAGCGCGCTGGCAGCGATCATGGCGGGGCAGATCAAGGCCGGCGATGTGATGGTGCTGCGCTACCTGGGTCCCAAAGGCGGGCCGGGCATGCCGGAGATGCTGGCGCCGACCGGGGCGCTGATCGGGCAAGGCCTGGGCGAAAGCGTGGGCCTGATCACCGACGGCCGTTTCTCTGGCGGCACCTGGGGCATGGTGGTCGGCCATGTGGCGCCCGAAGCCTATGCCGGCGGCCTGATCGCGCTGGTGCACGAAGGCGACCGCATCACGATCGACGCGCCGCAGTTGAAGCTGCATCTGGATGTGGGCAGCGCCGAGATCGAGCGCCGCCGCGCGGCGTGGAAGCAGCCGGCGCCGCGCTACACGCGGGGTGTGCTGGCGACGTTCGCGCGCAACGCGGCCAGTGCCAGTGTGGGAGCGGTGCTGGACAGCGATTGACTGGCGGGTGGACGTCTTGGGGGCGGCCTGCTTATGCGACCCGCGCTGGATCAGCGCTGGATCAATGCTTTGCGTCGGGCTTTCTGCTCGGCGCGATCGAGCTGTTGACCTGCGTCGGATCGACCGCTGCGCCCAACTTGGCGGCTTCAGATGCAGGGCGCGGGGTGGGCCGGCTGCCGGAACGAACTGCGTTGGGCGAACGCTTCTTCTTGGTGTCGAGACCCAAGGCCTCTAAGTGGCGTTCTCGCCTTTCGACCTTGCGCTGCTCCATCTTGTCCATCGCGCGCTTTTGCGTCAGCCCCAGGCTGTCGGACAATTGCCACCAGACCACCGCGGCGGCAAACGGCGCCAGGATGATCCACCACGACCAGGTCGCGAACACACTGAACTCGGCAACCTTGGCCAGCAGCAGCAGCACCCCGATGATCACGAATGGCATGGCAGATCCTTGTTCGCACCTGCCGCGAATGTAGCGGAGCGCATTCGGCGATCAAGCTTGGAACTGCGGCTTCTACAACGGCCTTAATGGTCGCCCCGACGGAATCCAGCGGTCATCAGCCCGTCTCGATCGCCATGGACCCGTACACGGGGTGCAGCTCGGCCCAGCGCTTGCGCGAGTCGCAGCGCCCCGCACCTTTGAGGTGGGCAGCCAAATCCTCCAGGTGAATCTGATTGCCCGCGCCGTAAGCAGCCAGCTGTTCGGGCGGTATGCCGCGCTCTTCAAAGGCCAACACGGTTTGCTGACCCGCAACAGTCAGCATCAGCTCAACCCCATGGGCATCCGTTGCGCCGGCATCGGTCATCGACAGCCGCAAGCGATGCGGTGTCTCGCAAGCGTCTGAGGTGGCCCACCATGGGTCCGGATCCGCTTGCGTCGATCGGAGGGTCGATCAATGCGCTTCGCCCAGCTGCTCGAGAATCGCAGGGTTCTCCAAGGTGCTCGTGTCCTGGGTGATGGCCTCGCCCTTGGCGATGCTGCGCAGCAATCGCCGCATGATCTTGCCGCTGCGGGTCTTCGGCAGGTTGTCGCCGAATCGGATGTCCTTGGGCTTGGCGATCGGGCCGATCTCTTTTGCGACCCAAGCGCGCAGTTGGGCTGCGATCTGCTTGGCTTCTTCGCCGGTCGGGCGTGAACGCTTCAGCACCACGAAGGCGCAGATCGCCTCGCCGGTGGTGTCGTCGGGGCGGCCCACCACCGCGGCTTCGGCCACCAGGTCGGTGCAGCTGACCAGTGCGCTCTCGATCTCCATCGTGCCCATGCGGTGGCCGCTGATGTTCAGCACATCGTCGATGCGGCCGGTGATCGTGAAGTAGCCCGTTTTCTGGTCGCGTATGGCACCGTCGCCGGCCAGGTAGTAGCCCTTCAACTCTGGCGGGAAGTAGCTCTTCTTGAAACGCTCGGGGTCGCCGTAGATGGTGCGGATCATGCTCGGCCACGGCTTCTTGATCACGAGAATGCCGCCCTGCCCGTTCGGCACATCGTTGCCGGCTTCGTCGACGATCGCGGCGTCGATGCCCGGAAACGGCAGTGTGCAGGAGCCAGGCACCATCGGCGTCGCACCCGGCAAAGGCGTGATGACATGGCCGCCGGTCTCGGTTTGCCAGAAGGTGTCGACCACCGGGCAGCGGCTGCCGCCCACATGCTGGTAGTACCACTCCCAGGCTGCCGGGTTGATGGGCTCGCCCACCGTGCCCAGGATGCGCAGGCTGCTCAGATCAGAGCGGTCCGGATGAACTTCTGCCTTGGATTCGGCTGCCTTGATCAGCGATCGGATCGCTGTCGGTGCGGTGTAGAAGATCGTCACCTTGTGCTTCTCGATCATCTGCCAGAAGCGGCCGGCATCGGGATAGGTGGGGATGCCCTCGAACACCACTTCGGTGCCGCCGAGTGCCAATGGGCCGTAGGTGATGTAGCTGTGACCGGTGACCCAGCCGATGTCGGCGGTGCACCAGAACACATCGTCCGGCTTCAGGTCGAAGGTCCATGCGGTGGTCAGTGCGGCATGCAGCAGGTAGCCGCCGGTGCTGTGTTGCACGCCCTTCGGCTTGCCGGTGCTGCCGCTGGTGTAGAGCAGAAAGAGCGGGTGCTCGGCACCGACCCATTCGGGCTCGCAGGTGTCGGGCTGCGACTGCAGTGCGTCGTGAAGCCAGTGGTCGCGCGATTCGGTCCATGCAATGTCGCCGCCGGTGCGCTGGTAGACCAGCACGCTCTGAACCGATTCGCAGCCACCGAGTGCGATCGCTTCGTCGACGATCTTCTTCAGCGGCAGGTGCTTGCCCCCGCGCACCTGCTCGTCGGCGGTGATGACCATCACCGCACCGGTGTCCTCGATGCGGTCACGCAGACTCTGCGCGCTGAAGCCGCCGAACACCACCGAATGCGGGGCGCCGATGCGGGCGCAAGCCTGCATCGCGGCCACACCTTCGACACTCATGCCCAGATAGATCACCACCCGGTCGCCCTTCTTGACGCCGCGTGCCTTCAAGACATTGGCGAAGCGGCAGACCTTGGACAGCAATGCGCTGTAGGTGACAGCAGTGACCGTGCCGTCGTCGGCTTCGAAGAGGATCGCGGTCTTGTCGCCCAGGCCGCGTTCGATGTTGCGGTCCAGGCAGTTGTGACTGGCGTTGAGGGTGCCGTCGGCAAACCACTTGAAGAACGGGGCGTCGCTGCTGTCCAGCACCTGTCTGAAAGGCGTTTTCCAGCTCAGGAACTCGCGCGCGCGTTGGGCCCAGAAGCCTTCGTGGTCCTGTTCCGCAGCAGCGGCCAGCTTGCGGTAGGCGTCCATGCCGGACACCGCAGCCGCCTTGACCAACTCGGGCGGTGGCTGGTGGGTCTTGATTTCAGTGGGCAGGTCGGCAGACGTTGCGGTCATGGTCGAAGTCTCCTTGTTGTGGTGCGGCGAGCGGAAGCCACTGTAGACCCTGTGCTCACGATGGTGGCATGCCGCCAGCAGATCCGAAGCTACGTGTTTGCTCTGACGGACCGCTGACGGACCGCTGACAGCCGCCCGCCCTGCAGTCTCCGCCCGCAGTGTCGCCGCGCCATCTCGCCCGGCACGGTCAACCCGCAAACTCTGCTGGCTAAACTGACCTCCCCCGTACCACGGATGCCCGCCATGACCACCCTGATCCGCCATGCCGACCTCGTCGAGTCGGTGGCTGCTGCGCTGCAATTCATCAGTTTCTACCACCCGGCCGACTACATCG
Organism: Burkholderiales bacterium; assembly: GCA_038258365.1. Taxonomy (GTDB): domain Bacteria; phylum Pseudomonadota; class Gammaproteobacteria; order Burkholderiales; family Burkholderiaceae_C; genus Rubrivivax. Next base: position 2,214 of record JBBSPW010000210.1, on the reverse strand, counting down.
CCCATCTGGCACGGGCGTATGCGAAAGAGGCTTCACCCGCGGCCAAGGACGCCATCGCCCAGATCCTCACCAACTCGAAGCTGTGCGCCGAAGGCAAACGGCCGATCTGCCAGGACACCGGCATCGTCAACGTGTTCCTGAAGATCGGAATGGATGTGCGCTTCGACGGCTTTCCGGGCTCGGTCGAGGATGCCGTCAACGAAGGCGTGCGGCGCGGCTATCTGGACGCCGGCAATCCGCTGCGCGCTTCGATCGTGGCCGACCCGCAGTTCGCTCGCAAGAACACCGGCGACAACACCCCGGCAGTGATCCACATGACAGTCGTTCCCGGCAACACGGTCGGCGTCGACGTTGCGGCCAAGGGGGGTGGCAGCGAAAACAAGAGCAAGTTCGTGATGCTGAACCCCAGCGACAGCCTGGTCGACTGGGTGTTGAAGACGGTTCCGACGATGGGTGCCGGTTGGTGCCCGCCGGGCATGCTGGGCATCGGCATCGGCGGCACCGCTGAAAAGGCGATGCTGATGGCCAAAGAAGTGCTGATGGAGCCCATCGACATGCTCGACCTGCTGGAGCGCGGGCCGCAGAACAAGTTCGAAGCATTGCGGATCGAGTTGTACGAGAGGGTCAACGCACTCGGCATCGGCGCGCAGGGTCTAGGAGGCTTGACCACCGTGCTCGACATCAAGATCGCCACCTATCCGACCCATGCAGCCGGCAAACCGGTGGCGATGATCCCCAACTGTGCCGCCACGCGCCATGCGCATTTCGTTCTGGACGGCTCGGGCCCGGCCTATCTGGAAGCGCCGAGCCTGGACCTGTGGCCGGATGTGCAATGGACCCCCGACTACCAAAAGAGCCGCAAGGTCGACCTGAATGCGTTGACACCGGAGCAGGTCGCCAGCTTCAAGCCGGGCGAGACCCTGCTGCTGTCCGGAAAGATGCTGACGGGCCGGGACGCGGCACACAAACGCATCCAAGACATGCTTGGCAAGGGTGAGCGTTTGCCCGTCGATTTCAAGAACCGCGTCATCTACTACGTCGGCCCGGTGGACCCGGTGCGCGACGAAGCGGTCGGCCCGGCCGGCCCCACCACCGCCACGCGGATGGACAAGTTCACCGAGATGATGCTGGCCCAGACCGGGTTGATCGCGATGATCGGCAAGGCCGAGCGCGGGCCGGTGGCCATCGAAGCCATCAAGAAACACAAGAGCGCCTACCTGATGGCGGTGGGCGGCGCTGCGTATCTGGTGTCGAAGGCCATCAGGCATGCCAAGGTGGTCGGCTTCGAGGACTTGGGCATGGAAGCCATCTACGAGTTCGATGTGGTCGACATGCCGGTCACGGTGGCCGTAGACGCCCATGGCGTCAGCGTGCACGACACCGGGCCGCGCGAGTGGCAAGCCCGGATCGCGAAGATTCCCGTGGTGGCAGCGGGCTAGGTCAGCGCTGACGGCCAGCCAACGCTGCCAGCAACGCCTTGGCTGCCGCTTCAGACGAAGCCGGGTTTTGTCCAGTGATCAGCAAGCCATCCGTGACCACATGGGACTGCCAGTCGCCGCCACTTTCGTATGCGCCCCCGGCTTGCTTCAGCATGTCTTCGACCCGGAACGGCACGACCTTCGACAGACCCACCGCATCTTCCTCGGCGTTGCTGAATCCGGTGACGCGCTTGCCTTTGACCAGCGGCTGACCGTCGCTCGTCTTGACGTCACGCAACACGCCGGGTGCATGGCACACCGCTGCCACTGGCTTGTGTGCCGCCAACGACGACTCGATCAAGCGGATGGAATCGGCACTGTCCGCCAAGTCCCACAGCGGGCCATGGCCGCCGGGATAGAACACGGCGTCGAAATCGGCCGCCGCCATCTCTGACAACTTGCGGGTGCGCGCCAGTGCGTGCTGCGCCTCCGGGTCTTCCTTGAATCGCTTCGTGGCTTTGGTTTGAGCGTCGGGTTCGTCGCTCGTCGGGTCCAAGGGCGGCTGACCGCCCGCCGGTGAAGCCAGGGTGACCTCGGTGTGGGCATCCTTGAACACGTAGTACGGCGCGGCAAACTCCTCCAGCCAGAAGCCGGTTTTCTTGCCGGTGTCGCCGAGCTGGTCGTGCGAAGTCAAAACCATCAGGATCTTGTTCATGCGGGTGCTCCAGGGTGTGATGCGGGGGGCGCCATCGAGCGCAACGAAAGACTTTGCGGGCTGCGGTCGGGCCCGGCCATC
>JBBSPW010000209.1:0-6120 GCA_038258365.1 Burkholderiales bacterium | reverse complement strand
GTGGCATCGGGCGACTACTTCGTCAGCGGCCACACCAACGACACCAACACCACCTGCGCGCCTTTCGAGCCGGTGCGCTGCGACTGCTTCATCACCGAGAGCACCTTCGGCTTGCCGATCTACCGCTGGGCGCCGCAAGCCGAGGTGATGGCGCAGATCGACGCCTGGTGGGCGGCCAATGCCGATGCCGGCCGGCCCAGCCTGCTGCTGGGTTACAGCTTCGGCAAGGCGCAGCGTCTGCTGGCGGGGGTGGATGCAGGCATCGGGCCGATCTACGTGCATGGGGCGGTAGAGCCGCTGAACGCCGCCTACCGCGCAGCGGGGGTGAACTTGCCGCCCACGCGCGTGCTGGCGGCGGTGGGGGCGGGCGGTGCGGCCCGCAGCCGCAAGGCGGTGGACAACGATGGCCACAGCGACGATCTGAAGCGCGCATTGGTGATCGCCCCACCGGGCGTGCTGGGCAGCAGTTGGACACGCCGTTTGGGCGACTTTGGCGATTCCTTTGCCAGCGGCTGGATGCAACTGCGCGGTGCTCGCCGCCGCCGCGGTGTCGACCGCGGTTTCGTACTCAGTGACCATGCCGACTGGCCGGGGTTGCAACGCGCCATCGCCGACACCGGTGCCAGCCGCGTGATCGTCACCCATGGCTACGAGGCGGTGATGGTGCGCTGGCTGCAGCAGCAAGGGCTGGAAGCCGGCAGTTTCAAGACCGAGTACGGCACGAACGACGATGACAGCCCGGCCTTGGCCGAAGGCGGTGCAGGCGAGCCAGGCGCAGAGGTTCAAGAAGTTGCCGATGGGGCTCGCTAGACTGGCAAAGACATGAAAAACATCGACGAACCCAGCATCCCCCATCCCTTTCGATCGCCTGCAGGCCCGCGTGCAATCGGGCGTGCGGCCCCGCTCTCGACTCCGCCTTCGACCTCGTCTGCGACCCGATCGTCAACCCCGTTCTCGACCGTGCTTCGCCGAGCCGCGCTGCTGGGCTTGTTCGCCGCGTTGGCCGCACCCGCTGCGCACAGCCTGGCCGCCACCGGCAAGCGCAAGCCGCAGCCCGCTGACGACAGTGGCGAGTCCGCATCGCAGGTGCCCGGTGGCATCGCCAGGCTGGCGCTTGGGCCGGCGCCCGAGCGGCCTCTGGCATCGGCCGGCAACCTGCCGTTGATGGTGATCGGCGACCCGTCGGGCTGGATGGCGGTGGTCGGCATTCCGTTGTCGACCAAGCCCGGCACCGTGCGCATCAGCGTTCAGCCGCCCGCGGGTGGGCCTTCCCGCGAGATCGGGTACACCGTGCATCCCAAGCGTTATGCCGAACAACGCCTGAAGGTCGCGCCGGGCAAAGTCGATCTGTCGGCAGAAGACCTGGCGCGCGCCCAACGCGAGCGTGAGCACCTGTCGGGCGTGATGGCCACCTTCAGCGAGTCGTTGCCAGAGAGCCTGGCGATGCTGCCGCCGGTGCCGGGGCCGCGCTCCAGCTCGTTCGGCTTGCGCCGGGTTTTCAACGGCCAGGCGCGCAGCCCGCACAGCGGCATGGACATCGCCGCGCCCACCGGCACCCCGGTGCGGGCACCGCTGGCCGGGCGGGTGATCGATGTGGGCGACTACTTCTTCAGCGGCGGCGCCGTCTGGCTGGACCATGGCCGCGGTTTGTTGACGCTGTATGCCCACTTGAGTGCGGTCGATGTGTCGGTCGGCGACACCCTCAAAGCCGGCGACGCGTTCTGCAAGGTCGGCGCCACCGGGCGCGTCACCGGCCCGCACCTGCACTGGGGCGTGATGCTGAACCGCACGATGGTCGACCCGGTGCTGTTCATCGTCTGAGCCGTGCTTGCCGGCCAGTTCCGAAACTGGCGCCGGCGCCGGGTGCTGCATCTGCAACCGGTGTCGCCTCCGCCAGGCGATGGTTGGCAATCTCGACCAGGGTGTGCAGCGCGTTCACTGCCACCGGGTCGTGCAGCGCCAGCAGACCCTGCATGCGTCCCAGCGGCCCCGCGCTGTGAATCAGGCAGGCTTCGCGCCAGCGCAAGGGCAGCGCTTGGTCCAGCGCGGTGCGCAACAGCAGCTGCAGGCTGCGATGGGCCACTTGCAGCTCGCTGGCACAGGCGGCGTGCATGCAGACCTCGCCAGCGTCCAGGTAGTCGCGGATCAGGTCGGGCCGATCCGGCGCGTAGGCGCAGCGCACGGCCTCGCCCAGGCGTTGCCAGTGTCGGAGCGGGGCGTGTCCGGGTAGCGCAACGGGCGCGGGCAGAGCGGCTGCTGTGGCATCGGCCGGCTTTGCGCGCCGCAAAGGGTGGCGTGGGGTCATGGTGGTGAAGGCTCCAGGTAAACAGGCTGCGGGTTCAACCGCGCAAGGTGAATCGAACCGGAAACTCGACCCAGCTCTCTACCGGCAGCGCGCCGCGCCGTGCCGGGACGAAGCGGCAACCGCGCGCCTGCTCCAGCGCGGCTTGGTCGAAGAGGCGGAAGCCGCTGGCCTGCCGCAGTCGCACCTCGCTGGCCCGGCCTTCGGTGTCGACACGCACCATCAGCCGCACCACACCCTCGATGCCGCGGTCACGCAGCGCTGCAGGGTGTGGTGCGGGCGGGCAGTCACGGCGGTCTGCTTGGGCTGCGACCAGCGGCGGCTCGTCTGCATTCGGTGTGGTCGAGACTGCTGTTGTGACCGTGTCGTCTCGGGTGGCTGACGGGACTGGCGCCACCACCCGTGGCGTCGCCTGCGCGTGCCCTGTCTCGGCATCGAAGGCGGGCTTCTGGCTTGCGGTGGGCTTGCTCGACTCGGCTGGGTTCTCTTGCGCGGGCTGCCGGGGTTGCGGCTGCGGGGCGGTGGCACTGGACACAGTGACGGGCGTGGGCGCCTGGACATGGATCTCGACCGGGGGCGGCGCCAGCAGCCGCATCGCCGGGGTCGCCAGCCGCGGGTGTGAGGGCAGCGAAGGCAGCGGCCGCGGCGGCTGCGCGGCGCGCCCCGGCTGCAGCGACACCGTCACGATCGAAGTCGACACCGGCTTTGTGGCCGTCACTGGGGCATCCGTCGACGCATCGGCAAAACGACCTGTGGCCTGCCAGGCCAGCACCACCAGCCACAGGTGCAGCCCCAGCACGACAGCGCCAGGCCCGACGACCGGCCCGGTGCCCGGCCACGCCCGTTGCTTGCGCTGCCAAGGGGTTGCCGGCCTGGCCACTGCGCTCATGCGATGCCGGTCGCCACCGCCAAGGCATCCGTGGCTGCGCTGCGGCGTTCGCTGCGACGGGGCAGCACGCCGAAGCGGCCGTGGCCGTCTTCCACGCATTGCAGCCCGATGCCGAACAGCCGCTCCAGCGCAGGCACTGCCGCGCGGTCGGTGGCCAGGTCGGCAGCGAGCTGTCCGTGCTGCACCAGCCACAGGCGATCGAAGTCGGCCAGTGCCAGGTTCAGGTCGTGAAGCACCGCCACCAGTGCATGGCTGCGCGCGCTGCAGAAGCCCAGCAGCGCATCGGTCAGCTCCAACTGAAGACCCGGGTCGAGTGCCGACAGCGGCTCGTCCACCAGCAGGAAACCCGGCGCTGTGTCCCACAGCTGCGCGAACACGCGCGCCAGCATCACCCGCGCCTGCTCGCCGCCCGACAGCGTGTCGAAGCGCCGGTGGCTCAGGTGCGCGGCCTGTGCGGCTGCCAGCGCTTCTGCGGTGACGGTGGCCAGTGCCGGATCGACCACGCGCGCCATCCGTCCGAGACCTACCACCAGTGCCACCGGCATGCCGAACGCCACGCCATGCGATTGCGGCAGCACCGCACGGCGCAGTGCCAGCGCGGCGCGGCTGTGGGCCACAAGCGGGCGGCCGTCCACCTGCACCCGACCCGCGCTCGGTGCCAGGTCGCCGGCCAGCAATTTCAGCAGCGTCGACTTTCCCGCGCCACTGGGGCCGACGATGGCCAGCCGTTCGCCGCTGGCGATCTGCAGGTCGAAGGGGCCGAAGACGCGACCACCGGACAGTCGTGTGACGGCCGCGACAAGCTGCATCGACGGTGCCGGCGCAGACCCCGTGGCACCGCACAAAGGCGCGCGGTCGGTCGGCCATCGCACATCGGCATCGGCGCTGTTTTCAGCTTCGGCCCAAGCCGCCTCCGGCGGCATCCGGTCGTGCGTGGCCAGGTTCATGCATGACCCCCTTGCTGCCGCGCCAGCTTGCGCAGCAGCAGCAGAAAAGCCGGCCCACCGATCAATGCGGTGACGATGCCCACCGGCAACTCGGCCGGCACGATCACCGTGCGAGCCAATGTGTCGGCCACCAGCAGCAGCAGCGCGCCGGCAGCCATCGAAAGCGGCAGCACCGCACGCTGGTCGCCGCCGGCCACCCCGCGCACCATGTGCGGCGCCATCAAGCCGATGAAGCCGATCAGGCCGCACCATGCCACCGCCAGCGCCGACAGCAGCGCCACCACCACCACCAGCTGGGTTCGCAATTGCTGCAGGTCAATGCCCACATGGCCGGCCACCGCCTCACCCAGGGCCAGCGCATTCAGCGCCGGTGCGATGCGCCGCGCCTGCCAGCCTGCGAGCAGCAGCGCCACCCCGAGCACGCCCACGACGGTCCAGGAGGCGCCGGCCAGCGACCCCAGCGACCAGAAGGTCAGGCTGCGCAGTTGTTCGTCTGTGGCAACGAAGGTGCACAGGCCCACCAGCGCCATCGTCACCGCGTTCAAGGCCAGCCCGGTCAGCAACAAGCCGGCTACCGACCCGGGGGTGAGCCAGCGTGCCATGCGGTCCAGCAGCAGGCACACCAACAGCGCGCCGCAGAAGGCCGCCAGCGGCAGCACCCAGATGCGCCAGGCCGGCGGAACCCCGGCCGCGGCCGCGGCGAACACCGTCAGCACCAGCGCCACCGCCGCCACCGCACCGCTGCTGACCCCGAGCAGGCCGGGGTCGGCCATCGGGTTGCGGAACAGGCCCTGAGTCAGCGCGCCGGCCAGCCCCAGCGCAGCGCCCACTGCTGCCGCCAGCAACGCGCGCGGCAGCCGCAGGTTCCACAGCACATGGGCCGCACCCGATCGATCGGGCTGCGGCAGCGACAACCAATCTGCCAGCCCCACCTTGACCGCGCCCTGGGTGCAGGCCAGCACCAACGCCAACAGCAGCGCAGCGGCCAACGCCCAGCCCAGCCTGCGGGCCGGATCAAGCGCTGTTGCGGCGGGCGCTGTCACGCCGGCGGAGCGAGTCGCCCGACCCCAGCCGATGCCCGCAAACGCACTCATGCCGTCGGCACATCCCGAAGACGGGTGGCCAGCTCTGCCACCGCTTGCGGCAGCCGCAGGCCGAAGCCCAGCATGAACAGGGCTTCCATCGCAATCACCCGCCGAGCACGCCCGGCCCGCGTCGCCGCCAGGCCCGGTGCCGCCAGGAAACCGTCGATGCCGCCGGCGGCCTGCAGGCCCTGGTCGGTGGTCAGGATCACATCCGGTTCGGCGGCAATGGCGGCTTCGGGGGTCAGCGGCTTGAAGCCTTCGACATCGCCAAACGCATTGCGACCCCCTGCGAAGCGGATCACCGCATCGGCAGCGGTGTGGCGCCCGCCGATGCGCACCTGGTTGATCGCATGCGACAGCACGAACAACACGCGCGGGCCGGGCTGGGGTGCGGCGGCCACCTGCGCCAGCACGCTGCGCCAGTCCTGCGCAGTGCGCACCGCCAGCTGGTTCGCCGCGGCTTCCCGGCCCACCAGCACGCCGAGCTGGCGGGTGCGCACCAACACCCCTTCGAGGCGGTGGTCGGCCTCCAGCACCTGCAGCACCACGCCGGCATCGGCCAACTGCCGCAGCACGGCGGGCGGCCCGGCTTCGCCACTGGCCACCACCAGCGTGGGGCGCAGCGACAACACGCCCTCGGCCGACAAGGTGCGGGCATAGCCCACGCTCGGCAGCTGGGTGGCCGCCAGCGGGTACAGCGAGGTGGTGTCGACACCGACCAGGTCCCCCTGCGCCCCCATCGCATAGAGCGTTTCGGTGAGCGCGCCGCCGACCGAGACGATGCGCCGCGCCGTGGCTTTGCGGCCTGGCTCCTGGGCCACAGCGGAGCCCCAGACAGCGATGCCCGCAGAACCACCGGACAGCTGCAACCAGCCACGGCGGGTGAGATTGCCGCTC
>JBBSPW010000208.1:0-6144 GCA_038258365.1 Burkholderiales bacterium | reverse complement strand
GTTGGGCATGGTGCCTCGGGCCTTGGCAATCTCGGTCTGCCATCCAGCAACGAGCAACGATGCACGAACCTTTGCGGTCGGCCGGTGGGCGGTCCTAGTGGACTGCACAAAGCGGGCCTTGCCGACGATGTGGCGCACATCCTGGGGGACCGTGAAGACGGCATACAGGAGGTTCGCACGCTGCTCGAGATGGTCGGCCATGGTGTCCAGTGTGGTGAGGAGTCGACGGGGTATTTCACCACATGATTTCACCACATGAACGGTCTATTCCTCATAGCTGTACCTATGAAAACGGTACCATTTGACGAGTGTCGCGTCCACTCCGCCAACATGCAAGCGAACACGGGTCCTGGCTGCAACGCCAGGACCCGTGCTCGTTTGTGGCGCCGGCTGCATGCTCCGACGACGTCGCCTGAGCGATGGTCGCGGACGGCCGAACCCGCCGTGTCGCACGGCTGTCATCCATGCTTGCAACACTCGGATGCATGGTCCCGTGCATCGAAAATCCTTCAGTTGCCCCTCGCGTTTTGATGCTGCGGGTTTCGGCGCCGCGCAGCGCCTTTCGCATGGGTGCGGCGGTTCTCTCGATGGCGATCGTGCTGTCGACCGGCCTGGCAATGCCGTCGGGAGTTTCGGCCGCGGCCACGACCTCAACAACGTCCACCACAGACGTGCCCTGCAATCAAACATTGCACAACTGGAAGACCCGTTTGGTCGAGTGCCGACTGCCTCCTGCAGCCAGTGACATCCGCTACCGCCTGACCGTGGTGTTCACCGGCAGCCACGACGACACATCGCTGAGTCTGGCTGCCAGCCTGGATGGCCGGGAATTGGCTTGCGAGCCCGGCAGCAAGACCCGTTCCGACTTCGAAGACGGCACGGTGGTGCTGAGTTGCGGCTTCGCCCTGACGGCGCCGGGCACGACCGAGACGCTGCTTGAAGCAACGGTCAAATTCAACCATGCAGACTACGAAAGCTTTGCCCTCGAAGCCCAATGAATCGCAAGGCGCATGGCCCGCCACGGCCTCAGTTGAAGGTGAGATTGCCTCGTCTGATGACCTCGGCCCAGCGCACGGCTTCGGTGCCTTGCTTGGCGACCGCTGCGGCTGATGTCCCGCCCAGCACCGTGATGCCGAGCCCGGACAGCTTCTGCGCCAGCTCGGCGTCGGCCAGGATCGTGTTCAGCTCGGTGTTCAGTCGTTTGACGATCTCGGGTGGTGTCTTCGCCGGCACGAACACGGTGTAGTTGGTGGCGCTTTCGTAGCCGGCCAAACCGGCCTCGGCCATGGTCGGCACATCGGGCAAGGTCGGTGATCGGGTGGCGCTCGCAACCGCCAATGCGCGTGTCTTGCCGGCCCGAACATTCGCCAGATGGGCCGGGATGCTGTCGATCGACAGCGGGATGCGGCCCGAGATCAGGTCCGGAAGAAACTGCGCTGTGCCCTTGTATGGCACATGCACCATGTCGACTCCCGCCATCTGTTTGAACATCTCGGCATTCAGGTGCTGCAAGCCGCCGACCCCGGACGAGGCATAGCTCAGCTCACCCGGCTTGGACTTGGCCAGCGCAATCAATTCCTTGAGGTTCTTGGCTGGCAGGTCGGCAGTGACGATCAGGCCGACCGTGCCATAGCCCACCTCCACCACCGGAAGCAGGTCGCGGGCAGGGTCGAAGCTCAGGTTCTTGTGCACATGGGTGGCGATCGCATAGTCGACGATGCTGCCCAGCATCAACGTGTAGCCGTCGGGTGCGCTGCGCGCCAGCGATGCCGCGCCGATGGTGGATCCGGCACCGGGCCGGTTGTCGACATTGACGGTTTGCGACAAGCGCGCGCCGAGCCGCTCGGCCAGCAATCGGGCCACTGCGTCGACCCCGCCTCCTGCCGGATAGGGCGCGATGAGCGTGATCGGTTTTGCGCTGGGCCACGACGTTTGAGCGGCTGCCCCGGTCGGTACCGTCGACGCCATGACCAGCAGCGCGGCGGCAGCCAGCACAAGACGACGGCCGTGCGGGACTGGGATGGCGGGTGTCCCGTCGGACGAGCGGGGCTTCTGTTGCATCGGGTGCTACCTCGGGTTGAAGGGTTCGGGGTGTGCGGCGATCATCGAAGCCTCAACAAGGCCGTGCCACCCGGACAAGCCCGCACACCGGCCGCCTCCATGGGTGGACTGCGGGAGATCGATGGCGGCGTGCGGATGGCGTCGTGTCGATGCCTCTACCATCGACTCTCGTCTTCATTCCAGCCGACACGGGGCCAACGCGCGTCCGATGTCTTTCGCGTCAGCCCATGCCTTTGCAATCCTGGTTCACGATCGATACCGATGGCGGACAAACTGTCATGCGCTTGCATGGCGCCTGGCGGCTGCGCGATCTGGTCGAGATCGATACGGCCCTGCGTGGCGGCAAGTTGGAATCGGTGGCGCTGGTCGATGGCAGCGGAGTGCAGCAACTCGACTCGGCGGCCGCGTTGGTTCTGCTGAATGCCTTGCCTCAAGCGACAGCCGACGCCGGCCCGACGCCGACCGATGCTGCGGCGCCCCACGGGCGCACCGCGCTGGACTTTCAGGGCTTCGACCCCGCGAGCCAACGCGTGCTGGCCCAGGTTCGCAAGCTCCTGCCCGCCACCGCCGCCGCGAGCCCCGACCACCCCCACGGCTGGCTGGCGGTGCTGGGGCGCAAGAGCAGCAACGTGGGTGTGCTGCTGCTCGGACACTTGAACTTCCTGGGCCAGACCGTGTCGGCGCTGGCCGATTTGCTGCGCGGGCGTCGCAAGCTCAGGTTCCGTGAACTCAGTGCGCAGCTGGAGCAAACGGGGCTCGACGCCATTCCGGTGATTGCGCTGGTGACGATGCTGATCGGCATCGTCTTCACCTACCTGCTGGGCCTGCAGGCCGGCAAGGTCGGCGCCAACATCTTCGTGGTCGACGGGGTCGCGATCGGCAGCACGCGCGAGTTCGCGCCGATCATCGTGGCGATCGTGGTGGCCGGCCGCTCGGGTGCCGCCTTCACCGCGCAGTTGGGCTCGATGCGGCTCACTGAAGAGATCGACGCGATCACCACGCTCGGCTTGTCGGCGCAGCAGGTGCTGGTGCTGCCACGCATGCTGGCGCTGATGATCACGCTGCCGCTGCTGGTGTTCGTGGGTGATGTGATGAGCATCGTCGGATCGGTGCTGATCTCGGGGCCGATGCTGGATATCACCCCACCGGCTTACCTGGAACGGCTGCGCGAGGCGCTGGATCTCAAACATGTGCTGATCGGGCTGGCCAAGGCACCGGTGTTCGCGGTGGTGATCGCGGTCATCGGCACGCGCATGGGCATGACGGTCGAGCGCGACACCCGCGCGGTCGGTTCGGCTACCACGTCGACGGTGGTGCAGAGCATCGTCGCGGTGATCCTGCTGGACGCGATGTTCGCGGTGATGACGCAGGCACTCGGATGGTGAGGGCCGCTGCCGATACCGCCATCGACGGGAAGGCGAACGCGAACGCGAACGTGATCGAGGTCGAAGAGGTCTGCACCGCATTCGGCTCGCAACGCGTGCACGACGGGGTCAGCTTCACTGTGCAGCGCGGCACGCTGGTGGCGCTGATCGGGGGCAGTGGCACCGGCAAGTCGGTGCTGCTGCGCGAGCTGATCGGGCTGCACCGGCCCACTGCCGGACGGCTGCGACTGCTGGGCACCGACATGTGGGCCGCCACAGCCAGCGAACGCGATGCGGTGCGGCGCCGCTTCGGCATGATGTTTCAGGACGGCGCGCTGTTCTCTTCGCTGACGGTGGCGCAGAACGTGGCGTCGCCACTGCGCGAACACACGAAGTTGTCAGCCGACACGATCGACGCCCTGGTCAAGCTGCGCCTGCTGCAGGCCGGGTTGCCGGTGGAAGCGGGCACCAAATTGCCGAGCGAGTTGTCGGGCGGCATGAGAAAGCGCGCTGCCATTGCGCGCGCCATCGCGCTGGAACCCGAGATCCTGTTTCTGGACGAGCCGACCTCGGGACTGGACCCGATCACCGCACGCGGCTTCGACCGGCTGGTACGCTCGCTGGTCGATGATCTGGGGATCACGGTGTTTCTGGTCACGCACGATCTGGACACGCTCTTGACGGTGGTCGACCGGCTGATCGTGCTGGCGCGCGGCAAGGTGCTGGCCGACGGACCCCTGCAGGATGTGGTGGGTCTGGACGACGACTGGGTGCGCGAGTATTTCTCGGTGCGCAGCATGGTCGGTGACTCGCCGCAGCACCCGACCGCAGCCCCCCACGACTACAAGGATCGAGACCATGGAAGCTGAATCCCGCTACACCTATGTCGGTGCCGCTGTGCTGGCGCTGGTGGCGGCGTTGATCCTGTCGGTGCTGTGGCTGAAGAACATCGGCGGTCGCAATTTCGAGCACTACGCCATCACCTTCGAGCAGCAGGCACTGGACGGGCTCGACCTGGGCGCCTCGGTCAGCCTGCGCGGCATCCAGATCGGCCGGGTCGAGGACTATGCCCTGACCGGCGCGCAAGGCAACGCGGTGCGGGTCGAGATCCGCGTCGACCGCCGGGTGCCGGTGCTGACCAGTACCGTGGCGGTGGTGACGCGCAACCTGCTGACCGGCATCGCATCGATTGCGCTCGTCAACCGTGAGCCGGCGGGGAACCCGCTGACCCAGATCCCCGACGGTGAGTCGATGCCCTTGATCGCCGAAGGCCAGTCGGATCTGGCCGAGATCGCGGGCCGCGTGAACCGGGTCGGCGAGATGGCGTCGGACGCGCTGGGCAGCATCAGCGAGTTGCTGAACGAGAAGAATCGGCAAACGATCGTCGCCACCATCGAGAACCTGCGCGACTTGTCCGCCGGGCTCAAAAGCCAGATCGTGCCGCTGCAGCAATCGATGGCGACGGTGGCCACGGCCGCGCAGCAGGCCGGTGTAGCGGTCAAGCAGGCGGGCACGGCGGCGACGGAGTTGGGGCGTTCGGGCGACCGCATTGCGGGGGTGATCGAGGAGGTCGGCAGCCGCGTCGACACCACGCTGGCGCAAGCCGACCGGGCACTGGCCGACACGCAAAAGGCGTTGCAGCAGGTCACGGCAGCGGTCGACGCGGTGCAGGCGCAGGCCGTGAGCACCGCGCAGCGGCTGGAGAGCACCGCTGCCGGGGTCGATGACCAATTGCGGGCGGCGGTGTCCGATCTGCGGCTCAGCACCGAGTCGGCGTCGCGCTCGATCGAGCAGTTGCGCGACCCGCGGGCCAGCCTGCTCGGGCCGCCGAAGAACGGGCTGGGCCCTGGGGAGTCGTTGAAATGAGGGAGTTGCAGCAGGGTGGTGCGCGGTGGGCCGTTCGGGGGTCGGGGTGGGCGCTGACAGTGGCTGTGTCGGTGGCTGTGTCGGTAGTGCTTTCCGGTTGCATCTCGGTCGGGATCGGCAGCGACGCCGGCGTGCAGCCGATGTACGAGTTGCAGGATGGTGGAGCGGGAACGAATCCCAACGGAAATGCGAACGCGAGCCCCGCTGCAACGGCCGTGGTGCCGACCCTGCTCATCCAGGCGCTGCCCGGCAGCGCGGTGGCCGAAACCACCTCGATCGCCTATGCCAGGCAGCCGAACGAAGTGGCCTACTACCGGCTCGCCAGCTGGGCCGAACGCCCAGTGCGCCGCATCCCGCGGCTGCTGCAGCAGCGCCTGGAGGCGCGCAACGTCGCCACCGCAGTGGGGCTGCTGGGCGACCCCCTGACCTCGGACTGGTTGCTGACGGTCTCGGTCGAGCGCCTGGTGCACGATGTGGCCACGCCCCCCGGATCGGCCCAGTTGCGACTCGGTGCCGCGCTGTACGACCGGCGCAGCGGGCAGCGCATCGGCAGCGCGAGTTTCGATGCCAGCGCGCCGGTGGTCAGCGCCGACTCGGCTGCGGCCGTGGCTGCGATGTCGGTCGCCCTGGGGCGCGGTTTCGACGCCCTGGCGCCGTGGGTGGATTCGCGCTTGCAAGAAGGTCTGGCGCGCCGCGCCGCGCCGGCTGCTGCCGCCGCGCGCACCTCGTCGGCACCCATAATCGCGCCCATCGTTTCGTTGAGATAGGAGCGGGCCCCATGTACCAGCACATCCTGATCGTCGTGGACGAAGGACCGGTGGCACAAGCCGCGGTTAACGAAGGCTTGGCGGTG
>JBBSPW010000207.1:0-6162 GCA_038258365.1 Burkholderiales bacterium | reverse complement strand
CGCTGCTGGCGCTGCGGCGCCACGAAGCCGCCGCCGAGCTGTTGACGCAACTGCTGGCGCACGAGCCCCGGCATGCGCGCGCCCACGCGCTGCTGGCCGACTGCCACCGCGAATGCGGGCGCCGCCGCGAAGCCGCCGAGTGCATGCAGGCGGTGATCCGGCTGGACCCCACCAACCTCGAAGCCCATGCCCGGCTGGCGTTCGAGCACCGCCACCTGGGCGATTGGCAAGACTTCGACGCCAGTTTGCTGAAGCTGCAGGGCCTGCTGCGCGGAATCGACGACCGGCCGCCACGCGTCACTGCCGCGTTCACGTTCCTGTCGCTGCCGCTGGACCCGATGCTGCAGTTGCAGGCGGCGCGCAGCGAAGCGATGGCCATGGTTCAGGGGGTGCTGCCGCTGCCTGCGGTGTCGCCCGCGGTATTCCCTGCGGGATCCCCTGCGGCAGACGGCTGCAGCCGCCGCATCCGGATCGGCTGCTTGTCGCACGACTTCCGCGACCACCCGGTGTCGCAGTTGCTGGCCCCGGTGTTCGAGGCCCTCGACCGAAGCCGCTTCGAGCTCACGCTGTACTCGATCGGCCCCGACGACGCCTCGCCGCTGCGCCAGCGCCTCTGCGCTGCGGCCGACCGATTCGTCGACCTGAACGCGCTGTCGGATCTGCAGGCCGCGCGGCACATCCGCGCCGATGGCATCGATCTGTTGGTGGACCTGATGGGGCACACCCACGGTCAGCGCCTGCCGATCCTGGCGCACCGGCCGGCGCCGCTGCAGGTGGCGTATCTGGGCTATCCAGGCAGCACGGGGGCCGCCTGCATGGACTACCTGATCGGCGATCCGGTCGTGACCCCGCTGGAATCGGCAGTGCTGTACAGCGAGAAGCTGGCGCAGTTGCCGGGCTGCTTCCAGCCCAACGGCCGCGACCGGCCGCTGCCGGCCGATCTACTGCCGGCGATGCTCGCGGCTGCACGCGTCGCAGCCGGCTTGCCCGCCGATGCGTTCGTGCTGTGCGCCTTCAACCACGCCTACAAGATCACTCCGCCCGCATTCGATGTCTGGTGCCAGGTGATGCACGAGGTGCCGCAAGCGGTGCTGTGGCTCAAGGATGCCGGCGACGAGTTCCGCGACCAGATTCGCAGCGAAGCGGCAACGCGCGGCATCGACCCGGCACGCATCGCTTTCGCACCCCGTCTGCCGTTGGCCGAGCACCACGCACGCTTGGCGCTGGCCGACCTGTTCGTCGACACCTGGCCCTACAACGCCCACACCACCGCAGCCGATGCGCTCTGGGCCGGTGTGCCGGTGGTGACCTGTCGCGGCAGCGCTTTCGCTTCCCGCGTGGCAGCGAGTTGCCTGGCGGCAGTGGGCCTGACCGAACTGGCCTTCGACTCGGTCGACGGGTATCGGGACGCGATCGTGTCGTTGGCGCACGATCCGCAGCGGCTGAATGGTTTGCGCCAGCAGCTGCACCAGCAACGGTTGCAGCTTCCGCTCTTCGACACCGCGACCTATGCAGAAAACCTGCAGGCGCTGCTTGCGCGGATGGCTCGGCGTTGGCGCAATGGGCAGGCGCCCGATCATTTGGTGCCCGAGGTTCCGCAATGAGATTCCCTGCCGCGTCGATCACACCGGCCTCGATCCGCGCTGCCGCCCGCCGCATTGCCGCGGATGTGCGCCGCACCCCGCTGATGCGCTTGCCCGGCGCGGCCCTGGGGCTGGATGTCGATCAGCTCTGGCTCAAGCTCGAACACCTGCAAGTCGGTGGCAGCTTCAAGGCCCGCGGCATGTTCAACCGCATGCGCTCGCTGCCGTTGCCGGCTGCCGGCGTGATCGTCGCTTCGGGCGGCAACGCCGGCATCGCGGTGGCGACTGCGGCGCAGGCGCTGGGTGTTCGCTGCGAGGTCTATCTGCCCGAGCTCGCGAGCCCTGCGAAGCGCGCGGCGCTGGCAGCGCTCGGTGCGCACACGGTGATCGGCGGCGCCGCCTATGCCGATGCGTTGGCTGCCTGCCTGCACCGACAGGCCGAAACCGGCGCGCTGCTGATGCACGCCTATGACCCGGTCGAGGTGGTGACCGGCGCCCGCACCCTGGCTGCCGAGATCGAAGCCGAAGCCGGACTGCCCGACCGGGTGTTGGTCAGCGTGGGCGGGGGTGGCTTGATCGGCGGCATCGCGGCATGGTTCAAGAGCCGCACGCGGGTCGAGTCGGTGGAACCCGCGGCCGCGCCGACCCTGCATGCCGCATGGCAAGCCCGCCGACCCGTGGATGTGGCGGTGGGCGGCCTGGCAGCCGATGCGCTGGGCGCGCGGCGCATCGGCGAGATCGCCTGGTTGGTGGCGCAGCAACATGTGGCAGCCTGCCATCTGGTCGACGACGAAGCGATTCGCGCCGCGCAGCAGCAGCTGTGGGGCGCGTTGCGGCTGGCGGTGGAGCCGGCCGCGGCGCTGGGTTTGGCGGCACTGCGAAGCGGGGTGGTGCGACCGGCACGGGGAGAGCGGATTGCGCTGGTGCTGTGTGGCGCCAATCTCGATCCGGCGACACTTTCCGCGGCACCGACGCGTCGATGATCCGGTGCGCCTGCGTGGCCTCCGGCAACCGCGGCTGCCGCGGCTACCGGGTCGCGATGACCGAAATCTCGATCTTCACATCGCGCGGCAGGCGGGCCACTTCGACGGTGGCGCGGCTCGGCGGCGCGGTCTTGAAGTATTCGCCATAGACCGCATTCATCTTCCCGAACTCACCCAGGTCCTTCATGTAGACGTTGGACATCACGACGTTGCCGTAGTCCATGCCCTGGGCTTTGAGCACCGCGCCGATGTAGTCCAGCACCAGTCGGGTCTGTTCTTCGATGGTGCCTCCCTGCACCGCGTTGCCGGCCATGTTCAGCGGGATCACACCCGACAGGTAGTAGGTGTTGCCGGACTGCACCATCTGCGAATACGGCCCGATCGCCGGGTAGACATTGGTGGTGGTGTGAATGGTCTTGCCACCGTGGGCCATGCCGCCATGGCCCATGCCACCGCTGGCGCATCCGCCGAGCAAGCCTGCGGTCATCAGGATGGCGATCGTGGTGCGGGGGTTGAATGTCATCGGGGGTGCTCCGGCTGCATGTGATGAGGGTCCGGTATGCATCGGGCAGCCGGTGGTGTCAACCGGGCCGCCCCTGATGCTTCGTTCTGCAAATTCGGCGGTTTGATCGCACCCGCGCGGTGTCGGCGACGCCGGATCGGTGCAAGGCGCGTTGTTCAACGCGCGACTTTCAACTCGCGTCGTTCAACGCGCGTCGTTCAACGCCCAGTCGTAGTCCAGAAAGTCGATCGGCACCTGCTTGCTGCGCACGCGATCGCGCGCAGCGGGCGCTTCGGCCAGCTGCTCGGCGTGCTGGGCGAAGTAGCCCGGCAGCGAGGCAATGCCCTTGTAGCCTTGCTTGAAGTCGTCGCCATACCAGTCGAAGATCCGCGACACCTGCAGCTTGTCGGCAGCCGCGTCGTAGCGGTTGCGGCTCTGGTCGGACAGGAAGCGCAGCGCTTGTTCGTCCATTTGCGCGTCGAGCCGCTCGGCCACGAAGGCTTCCTCGCGCAGCATCGGGCAGCCGATCGATGCGCAGTTGACCGCGAAGTGCACCCGCGGGTCGTCGAAACGCCCCTTCGCGCGCAGGTTTTCGTGCTCTATCTGGTCCAACGACATCGTCTGGCCCAGCAAGGGCACGAATGATTTTTTCCACGGGCTGCTGAAGAGGCTGCCCAGGTCCTTGATCGACTTCAGCTTCGGGTACGCGGTCAACACCAGTTCGACCGTGAAGGCGTTGTAGGCGTTGATCAGGAAAACCATCTGCTGGGCCTTGCCGAAGCTGCCGAAAGCCGCTGCCGACACCGCCGAAAGCGAGTCGGTGTAGGCCTTCAGCGCCGCCCGGTCGGCCGCCATGCCGCGGTAGTTCAAGCGCGAAGCCTGGCCGCCGTCGATCAGCTTTACGTGCTTCTTCAGCAACGCGGTCCACGCGGCGTGGCGGTGGTCGAAGGATTGAGCTTGGGCGCGGGCCATGGACATGGGCCCGAAGGCCAGGGCGGTGCCGAGGAGCGCGAAACCCGCAAACAGGGCGACGCGCCGCGGCATCTTGGAAGCAGCGGCCACCGAAGGCGGGCTAGAAAAGGGCTGGAAAGGTGTCATGACTCGTGTCGGTCGGCCGCGTGACGCAACCAGTCACTGGTGGAACAGCTTATCAGTCGCCTTCGGAGCGGCGTTCTTACGGTGGCGTGCACGCGGCATCGCCGGTCGTCCAGGACAAGGGGGAAGGTACAGTGCCCCCCGGCAATGGACAAGCACAGCGGCCCGCAGCATCACTGGAAGGCCGACGAGCAGGGCTGGACATTGGACCTGGGTGGCGACTGGCGCGGCGCGCGTGCCCTGTCGCTGTCCGAGCCGCCGCCATCGATCGCCGCCGGTGTGCGGTCCAACCCGGTCTCGCTGGTGGTGGATGCCGCCGCGTTGCAAGCCTGGGACAGTGGCCTGATCGCCGCCTTGCACGAACGCCTGAGCCCGTTGGCCCGCGCCGGCGTGGCGGTCGATCTGCAGGCCCTTCCGGCCGATCTGCGCTCGGTGTTGATGTTGTCTCTGCCCGCTGCGGGCAGCCTGCCTCCGCCCGCTGCACCGGCCCCGCTCAAGGGCTTGTCGCTGCTGGGCACCCACATCCAGGACAGTGCGGCCGAAGCGTTGAAGACCGCTGCTTTCCTGGGCGAGGTGCTGATGGCGTTCGGCCGCCTGCTGCGTGGCACCAGCGGCATGCGCGCCGGCGAGCTGATGCGCCAGATCGACCAGACCGGTCCGCTGTCGCTGCCGATCGTCGGCCTGACCTGCTTTCTGATCGGCTTGATCCTGGCCTACATGGGCGGGGCGCAATTGGACCGCATCGGCGCCCAGACCTTCATCCCCGGTGTGGTCACGGTGGGCATGGTGCGGGAGTTGGCCGGGTTGATGACCGGGGTGATCCTGTCGGGCCGCATCGGCGCGGCTTTCGCGGCCCAGCTCGCGACGATGAAGGCCGGCGAAGAGATCGACGCATTGCGCGTGTTGGGGGTGGACCCCATCGACGATCTGGTGCTGCCGCGCGTGCTGGCGCTGCTGCTGGTGGCACCGCTGCTGATTGCCTATGCCGCGGTGGTGGGCATGGTGGCCGGCATGCTGGCGTCGATGGCCGCGTATGGGCTGCCGGCTGAGGAGTACGTGCACCAGAGCCTGCGCGCCATCACCTGGACCCATCTGTGGGTGGGCCTCTTCAAGGGCACGCTGTATGCGGGGCTGGTGGCGCTGGCCGGTTGCCGCGAGGGCTTGAACGCCGGGCGCGATGCCCGCGCAGTGGGCCAGGCCACCACCCAGGCGGTGGTCAAGTCGCTGGTGTGGATCGTGATGGCGGCGTGCCTGACCACCGTGGTGTTCCAGAGTTTCGGCTTGTGATCGCAGCCGCCGCGTCGAGCGATGCCGCACCGGTCAGCGCCACCGGGCTCACCGTGGCGCACGGCGATCGGGTGGTGCAGCAGGGGCTTGCCTTCGAGGTTCGCCGTGGCGAGATCTTCGTGGTCATCGGTGCCAGTGGCAGCGGCAAGAGCTCGCTGCTGCGGCACCTGATCGGCTTGCGCCCACCGGTGGCCGGATGCGTGCGCATCGACGGCGAGGACCTCTATGCAGCGGATCCCGACACGCAGCGCGATCTGCGGCGGCGTTTCGGGGTGATGTTCCAGGCCGGCGCCCTGTGGAGTGCGATGACCCTGGGGCAGAACCTGATCCTGCCGCTGCGGCTGATCCACAAGGGCTTGCCGCGCCGTGCTTGCGAGCAGCAGGCGCGCCTGAAGCTGGCGCTGGTGGGGTTGGACGGCGCGTTCGACCTGATGCCGTCCGAACTCAGCGGCGGCATGCGGAAACGGGCCGCACTGGCGCGGGCGCTGGTGCTGGACCCACGCCTCTTGTTCCTGGACGAGCCGGCATCGGGCCTCGACCCCGTCAACGCGGCCCGGCTGGACCAGTTGATACTGCAGCTGCGCGACCATCTGGGCACGACGGTGGTGATGGTCACGCATGAGATCGACAGCGTGTTTGCGGTGGCCGACCGCGCGCTGTTCCTGGACCAGGAGACGAAAACGATGACCGGACTGGATACCCCGCAAGCGCT
>JBBSPW010000206.1:0-6200 GCA_038258365.1 Burkholderiales bacterium | reverse complement strand
TTGAGCAGCACCACCGGTCCCGCGACACCTGCTAATGCGCGCTGGATGCAGTCCAGCTCCCAGCGCAGTTCGGTTTGCAGGCGGTCGGCGAGCTTGAGCGCCGACTGCAGGTGCATGCGGGGGCCGGGTGGTACGCGGTCCAGCCAGCCGCCTTGCAGATGGAGCTGAGCCAGGCGTGCCCGCCCCCGGGCATTGCGAGCCTGGCCGATGACGGTCTCCCATTGCGACGGGGTCAGCACCGGTTGCTGGCTGGGTTGTGCGAACAGCGGAGTCAGCAGGTCGCCGGGGTGGGCGCCGTCGGCTGGGCCGAACTGCAGTGCCGCGGAGTCTCGATAGACGCTTGGCGTCACGCAGCCACCGCTTCGTTCTCGCGAGCCGGCGCGGGCGAGGTACGGGACAATTCTTCAAACACGCGCGCCGCATCGTCAAGCCGGCTGTAGCTGAAGTCGTAGCAGTCGCAGCGGTCGACCAACCGGCTCAGGGTCTCGAAACCGGCAAGCCCCAGCACGCTGTAGTTAAAGGCATTGCGGCCCAGCTCCAGCAAGCTGTCGGCCCTAGAGCGCGGCGTCATTTTCGGCATCGCGCCAGCGACGTATTTCGGAAACACCACCCAGCGGGGCTCGGCGCGTTCCGCCGCGCGCATCACGTCTCGGGACGGCGGCTGCATGTGGCTGACGGTCCCCTTGACCGTGTGTGGGGTCGATTTATTGAGCACCGCTGCCGAATCGAAAGCCCGGACGACGTCGATCGAAGCGTTCTTCAAGCTAATCGGGCGAACCAACGGGGTGACCAGCCCGTCTTGCGGCGACAGCATGGCCAACTCATCAGACAACAGTCGCCAACCGCGCAGCACCAAGCCTGCGCAAAGTGTGCTTTTGCCCGAGCCAGGTGGGGCCGGCAAGACCAGCACGCGCCCGCCGCGTTCCAGCGCCGCGGCATGCAGGTTCAGGTGATCGTGTGCGCGCGAAGACAGACACCAGTTCAGCGCCCACTCCAGCAAAGGGTACGCCTGCGCCGCCGGCAGTGGAGCGAAGGGCCGCACGCCATCGGTGCTGAAAGTCACCTGCTTGCGCCACCAGCGGCGAAGCCCGCCACTGTTTTCGATGTGAACGTTGAAGTCCATGAAGGCATCCGCTTCTAGCACGCGGTGCGCGCCGTAGAGCAACTGCAACCCGTCGTCGACGAACGGCGAGTCGGCGAAAACTCGACAGCTGTACGGGCCGGTGCGTAAACACAGGCCGCTGGCCGGGTTGCGCAGACGGGACCCGATCTCGGACGCGCTGAGGTCAGATACTTTCATCCGCGCTCAAGTCGGTCGCAGTACAGCAATCCTGCTCTTTGCAGCTCTTGCAAAGCATTCACCAATGCAGGCTGCAGAGTCTCGGTACCGACCTGCAGTTCAGCATCGATCTGGATGCTGAGGGCTGCCAGATTCCTAGGGGCCTCCTGAAGAAACAGAAGGGCAGTGGCGCTCAAGGTGTCCAGCCGGTGGGTCATGCCGCTGCCAGCGTCGAATGCAACCCAATCGTCACCCCAACGGCGCCAGTGCAACACCGAAACCGGATTGATTCGCCAGTTCACTCTTGACTGGCCGAAACAGGTGTTGGCTGCGATCCAGCCCCGAGGGGACTGGCGACGCCAGCCCTGCCAGCGCGAGGCTCAGACGTAGAGTGAGAAAAAATTGTCCGCTGCGGTCTTGGCATTGCCTGTCAGCTTGTACATGCCCAAGACCTCGGACTTGGTGTACGGAAAAGTGGTGGGATGGCCCGCATGGGCATTCAGGTAAGCGCGCGCATAGTTTCGACGCCGAACAGTGCCCATCCCGCTCATCAATTCCAGAAACGTCTTAGTGCTGCCGTCGCCAATGAAAATGTCCTTGAATTGTGTGGCCTTGGCGAAGGGCCAAGCCGTGTCGGCAGCATCCCTCCAGGTGGTCGCCGAATCCCCACGGCAGACCCCGTCGATGCGGGGGGCCGAAGAGGGAAGGACGGAGCCGACACCCGACACGGTGCACAAGCGGTCCGGCGGCCCCTGGGTCTTGAGGATGTTCGCTGCAAAGGTCTGCACCGGTACAGCGGCCGCGACCACGGCCGCCCCCTTTCCAACTCCACGTAACAGCACCCGCCGCCGCTGCAGCGCGCTCAGACTAAGCCCGTGCTGGGACGAGTCCTCGGCTGGGGTGGCTTGGTGTGTGTCGCGTGTGTCATTTTCCATCTCATCTCCAAAGTGCGTGCTTGCGTGTCACGCCGGGCCTCAGTTAGGGCCAACCCGTTCTGATCGACATTGTTGCAACAAAGCCGCTGTGTTGAAAGTATCCAGTCCGGGGGGTTCGAATGACCAGGAACGATTCACGAAAGCACGTGCTGCTTTGCAGCACTTGGCGTCCTGCCGATTCAGCAGGGCTCAGCGCTTCGGGGCTCGGCCCCCCTTTCTATAATCATCGCCTCGGTGCCCAGCACTCGCCAGACCGGGCCAAACCCCTCATGAACCCCGAATTCAAGCCCGCCGAGATCGAAGCCGCTGCCCAGGCCGACTGGGCCCGCCTGGACGCCTACACCGTCACAGAGAACCCGACCAAGCCCAAGTTCTTTGCCTGCTCGATGCTGCCCTATCCGAGTGGCAAATTGCACATGGGACATGTGCGGAACTACACCATCAACGACATGATGGCCCGCCAGCTGCGCATGAAGGGCCTGAACGTGTTGATGCCGATGGGCTGGGACGCCTTCGGATTGCCCGCCGAGAACGCGGCGATGGCCAACCAGGTGCCGCCCGCGCAATGGACCCGCGCCAGCATTGCCGACATGAAGGCCCAGATGCAGCCGCTGGGGCTGGCTCTGGACTGGAGCCGCGAACTCGCCACCTGCGACCCGTCCTACTACAAGTGGAACCAGTGGTTCTTCCTGAAGATGCTGGAGAAAGGCCTGGCCTACAAGAAGACGCAGATCGTCAACTGGGACCCGGTCGACCAGACCGTGCTCGCCAACGAACAGGTGGTCGACGGCCGCGGTTGGCGCAGCAACGCACTGGTGGAAAAGCGCGAGATCCCGGGTTACTACTTTGCGATCACCCAGTACGCCGACGAGCTGCTGGCCAACGTGTCGGATCCCTCCGCGCCCGACTTTCTGGCAGGCTGGCCCGAACGGGTGCGGCTGATGCAGTCGCACTGGATCGGCAGGAGCGAAGGCGTGCGCTTCGCCTTCCCGCACGACATCCGCGGCGCGGATGGCGAGCCCGTGCAAGGCGGAAAGCTGCATGTCTTCACCACCCGCATCGACACCTTGCTGGGCGTCAGCTTCTGCGCGGTGGCACCCGAGCACCCACTGGCGTTGCTGGCGGCGCAATCCGACCCCCGAGTCGCCGCTTTCATCGAAGCCTGCCGCCAAGGCGGCACCACCGAAGCCGAGCTGGCCGTGAGGGACAAGGAAGGCCTGCCGCTGAACCTGTCGGTGCGGCATCCGCTGACCAACGAATCGGTTCCGCTGTGGGTCGGCAACTATGTGCTGATGGGCTATGGCGATGGCGCGGTGATGGGGGTTCCGGCGCATGACGAGCGCGACTTCGCATTCGCCCACAAGTACGGGCTGCCGGTGCTGCCGGTGATCCATGTCGACGGCGAGCATTTCGACAGCATGCGTTGGCAGGACTGGTATGCCGACAAGCAGCAGGGTGTCACCGTCAACTCCGACCTCTACAGCGGCCTGTCGCATGCCGATGCGGTCGGTGCCATCGCCGAGGCCCTGACCGACCGCGGCCTGGGCGCCAAGACCACCACCTGGCGGCTGCGCGACTGGAGCATCAGCCGCCAGCGCTATTGGGGCACGCCGATCCCGATCATCCATTGCGATGGCACCGACGGCGCACCGGGTTGCGGCTCGGTACCCGTGCCTGAGGCAGACCTGCCGGTGCTGCTGCCCGAAGATCTGGTGCCCGATGGCAGCGGCAGCCCGCTGACCACCTGCGCGGCGTTCTTGAACGTCGCCTGCCCGCAGTGCGGCAAGGCGGCACGGCGCGAAACCGACACGATGGACACCTTCGTCGATTCGGCCTGGTATGTGATGCGCTACACCAGCCCCGGTTGCGACGATGCAATGGTCGATGCGCGCAACGAGTACTGGATGCCGATGGACCAGTACATCGGCGGCATCGAGCATGCCGTGCTTCATTTGCTCTACGCACGCTTCTGGACCAAGGCGATGCGGGACATCGGCCTCGTGACATTCGGCGAACCGTTCACCAAGCTGTTCACGCAGGGCATGCTGCTCAACGAGTCGTACTACCGTGACGAAGCGGCAAAGGAAGGTGAAGCGCCGAAGCGCCGCTGGTTCTATCCCGCCGAGGTCGACGTTCAGACCGACGACAAAGGGCACCCGACCGGTGCAACCGCGCGTGCCGACGGCCTGCCGGTGATGCTGGGCGGTGTCGAGAAGATGTCCAAGAGCAAGAACAATTTGGTCGAGCCGAAGGAGATCATCGCTCGCTTCGGTGCAGACACCGCACGTGTCTTCACGATGTTTGCCGGCCCGCCGGACCAGAGCGCGGCGTGGTCCGACAGCGGTGCCGAAGGCAGCTACCGTTTCCTGCGGCGCTTGTGGGCCGCCGGGGTTCGGCTGGCGCCGATGCGGGAGGCACACACCAAGGCTGCCGACGGCGGCGCGGCCGATCTGAAAGGCGACAGCCCGGCCGCAACCCTGCGCCGCGACATCCACCTGTTGTTGCGGCAAGTCAGCCATGACTTCGAGCGGATGCAATACAACACCGTCATCTCCGGTGCAATGAAGATGCTCAATGCGCTGGACGACGCGCGCCTGGGCGACAGCGCCGCTGACAAGGAGGCCCAACGCGAAGCGATGGGCATCCTGTTGCGCACGCTGTATCCGGCAGCGCCCCACACCACGGAGGTGATGTGGCAGTCGCTGGGTTACGCCGAAGAGATGGGCTCGATCCTCGATGCGCCGTGGCCGCTGGTCGACGAAGCTGCGCTGGTGCAAGACCAGATCGAGCTGGTGCTGCAGATCGGCGGCAAGCACCGCGGCTCTATCCGGGTGCCGGCCAGTGCAGACCGCCGCGCGATCGAAGCCGCTGCAGTGGCGGCACCCGAGTTCCTGCGTTTTGCCGAAGGCAAACCGCCGAGGAAGGTCATCGTGGTGCCGGGCCGGCTCGTCAATGTCGTGGTGTGATGGTCGGCAGTGATGGTCGACGCTGACCGGGGCTGCGAGCAGCGGCGTGATTGGCGCACCGACGACCGCCGGGCGCTGTTGCGTCGCGCTGGCAGGCTCGGCTTGGCAATGGCTGCCGCAGCGTCTGCGGGGTCTGCGGTCATCGGCCTTGCGGCCTGCGGCTTTCGGGTTCGGCAGCCGTCGAAACTGCCCTTCAGCAGCATCGCGCTGGTGGGTTTCGAGCCGCGCTCGGCATTGGGTGAAGCCTTGCGCAACCTGCTGGCCGAGCAGGTCCGCGTGACCGATGCGCCGGACAGCGCCGAGGTGGTGTTGCAGGCGCTGGCCGATGTGCGCGAACGCAGCGTGGTGGCCAGCACCGCAGCCGCGCAGGTGCGCGAGTTGTCGCTGCGCTTGCGATTCGAGTTCCTGGCGCGCTCAGGCAATGGCCGACTGCTGCTTCCGAAGGTCGAGCTGATGCTGTCCCGAGCCCTGAACTACAGCGAATCGCAAGCGCTTGCGAAGTCATTCGAAGAAGCCGAGCTGTACCGCGAGATGCAATCCGATGTGGCCTTGCAGGTGATGGCGCGCTTGGCTGCGCTCAATCCCTGAGCCCGGGCTCACAAGCGATGCAACTGCGACCCGAGCAACTCGACGCGCATCTGGCGCGCGGGCCGAAGCCGCTCTACACGATCCATGGCAGCGAGCCGCTGTTGGCGCAGGAAGCCGCCGACGCGATCCGCGCGGCGGCGCGCGCGCAGGGCTGCGAGGAGCGCAAGGTCTTCAACGTGGCCGGTGCGCACTTCGACTGGAGCGCGGTGCTCGGCGCCGCGCAGACCCTGAGCCTGTTCACGTCATCGCAGCTGATCGACATCCGCATCCCATCGGGCAAGCCCGGCAAGGAAGGCGGCGAAGCGCTGCAGCGCTATTGCGCGGCGATCCCGGAAGGCGTGGTGACGATCGTGCAGCTGCCGCGGCTCGACGGCAGCGCGTTGAAGTCGGCGTGGTTCGGCGCATTGGACGCTGCAGGCCTGACGCTGCGCG
>JBBSPW010000205.1:0-6231 GCA_038258365.1 Burkholderiales bacterium | reverse complement strand
GGCGCGAGCGAGTTGCCCTATCTGCAGCAGGTCATCGACGCCGAGTCCGGGCGTCGTGCGAAGGCCTTCCCGGCCTGGGCTGCAGATGCCACGCCAACCGACTGGACCCGACTCGGGCAGGACTACCTGCGCCGGTCGGCGCGCTGGCGTGAAC
Source organism: Burkholderiales bacterium (assembly GCA_038258365.1). Lineage (GTDB taxonomy): Bacteria > Pseudomonadota > Gammaproteobacteria > Burkholderiales > Burkholderiaceae_C > Rubrivivax. The sequence goes on along the minus strand of JBBSPW010000205.1, from coordinate 6,077 downwards.
ACAAGCCGGTCTGCACCGACAAGTTGCCCGAGAACTGGTTGCTGGCCGGCGCGGTGCTGTCGATGTTGCCGGGTGCGCGAATCGTCGACTGCCGCCGTGACCCGCTGGAAACCTGCTGGTCTTGCTACAAGCAATTGTTCGGACCGGGCCGGGTGGGCTTCAGCTACGACCTCGATGCGCTGGCCGACTACTGGCTGGCCTACGACAGCCTGTGCCGCCAATGGGCCGCGCAATTTCCGCTGCAGTTTCGGGTGCAGCGCTACAGCGCGCTGGTCCAGGATTCCGAGGCCCAGATTCGCGAGCTGCTGATGTTCTGCGGCCTGGACTTCGAGCCGCCCTGCCTGAGCTTTCACACCGCGCAGCGCGCCATCCGCACCCCGAGTGCGCTGCAGGTGCGGCAGCCGCTGAAAAAGGCTTCGACCCCGGCAGCAGGCTATGGCGCGCTGCTGGACCCGCTGCGCAGCCGGCTCCTGGCAGCCGGCGCGCAGATGGACTAGATGGCTCCCGCTGCCGACCCCAACAGCTGCAGCGCTTGGAGCTTCCGCAGCAGCAACTCGGCCGACTGCTCGGCGCTGATCGCTGTGGTGTCCAGCACCACCTCGGCGTGTTCGGGAATCTCGTAGGGCGAGTCGATGCCGGTGAAGTTGCGCAACTCGCCGCGCCGCGCCTTCGCATACAGGCCTTTTACATCGCGCGCTTCGACCACCGCCAGCGGACAGTCCACATGCACCTCGATGAACTCGTCGGCGCCCAGCAGCGCGCGCGCCATTCGGCGTTCGGCGCGAAACGGCGAGATGAATGCGCAGATCACGATCAACCCGGCATCGACCATCAAACGCGCCACCTCCGCCACGCGGCGGATGTTCTCGACCCGGTCCTGCGCGGTAAAGCCCAGGTCCTTGTTGAGGCCGTGCCGCAGGTTGTCGCCGTCGAGCAGGTAGGTGCGAACGCCACGGGCATGCAGCAGGCGCTCCAGCGCATCGGCAATCGTCGACTTGCCCGCGCCAGACAAGCCGGTCAACCACACGACTGCGCTGCGGTGGCCGGCCGCCTGCTGCCGCGCCGCCTTGTCCACCGCCACCGCCTGCCAGTGCAGGTTGGCCGAGCGGTGCAACGCAAAGTCCAGCAAGCCGGCACCGACCGTGTCTTGCGTGATGCGGTCGATCAGGATGAAGCCGCCGGTGTCGCGGTTGATGCGCTGATTCATGCGCTGAACAACGCGCTCATTCCCCCGGAAAGGATCGAAAGCGATCTGGCGGTCGGTGGTCAACTCGGCCACGCCTATCTGGTTCAGCTCCAGCCGCTCGGCAGCGATGTGTTCCAGGGTGTCGATGTCGAGCCGGTGGCGCAGCGGCGAGACGGTGGCGGTGACGGTGCGGGTGCCGATCTTCATCAGGTAGCTGCGACCGCGCAGCATCGGGGCTTGGTGCATCCAGATCAGGGTGGCCTGGAAGCGGTCGGCCACTTCGCAAGGCGCATCGTCCGCGACGATCAGGTCACCGCGTGAGATGTCGATTTCGTCGGCCAGGGTCAGGGTCACGGACTGCTGCGCCACACCCACCGCGAGGTCGCCGTCGGGTCCGATCACGCGGCTGACGGTGGTCTGCCGGTTCGAGGGCATCGCCCGCACGCGCTGGCCTGCGCGCACCGAGCCGCTGACGATCATCCCGGCGTAACCGCGAAAGTCGGCGTGGGGGCGGTTGACCCACTGCACCGGCAATCGCAGCGGCGCATCCTGCAAGGTCTGCGATTCGAGCGGCGCATCTTCCAGCGCTTGCAGCACGGTGCTGCCCGTGTACCAGGGCATCGAAGCGCCCGCACCGACGATGTTCTCGCCATCGACCGCAACGATCGGGATCACCGTCATCGACGCGATGCCGAGCCGTTGACCGAAAGCCCGAATCTGCTCTTCGATGGCTGCGAACACCGGCTGTGCATGCTGCACCAGGTCCATCTTGTTGACCGCCACCACCACCTGCCGAATGCCCAGCAACGACACCAGCACCAGGTGCCTTCGCGTTTGCACGAGCAGGCCTTTTCGCGCATCCACCAGCACCACCGCCAGGTCGGCGGTGGACGCGCCGGTGACCATGTTGCGGGTGTACTGCTCGTGCCCCGGTGTGTCGGCCGCGATGAAGCGGCGGCGCGGTGTGCGGAAGTGGCGGTAGGCCACGTCGATGGTGATGCCCTGTTCGCGCTCGGCGGCCAACCCGTCCAGCAGCAGCGCGCAGTCGATCTGCGAACCCCGGGTGCCGACCCGCGCCGAATCGCGAACCAGGGTGCGCAGGTGGTCGTCGGCCACCTGGTGCGACTCCCACAGCAGCCGCCCGAGCAGGGTGCTCTTGCCATCGTCGACGCTGCCGCAGGTGATGAAGCGCAACAGGTCGTCGCAGTCGCCTGAGGGGCTTTGCAAAACGTCTTCGGTGGCCATCAGAAATAACCTTCCTGCTTCTTGGCTTCCATCGACGCCGCGCCGTCGTGGTCGATCAGCCGACCCTGGCGCTCTGAGGTGGTGCTGCGCTGCATCTCGGCGATCACTTCGGGCAAGGTGGTGGCCCCGGATTCGATGCCCCCCGAAAGCGGATAGCAGCCGAGTGTCCGAAAGCGCACGCTGCGCATTTGCGGCAGCTCGCCGGGCAGCAGCCGAAAGCGATCGTCGTCGACCATGATCCAGACGCCGTTGCGTTCCACCACCGGCCGCGGTGCAGCCAGGTAGAGCGGCACGATCGGAATGTGTTCGGCCTGGATGTAGTGCCACACATCCAGCTCGGTCCAGTTCGAGATCGGAAATGCGCGCACCGTCTGCCCCGCCTGCCGGCGTGCGTTGTACAGCCGCCAGAGTTCGGGGCGCTGGCGCTTGGGGTCCCAGCGGTGGTGCTCGCTGCGCATCGAGATGATGCGTTCCTTGGCGCGGCTGGCTTCCTCGTCGCGCCGCGCGCCGCCGAAAGCCGCGTCGAAGCGGTGGTGGTCCAGCGCCTGCTTCAACCCTTGCGTCTTCCACTGATCGGTGTGCTGCTGCGAGCCGTGGTCGAAGGGGTTGATGCCCGCCGCCAGCGCATCGGGGTTGCGCCAGACCAGCAACTCGATGCCTGCGGTGTCGGCCACCTGGCGGCGCAGCGCATACATGTCGCGAAACTTCCAGGTGGTGTCCACATGCAGCAATGGAAACGGCAGCGGGGCCGGTGAAAACGCCTTCGAGGCCAAGTGCAGCAACACCGCCGAGTCCTTGCCGATCGAGTACAGCAACACCGGGCGCTCGCTTTCGGCCACCACCTCGCGCAGGATGTGGATCGATTCGGCTTCCAGGCGTTGAAGGTGGGTCAGGCGGGTCATGGCGGGTGCAGTCTGGTGGCCGCGCGAGGATGCCACGCTCCACCGTGCGCACGGCGACTCGGTCCTGCACCGCGGCATCGCTACCATGGACGTTCTGCGAGCGACCACTGCGCAACTCGCGCCCACGACACGCGACGGAGCCCGATGTGAGCATCTACGACCACGGCCTGGACCGCAACGCCGCCAACCATGTGGCGCTGTCGCCGGTGAGCTTTATCGAACGCAGCGCCGAGATTTACGGCGATCTGCCGGCAGTCATCCACGGTGCACGCCGAAACACCTGGCCGCAATTGCGCGACCGCTCGGCCCGCCTGGCAGCGGCACTGCAGGATTTCGGCATCGGCCGCGGCGATACGGTCAGCGTGATGCTGCCCAACACACCCGAAATGGTCGAAGCGCATGTGGCGGTGCCGGCACTGAATGCGGTGCTGAACACCCTGAACACCCGGCTCGATGCGCCGCTGCTTGCCTGGCAGATGAACCATTGCGAAGCCCGGGTGCTGATCACCGACCGCGAATTCTCACCCGTGATGGCCGAAGCCTTGCGCTTGCTGCGCGACGACCATGGCCGAAACCCCGTCGTCATCGATGTCTGCGACAGCGAATTCAGCGGCCCCGGCGAGCGCATCGGCAGCCACGAATACGAAGCCCTGCTGGCCGCGCACGACCCGTTGCCGGTGCTGACAGGGCCTGCCGACGAGTGGGACGCGATCGCCATCAGCTACACCAGCGGCACCACCGGCGATCCCAAGGGTGTCGTCACCCACCACCGCGGTGCGTATCTGAATGCGGTTTGCAACGCGGTGACGTGGGCGATGCCGAATTTTCCGCGTTACCTGTGGACGCTGCCGATGTTCCATTGCAACGGCTGGTGCTTTCCGTGGACCGTGGCCATGTTGGGCGGGGTTCATGTGTGCCTGCGCAAGGTCGACGCCCAGGCGATCTTCGATGCGATGCGCGAGCATGGCGTGGACCACTACTGCGCTGCGCCGATCGTGCACAACCTGCTGGTCAACGCGCCGGCCTCGCAGCGCGCTGGCATCGGCCAGCGGGTGCGGGCGATGGTGGCGGGTGCGGCGCCGCCGCAGTCGATGATCGAAGGCATGGCGCAGATCGGCTTCGATCTGACCCATGTGTACGGGTTGACCGAGGTCTATGGCCCGGCTGCAGTGGCGGTCAAGCTCGACAGCTGGGCACAGCAGAGCGCGGCCGAGCAGGCGCGGCTCAATGGCCGCCAGGGCGTGCGCTACCCACTGCAGGAAGGCATGGCCGTGCTCGATGCCCAGACGATGAAGCCAGCACCCGCAGACGGCAAGACGATGGGCGAAATCATGTTTCGCGGCAATCTCGTGATGAAGGGCTATCTGAAGAACCCGAGCGCGACCGCGGCGGCTTTCGAAGGCGGCTGGTTCCACACCGGCGACCTGGCGGTGCAGGAGCCCGACCGCTATGTGCGCATCAAGGACCGCAGCAAGGACGTGATCATCAGCGGCGGCGAGAACATCAGCTCGATCGAGGTCGAGGACGCCTTGCACCGCCACCCGGCCGTTCTCGCCTGTGCGGTGGTGGCGCGTCCCGATCCGAAGTGGGGCGAGACCCCGGTGGCTTATGTCGAGCTGAAGGACGGCATGCGAGTCACTGCCGCCGAACTGGTCACCCACTGCAAGTCGCTGTTGGCCGGCTACAAGGTGCCGCGCGAGATCCGCTTCGAGCCGATTCCCAAGACCAGCACCGGCAAGATCCAGAAGTTCCAGCTGCGCGACCGGGCGCGTATCCCGAGCACCGACTGAAGGAGCCCCTGCAGATGAGCAACGATGACCTGGTGCTGCAAGAACGCGACAGCCGCGGCGTGGTGACATTGACCCTGAACCGCCCCGCCGCCTTCAACGCGCTGTCTGAAGAGATGCTGAACGCGCTGCAGTCGGCGCTGGATGCGCTGGCCACCGACGACAGCGCGAAGGTGGTGGTGATCGGCGCGGCCGGCAAAGCCTTTTGCGCCGGTCACGACCTGAAGCAGATGCGCGCCGAGCCTTCGCAGGCCTACTACCAGCAACTTTTCACGCAGTGCGGTCGGATGATGCTGACCATCCAGCAACTGCCGCAAACGGTGATCGCGCGGGTGCAGGGCATCGCCACGGCGGCCGGCTGCCAGCTGGTGGCGATGTGCGACCTGGCGGTGGCCGCACGCGAAGCCAGATTCGCGGTCAGCGGTGTCAACCTGGGCTTGTTTTGCTCGACGCCCAGCGTGGCGCTGTCGCGCAACCTTTCGCGCAAGGCCGCTTTCGAGATGCTGGTCACCGGCGCCTTCATCAGCGCCGACGAAGCACTGGCCAAGGGGCTGGTCAACCGCGTGGTGCCGTTGAGCGAGCTGGATGCGGCGGTAGACGAACTGGTGGCCAGCATCAGCGCCAAGCCGCGCGCCGCGCTGGCCCTGGGCAAGGCGCTGTTCTACCGCCAGCTGGAAGGCGGCATCGCTGCTGCCTACGACGACGCGGCCACGACGATGGCCTGCAACATGATGGAAGGCAGCGCGCTGGAAGGCGTGCAGGCTTTCATCGAGAAGCGGCCTCCGCAATGGCCGTAGTCGGAGCTCCAGGCGCGGCTGGCGACATGTCCAGCTCACGCACCGGCCGCACCTCGATGCTGCCGGTGCGTGCCGGAGGAATCCCGGCTGCCAGCCGGATCGCCTCGTTCAGGTCCTTGGCGTCCAGCAGATAGAAGCCGGCCAGCATCTCGCGCGTTTC
>JBBSPW010000204.1:0-6264 GCA_038258365.1 Burkholderiales bacterium | reverse complement strand
GTCTGAATCGTCGTGACCGAGGTGAAGCCGACACCGCCGGCGCCGGGCGTGGCGCTGCGACTGAACTGGCCGAGGTCCAGCGTCAAGCCGTAGGTGCGTGCCGGACCGGCATTGCTGCGGTCGTCGCTGATGGCGATGTAGGCGCCGGTCAGCGGGTTGCGGTCGATGCCCGACAAGCCGCCGACCGGGGTGCCGCCGAACAGGGTGCCGCTGGGCACGATCTGCTGGCCGAGGTAGCTGAGGGCCTGGGCATGCGCGGGTGCGGTGAATGCCAACGCAGCAAACAACAATCCGCCAAAGCGCATGCGGAGGGAGATGTGTCGCAGGCGCAGTCGCGAGTCGATTCGGGTCGCTCCGGTCATCGTCGGTCTCCGGTGGGGCTGGGATCAACGCCAACGCCAGGGTCAGCGGCATCGGCATCGACCCAAAAGTGTCGCGCGCTTCCGTGACCGTTGTGCGACAAGGCACTTCGGCGCCCGTCAGCGCCCTTTCGCGCTTGTCAACGCCCAGTGGCGCCCAGCATCATCGCGACGAACTTTTCGGATTGGATGAATCCACCGCCCCACGCGGCATCGAAGGCAGCAGACGGCTTGGCCGCAGCGATCTGCTCGTCGGACCGGCCTTCGGCGCGCAGCGTGCGGATGCGGGCGGACACCGACTGCAGCATGTCGCGGAACGCCACCAGGTCGGCCCGCGTGGCCAGCGGTCCATGGCCGGGGATGATCTGGGTGCGGTCGGTGGCCAGCGCCAGCACGCGGTCGGCCGAGGCGATCATGCCTTCGGTGCTGCCGCCGTTGTCGAAGTCGATGAAGGGGTAGAAGCCATTGAAGAAGGTGTCGCCCATGTGGATCACATCGGCCTTGCGAAAGTGCACCACCATATCGCCATCGGTGTGGGCCTTCGGCACATGAAAGGCATGGATTTCGTCGCCGTTCAGATGCAGGGTGATGTCGTCTGGCACCGTTAGCACCGGCAGCCCCGGGTGCGCCGATGCGGGCTGCTTGGCGCCGATGAAAGCCATCACCTGGTCGGCGTTCAGACGGCGGCGCACGTTGTCGTGCGCGATGATCACCGCGCCGTCGCCCACCGACACACCGATGTTGCCGCCGGCGCCGACCAGCATGTAGACATGGTCGGACAGTTTGGTGGTCTTGATCTGGACCTTGGCATAGTCGTTGCCTTGGGCCGCTGCCGCGACGGCCACGGGCAGCAGCAAGGCGGGGATCCATCGACGACTGGGGTGCGGCATCGGGCGCTCCTTCAATGCGGTGGCAGGGATCGGGACAGGGTAGCGGTTGGGATCGTGCCCGCAGCACGGGAGCCGCGTTCAGGCCAGGTGGCCAGCAGCAGGCCGACCATGGCGAGCCCGAAGGCCAGCACATGCGCAGCGCCGAAGGGCTCGCCCAGCAGCAGGATGCCCACGGCTGCAGCGCTGACCGGCAGCAACACGGTGTAGACCCCGGCGCGTGACGATGGCACATGGCGCAAGCCCATCATCCACAGCCACACGGTCACCATGCTGGCGGCCACTGCGTAGAACACCAGCAATGTCCACAAGGGAGCCGACACCGAGCCGAAGTCGAAGGACCACGCCTGCCACAGGCCGAACGGCGTCACCAGCAGCAGGCCCCACAGGTTGATCAGCGCGCTGATGCGTCTGGGTGAGACGCTGGCGGTCAGGCGTTTGCCGATGACCACATACGAGGCTTCGCACAACACGGCCGCCACCAGCAGCGCATAGCCGAGCAGGGTGCTGTCGAAGAATCCATGCGCACCGCCGCCGGCCGATGGCCCGTCGTGCCGCGCCAGGCCCAGCAGTGCGATGCCGGCGACGGCGCAGGCGATGGCACCCAGCACCCGGGGACGAATCCGCTCGCCCAGAAAGACCCGCGACAGCAGCGCCACCGCAGCCGGAATCGCCGCCATCGTCACACCGGCCGCCAGCGCCGAGGTCAGCGCCACGCCGTACAGCATGCAGATGCTGAAGAGGAAGTTGCCGAGAAAGCTTTCGAGAAACAGCAGCCGCCGGTCGGCCGACGACAGCGGCAGGTCACCGGGCCGCCGCCGCACCCAATGCGCCATCGCCACCGCCGCAATGCCGAAGCGCAGCCAGGCCAACAGCAGCACCGGGAACACCGCCACCAACAACCGCGACAAGCCCACATAGCTGCCCACCAGCGCCATGCTGGCGGCCAGGCTCAGGTAAGCCCAGGTGGGCGCGCGCAGGCCAGGCGCCACCGGAGCAGCGGCAGGCGCTGTCATGCCGGGTCGATCCGCACCCAGGTCGTTTTCAGCTCGGTGTACTTGTCGAAGGCATGCAGGCTCTTGTCGCGGCCGTTGCCGCTTTGCTTGAAGCCGCCGAACGGCACGGTGAGGTCGTCTTCGTCGTAGCAGTTGACATGCACCGTGCCGGCCCGCAACCCGCGTGCCATGCGGTGAGCGCGGCTCAGGTTCTGGCTCCAGACGCTGGCTTGCAAGCCATACGGGCTGTCGTTGGCCAGCGCCAGCGCCTCGGCCTCGGTCTTGAAGCGGATCACGCTCAGCACCGGTCCGAAGATCTCTTCCTGCGCGATCTTCATGTTGTTGGCGACGCCATCGAACACCGTCGGTTCGACATAGAAACCGCCGCTGTCGTTGAGGGCCTGCTTTCCGCCGGTGACGCAGCGCGCGCCTTCGGTCCGGCCGGCTTCGATGTAGCCGAGCACGGTGTCGAGTTGCATGCGGTCGACCACCGCGCCCATCGCCGTGGCCCCATCGAGCGGGTCGGCCGGCTGGTGGTGGACCGCCTGCGCAGCGGCGATTTCCACGAAACGGTCAGCCACGCTTTCGTGCACCAGCACACGCGACGGCGCATTGCAGCTTTCGCCCTGGTTGAAGAACATGCTGCCGGCGGCAGTCTTGGCCGCGCGTTCGATGTCGGCGCCGTCGTCGCTGTCGCCAAACACCACGAAGGCCGATTTGCCGCCGAGTTCGTTGTAGACCCGTTTCAGATTCGATTGGCTGGCATACGCCAGCATGCGGCGGCCGGTGCGGGTCGAGCCGGTGAAGCCGATGGCGTCGACCTCCCTGTGCAGCGCCAGCGCCTCGCCGGCTTCGGCACCGAAGCCGGGAACGACATTGAAGACACCCGGTGGCAGTCCGGCTTGCAGCGCAAGCTCGGCCAGCCGCAAAGCCGTCAACGGGCTTTTCTCGCTGGGCTTCAGCACCACCGAATTGCCTGCCGCCAGCGCCGGCCCCAGCTTCCAGGCGGCCATGATCATCGGGTAGTTCCAGGGCACGATCGCGCCGACCACACCGACCGGCTCGCGGGTGATGAGCGCCAGCGCCATGCGGCCGGTGGGTGCGATCTCGTCGTAGATCTTGTCCACTGCCTCGCCATACCAGGCGATGCAGCGAGCGGTGGCCGGCACGTCGACGTTCAAGGCATGCTGGATCGGCTTGCCCATGTCCAACGTTTCCAGCAGCGCCAGTTCATCGCGTGCCGCAAGGATCGCCTCGGCGAAGTGCTGCAGCACGCGCTTGCGCTGCGCCGGGGCCTGCTGCGCCCAGCGGCCGTCGTCGAAGGCGCGGCGCGCGCTGGTCACGGCGGCATCGACATCGGCCGCAGAACCGCGCGCCACTGCGACCAGCAGCCGGTTGTCGATCGGCGAATGGCAGTCGAAGGTCTGGCCGCTGGTGGCAGCGCAACGTTCGCCTTCGATGAATGCGCGGCCGTCGATCTGCAGCTCGGCAGCACGCGCATGCCAGTCGACAGTGGGTCGTGTTGGTGGGGTTGCCATGGGATTCTCCGGTCGGTTGTTCGGGCAGATCAGGGGGTGCGTCGAAGGGAGCCCCTCGACCGGGACATCAGACCCGGTTGGCAGCGGCCATCTCGCGCTGGCGTTGCCGCTCCTGGTGGGCGATGAACCAACTGGCCACCAGCACCCCCACCGCCACCCCCGCGATCACCAGCGTGGCGATCGCGTTCACGCTGGGGTTGAGCCCGAGTCTGGCACGCGAGAAGATCACCAGCGGCATCGTGGTCGAGCCCGGCCCGGAAAGGAAAGCCGACAGCACCACATCGTCCAGCGACAACGTGAAGGTCAGCAACCAGGCCGCCACCAGCGCTTGCGCAATGATCGGCAGCGTGACGAGCCAGAACACCTGCGCGGGTTTCGCACCCAGGTCCAGCGCGGCTTCTTCGAGTTGCGGGTTGAGTGCCTGCAGCCGCGCCTGCACTACCACGGTCGCATACGCGACCCCCAGCAAAAGGTGGCCGAGGCCGATCGTCCAGGCCCCCTTGTCGGGGAAGCCGAACACGTTCTGCACGCCCACCAGCATCAACAGCAGCGACAAGCCGATCACCACTTCAGGCATCACCAGCGGCGCAGCCACCATGCCCGAGAACAAGGTGCGGCCGAAGAAGCGCCTGTAGCGAGTCAACGCAAACGCGGCCATCGCGCCCAGCACCACCGATGCGCAGGCGGTCAGGAACGCGATCGACAAGCTGAGCTTGAGCCCGTCGATCAACTCGGAGTCGGTGGCCAGCGCCCGGTACCACTTGAGCGTGAAGCCGCGCCACTGGTTGGGAATCGGCGAGTCGTTGAAGGAATAGATCACCAGTGCGGCGATCGGCAGATACAGGAAGGCGAATCCGGCCAGCAACCAGGCGCGGCCGAAGTTGCGGTTGAGGCGTGCGGCGCTGCCTTGCTTCATGGCGCAGCTGCGGTGCGTGACCGCGCGTTGTTGAATAGCGCCAGCGGCACGATGATCAACAACACCATCACCACCGCGACCGCCGACGCCATCGGCCAGTCGTTGTTGGAGAAAAACTCGTCCCACAGCACCCGGCCGATCATCAGCGTCTCGGGTCCGCCCAGCAGTTCGGGCACCACGTACTCCCCCACGCAGGGGATGAAGACCAGCATCGACCCGGCGACGATGCCAGCGCGCGACAGCGGCACCGTCACTCGCCAGAACGCCACCCAGGGCGTGGCCCCCAGGTCGGCTGCGGCTTCCAGCAAACGCAGGTCCAACTTGGCGAGGTTGCTGTAGAGCGGCAGCACCATGAAGGGCAGGTACGTGTAGGTCATGCCCAGCACCAGCGAGAACGGAGTGTGCATCAGCCGCCCCGGCGAGCCGATCATGCCGAGCTGCGCCAGCACCTGGTCGAGCCCGCTGCCCACAATCGCATCGAAAGCCCAGCCGTCTTCGGTCAGCAGGCCGCGCCAGGCATAGACCCGCAGCAGGAACGAGGTCCAGAAGGGCAGCATCACCGCCATCAACAGTGCCGGTTGCAGCCCGGGTCTGGCGCGCGCCATGAAGTAGGCGAAGGGATATCCGAGCAACAAGCACAGCACGGTGGTGATGGCGGCGTACTTGAGGCTCGACAGGTAGGTCGCCACATAGAGCGAATCGCTGGCGAGAAAGACATAGTTCGAGAACTTGACCGCAAGTTGGGGCACCCCGTCGACGAAGCTCAGCACGTCCTGCACCGCCACCAGACCCATCGACGACACGCTGATCTTGGCGATGTTCAAGAACGGCAGCAGGAACACCAGCAGCAGGAAAGCGAAAGGCACACCGATCACCAGCGCGCGCCCCGACGGGTGCCAGAACCTGCGGCTCATGCAGCCAGGTCCATTTGCGCATCGGCGGTCCAGTGCGCCCAGACCGTGTCGCCATCGCGGTAGTCGTGGTCGTGGTGTCTGGCGCTGTTGGCGACGCTGGCCTTGAGGGTCGATCCACCTTCGATGTCGAGATGGAACAGGGTGGTGCTGCCGAAGTACGAACGGGCGCGCACGGTGCCGTGAACGCAACCGCCACCGCTGTCTGAACCGCCACCCGGCGGTCGCTCGCGCGACAGTGCGATCTTCTCGGGTCGCAGGGCGACGGTGCGGCCATTGCGCTCGATCAGGTTGACAGTGCCGATGAACTCGGCCACGAAGCGCGTGGCCGGCGTTTCGTAGATGTCCGCCGGCGCGTCCACCTGCAGCAGCCGGCCCTGGTTCATCACCCCGATGCGCGTCGCCATCGTCATCGCTTCTTCCTGGTCGTGCGTGACCATCACGCAGGTCACGCCAACCTCACGGATGATCGCCACCAGCTCGATCTGCGTTTGCTCGCGCAGCTTCTTGTCGAGCGCGCCCAGCGGTTCGTCCAGCAGCAACATGCGCGGCTGACGCGCCAGGCAGCGGGCCAGCGCCACGCGCTGTTGCTGTCCGCCCGAGAGCTGGTGCGGCTTGCGCTTGGCGAAGCTTTGCAGCTGCACCAGTTTCAGCATCG
>JBBSPW010000203.1:0-6272 GCA_038258365.1 Burkholderiales bacterium | reverse complement strand
CTCTTGCAACTGGCGGCGGGCTTGCAAGTGGGCACCCGCACCAGCGGCGATCACCGCAACCACAGCCACCAGCACGGCCTTCCAGCCCCAGCCTTTCCAGGGGTCTGCGGCGGGCAGGTTGTCTGCCGCATGCCAACCCGCGTCGCCACGCGGCAGCGCTGTCGCCGCGACCGGAGCCGGAAGCGGATGTGCGTCTGGATCCAGCCCGCAACCGCGAACGAAGGCGAGCCAGCCGGCATCGGTGGTGGCGCCGCCGAAAAAGCGGCTGTGGATGAGATCGCCTGCCGCGTTCCAGTGCTGGGCTTCGGCGCCACCTTCCCGCTGCAGAAGCCGGAGCCCGGCGCCCGGCACTTCCGTCGCGGGCTCCGGCCAGGCGCCCCTCTGGCGGGGGCTCCGCGCCGCGGAAGCGATCGGCCACATCCACGCGGCCACCATGCCGTCGTGCTGCTGCCGCCAGACATAGCCGAACAAGCCGCTGTGCTGGTACTGCGTCAATTGCAGCCGAAGGGCGCCCGCCAGCTGACGCCGCGCGACACCGGGCATCGGCAGACGCACGAAGGTGGCGTCGCGGCGGGGCACCGCAGCGCGTGTCGGGCGCAGGCCGACCCACCCCGGGCGGCCGCGGGCGGGGCCGGCGCCAACGGCGCTGCTCGTCATTGAATGGCGCCGAACGGCGAGCGAATGGGAGCAGGCGGCCCGGACGGAACGGCAATCGGCAACGTCGCAACCGCGTCTGCGCGGGGCAGGGGTTCGGTGCGCATCAGTCGCACGCTGTAGTCGACATGCCAGGGTCCTTCGCCAAGATCGAACGTGGCCGTCAGACTGAGGGCCTGGCACCAGGCAACCGATGCGGGGCAGACCGTCAACAGCGTCGATGGCGACGGCAGCGTCATGAAGCGGCCGGCAGCCAGGAAACTGCCGCCGGCCAGGTTGGGCAACGATTCTATGGCCACCGGCTCGCCAGGCGGACGAAGCGCCAACAGGGTACGGGCGGTCGCCAGGTCGGTGCCGCCCAGCGCGGCGAGCACCGGTGCACTGACGGTGCTGCGGTTGACGGTGCCGATGTTGGTGATGCTGGTGTTGGCGATCACGCGTTGCAGCGTGGCTTCGTCCAGATCGCGCCAGCGCGCGATGCGCCGCAGCTCCATCGGCGTGACCAACAGCGCGTTGCGCGGCGGCGGCAGCTTGGCTTCGACATAGGCCGGCGCCTCGGCGCCGTTCAGGCGGCGCAGCGAATCGGCGTCGGCGTAGTCCAGCAGGGCATCGACCAGAGCCGGGATCTGCTCGGGTGGCAGACCCAGTGTGGCCAGCAGCGCCTGCAGGTCGGGCTCGGTGGCCCGGCGCAGGCTCATCAGACCGGCGGCGTCCTGATAGCGCACGAAGGTGCCGGCGGCGTTGCGGTACCAGCGGCCGTCGATCTCGATGTCGCCCAGGCGGCTGCCGCGTCGGTAGCGCGTGCCCATCAGCACCAGCGCCTGAGCGACTGCGTTGTGCACCTCCACCGCTGCTTGCTGCTCCTGGCGCGATGCCAGCACCAGCGCGCGCAACTGGTCGCTGCGGTGCGACATCACCGCCACGCCGACCGCCACGATCGCGAGCGTCACGATCGTGATCGGCAGCACGAAGCCCCGCGTGCGATGGCGGCGGCTGCGAGGCGCGGTCGATGGCCGCGTGGGCGCGTGGGGCTGTCGAGCGGGCATCAGTTGGGCGTGGGATTGCCGAACAGGGACGAGGGCTCGGGCAGCACCCATGCACTGGCGCGCGGCGCCATCAGCAGCGTCATCGGCCGGGCCTGATCCTGGAACTGGACCGTGAGCTGGATCAGCGACGGGATGGTTTTCGGCGGCCCGCCATTGCCGGTGGGTGCGCCGGACAGCGAAGCAGTGGTCGATGGCGCCGGCCAGCTGTCGTGCAAGGTTCCACCCGCATCGGCATAGCGGAATTCGGCCAGTTGCAGACGCCAGGGGTAGTCGGTGGGGGGCTCGCCCGGGTGCTCGATGCGCAACCGCAGCCCGGCGTCGGCATTCTTGAACTGCAGCGATGTCGCCACCGGCGCCGACCCCAGACCCGGGGTCAGCGACGAGGCGGTTTCGCCGATGAAGCCGCGCCGGTCGCCGGTGAAGACGAGTCCGTCCCGGTCCGGCGCGGTCTGCAGTTCGGTCACCAGCTGCCGCAGCGCCATCGAGAACTGCTGTTGCTCGCGGATCTGGTCTGCAGCAGCCGTCAGCCGCTGCTGCGCCTGCAACGACTGGTACCAGCCGGCCATCAGCACCGAGAACAGCAGGGCGAAGATCACCACGGTGACCAGCACTTCCAGCAGCGAGAAGCCGCTCTGGTCCGAGCGGTGCCGCGTCGATCTGGCATGCTCCTTCACGGCGTGGCCGGCGCGAAGCCCGGCGGTCCCTTTGATTTGGCGCGCACCTGCAGATAGCCGGCCACATCGCGGTGCGTCACCAGCGGCTCGCCGCGGGCTTCCATGTCTTCGACGCTGAAGCGCACGTCGTAGAGCGTGATGCGGTAGGGCCCGAGGCCCATCGGGTGACGCGCCTGGTCACTGCTGCTGCGCTCGGCCACTGTCTGCCAGCGGTAGCGGTGGGTGGGGGTGACCCATTCGCCACTCGGGCGGTCCGCCGGGTTCAGGCTGGTGGCCAGTTCGGTCACGTTGCGTTCGACTTCGACTTCCTGCTGCACCTGGGCCGCGCGCGACGCGGTCTGCAGTGTCTGGCCCGCCCACACGAACAGT
Source organism: Burkholderiales bacterium (assembly GCA_038258365.1). Lineage (GTDB taxonomy): Bacteria > Pseudomonadota > Gammaproteobacteria > Burkholderiales > Burkholderiaceae_C > Rubrivivax. The sequence goes on along the minus strand of JBBSPW010000203.1, from coordinate 3,529 downwards.
GCGGCACCGAAGCCGGATATCACCACCAGCGCCACCACCACCTCGATCAGCGACAGCCCGCGCTGCAATCGCGCGCCGGTGCTTCGGCGGTTGGCAGGCGTCATTCCAGCTCGGTCAGGCCAATGGCGCAGGTCTGGTGCGCCACTGTGATGCGCCAGCGGCGGCCGGCGCTGCTCTGTGTGACCAGAACCGACCCTGCGGCGCAGGCCGTGGAATGCCAGAATCGGGCTGCGGTTTCGACCGTCGCAGTCCAGCCTTTTGGGATGTCGATGGGCGGATTGCCGTCGGGCAGTGCCACGGTCAGTGCTTGCTGGTCCAGCAACAGATCGATGCCGAGGGTGGCAACCCGGGCTGGCAGCCCCTGGGCGCTGCTGCCGAGTTGCTGCAGGTCTGCGTCGGCGAAGGCCGAGTCCAGGCGGCGGGCCATGCCGGGCAGTGCCACTGCTGCGAGCAGCGCAACGATCGCCAGCGCGATCAGCACTTCCAACAAGGTGAAGCCGGGCTGCCTGCCGGCCCTTGCGGGGCCTCTGCACATGGTCCGAAGGCTCAGCGCTGAGCGGGGATGGTGTTGCCGACGCGGCCGATGTCGGCGTCGTTGCCTTCACCACCCGCCTTGCCATCGGCCCCCAGCGACACGATCGTGAAGGCATGGCCGTTGTCGCCCGGAATCTGGTACTGGTAAGCGTTGCCCCAGGGGTCCAGCGGCACGGCTTCGTCCAGATAGGGACCCTTCCAACGCTGGCGCAGCGCGGGGTCCGAAGGCGGTGTCACCAACATCGCCAAACCCACATCGCCGGGGGGGTAAGTGCCCAAGTCCAGCCGCATGGTTTCGATGGCGCCGCGCAGCAACTTGACCTGCACGCCCGCGGTTTGGACTTTCGACGAGTCGACCTTGGAGAAGAGCCGCGGGCCGACCAAGCCGGCGATCAGGCCGATGATGACCAGCACCACCAGCATCTCCAGCAGCGTGAACCCGGCTGCGCGCGGCGGTCCGGACCGGGTCCGGGTGGGCACCACGAATGGGCTGGCAGTGGGGATCTGGCGAATGGGCGAAGGCAAGTTCAGAACCGAATGTCGTTGAGCGACGTGATGGCCAGCACCACGCCCACGATGATGGCCGCGATGATACCGCCCAGCACCAGGATCGATGCCGGCTCTATCAGGGCCACCAGGCGCTTGCGCTGGCGGCGGTTCTGCTCCAGCGCGTGCCGGGCCACATGACCCATCATCGGCCCCACTTGCCCGGTCTGCTCGCCCACCCGCACCATGCTCAGTGCGCTGGCCGGCAGCAAGCGCCGCTCTGAGAAGCTGCGCGACATCGGTTCGCCGCGGCCGATGTCACCGATCGCCCCACGCAGCCGGCTGCGCACATCGGCCAGCCCCACCGCGTTGGCGGTGAGGTCGAGCGCGGTCAGGATCGGCACCCGGCTCTGCAGCATCAGCGACAGCATGCCGGTCCATCGCGACAGCTCCTGTTGGCGAATCCAGGCGCCCAGCACCGGCAGCGAGGCCAGGCTGCTGCGGATGCGGTCGCCGCCCAGCAGCCGCCAGACCGTCACCGCGACTGCAACCGCCACCCCGATCGCCACCGCGATGGCGGTGCCGTGGGCATTGACGGCTTCACCGGTGGCCATCACCACGCTCGACAACCAGGGCAACTCGGCGCGGCGCCCCGCCAGAAGCGAAGAGAAACGCGGCACCACGAACGAAAAAACGAACAGCACCGCTCCGATGCCCGCGGTAATCAGGATCACCGGGTAGACCAGCGCTTCCGAAGTTTCGGCGCGCACCTGCTCGTCGAATTCCATCTGTTCGGCTGCCCGTCCCAGGGCGCTGGCCAGGTCCCCGGTCGACTCTCCGGCCGAGATCAGCGCAACGACATAGGACGGCAGGGCCAGCGAGCCGGTGGCCACTTGCTCTCGCACTGCCGCGGAGAAGCGTTCGCCGCCCAGCACCTGCGTCAGCACCGCTGTCAGCGCCGGCTCCAGATGCAGACCGCGCCGGGTCTGGATCAAGGTTCGCAGAGATTCTTCGAGCGTCACGCCGGCCGCCAGCAGCGAAGCGAGTTCCCGGACCGTCAGCACCAAAGCGACCCGGCCGGCGCTTTCGCGACGCTGCCAGACAGTCGTTCCGCCGCCGGCGCCCGCAAAGGTGCCGCTGGCGAAGCGCCGCGGTGCGGCACGCATCGACACCGGTGTCAGACCGCGGCGCAACAACTGCGCCACGGCGTCGGCTTCGACCGCGGCTTCTTCGACGCCGCGCTGGGTGCTGCCGTCGGCGCCCAGGGCCTGGTATTCGAACTGCATGCTGGCGAGGCGGTCGTCAGGTGTGAGTGGTCGCAGCCACCTGGGGAGGCGAGAAGTCAGGGCGCAGCGGCGGCATGCGAGGGCGTGAGGTAGTCATCGATCAGGTACGGTGCCTGCAAAGTCAGGGTTGCTGCGGCATGGACCAGCAGATAGGCGGTCGCGATCGCGATTCTGAGTCCCTTCTGCTGCACGGCCGCCCGCACCAGCATCGGCACCAGCAGCACCTCTACAAAGCCGAGTGCCGAGGCCAGCCGTGCGCTCAGGATCAGGAAGTCGTAGAAGCCCAGGCGCAGCCCCAGGCTGGCGGCGAACAAGCCCACCATCAGCCGGTACACGCGGGTTTGCAGCAGCACCGGTGGCGCTGCGATCAAGAACAGCAGCTGCAGCAGGGCGGCGCGGATGTTGGCCGGTGCCAGCAGGCTGCGTTCAGCGCTGTATTCCTCGTCCACCGCATACACGCTGAGCCGCCCCAGTGCACTGATCACATCCAGCTGCATGAAGGCACGCGCTGCCAGCGCCGAGAACGCGATGATGACCCCGCACCACAGCAGCAGTCGCAAGCGGGTCGGCTTCGGCGTTGTCGGGTGCAGCAACCGGGCGCCCAGCAGCAGGAACACTGCGGTGGCATGCATGCAGGCGGCAGCCACCAGGGCCGCTGCCGCCTTCCACAGCGGCAGGCGCCCGGCCGGGATCAGAGTCAGCATTGCCAGCGCGAAGGCGATGCCGACACCCTGACGAATCTGCATCAACTGTTGCAACAGGAAGAAGCTGCCCAGGTAGTAGGGCGCGATCGCCGGCAGGCTCAGTCCCACACGGCGTGCCGCAATGGCCAGGAACCAGAAGGTGGCCAGCGAATAGACGAAGAACAGCGCCACCGGCCCCAGGCCGATGCCGTTGAACACCCAACTCAACAAGCCGAAACCCCATTCCATGCCGAAGCTGCCGTAGTAGCCGAGCGGGTCGGACGGGAAGCTCAGCGTCTGGGCGAAGGCCTCGATGTAGGTGTCGGTGTCGCGCGTGTCACCTCGCCAGGCCACGGCCAGCATCACCGGCAGGAACAGCAGCAGCCACGCCGGATGCGGCCGGCGCACGCGCCAGGCCCAGGCGGGCCGCCTTGGGGACGAGGTGTCGGTTGCAGCCATGCGCAAAGGGGTGCGGGTTTGCGGGGTTCAGGCGGTCGCGCTGGCCCGCAGGATCGCCGCCACCGTGCGTTCGGCGGCATG
>JBBSPW010000202.1:0-6331 GCA_038258365.1 Burkholderiales bacterium | reverse complement strand
GGCCGCATACCAGCGTTGTCGCAGCACATGATGCGGCAGCAGTCCGGTTTCGAGTTGGTTGCGGGTCTTCTCGGCCAGCCCCATGCGCCACGGCACGACCTTGTTGCGGAAGAAGCTGCTCCAGTTGTCGAACAGCACCAGCACCGGCAGGTCTTCGGCCGGCAGTTGTTCGGTGTGCCACTTGGGCGGCTCGGCATCGGTCGAAAGCTTGAACCAGAAGAAGCCATAGCTCGGCAAGGTCAGCAGATAGTTCAAGTCTCCGAGTGGCGGAAAGGTGCTGCGCCCCATCATCTCCACCGGCACCCGGCCGCGCCAATGCGACAGGTCCAGCTCCACCGGTTGCGCCACCCGGCTCAGGTTGGCCACGCACAGGATCACGTCGTCGCCGATCTCGCGGATGTAGGCCAGCACCTTGCGGTTTCCGGGGTGCAGCATGCGGAAAGCGCCGCGGCCGAAAGCCTGCGTGCTGCCGCGCACCGCCAGCAGGCGCCGGGTCCAGGCCAGCAGCGAGGTGCCTTCGCGAGCTTGCGCTTCGACATTGACCGCTTCGAAGCCGTAGATCGGATCCTGGATCGTCGGCAGGTACATGCGCTGCGGGTCGGCGCGGCTGAAGCCGCCGTTGCGGTCGCTGGTCCACTGCATGGGGGTGCGCACCCCGTCGCGGTCGCCGAGGAAGATGTTGTCTCCCATGCCGATTTCGTCGCCGTAATACAGCACTGGTGTGCCGGGCATCGACAGCAGCAGGCTGTTCATCAGCTTGATGCGGTCCTGGTCGTTTTCCAGCAGGGGCGCCAAGCGGCGGCGGATGCCGAGGTTGATGCGGGCCCGGCTGTCGGACGCATACATGCTGTACATGTAGTCGCGTTCCTTGCTGGTGACCATCTCCAGCGTCAGCTCGTCGTGGTTGCGCAAGAAGATCGCCCACTGGCAGCCGGCAGGGATGTCCGGGGTCTGCTGCAGGATCTCGACCACCGGGTGGCGGTCTTCCTGGGCGATCGCCATGTACATCCGCGGCATCAGCGGAAAGTGGTACGCCATGTGGCATTCGTCGTCGTCGCCGAAGTACTCGCGAACGTCTTCGGGCCACATGTTGGCTTCGGCCAGCAGCAGGCGGCCTGGGTACTTGGCTTCGACCCGGGCGCGCACCTTCTTGATGACCTCGTGCGTTTCACGCAGGTTCTCGTTGCTGGTGCCGTCGCGTTCGATCAGATACGGAATCGCATCGAGCCTGAAGCCGTCGACTCCCATGTCGAGCCAGAACTCCATCGTCTTCAGGATCGCCTCGAGGACAACCGGGTTGTCGAAATTGAGATCCGGCTGATGGCTGAAGAAGCGGTGCCAGAAATACTGGCCCGCGACCTCGTCCCAGGTCCAGTTCGACTTCTCGGTGTCGGTGAAGATGATTCGAGTGCCGCTGTACAGCGCCGGGTCATCGGTCCAGACATAGAAGTCGCGCTCGGGCGAGCCTTTGGGCGCCTTGCGCGCGGCCTGAAACCACGGGTGCTGGTCGCTGGTGTGGTTGACTACCAGCTCGGTGATCACCCGCAGGCCGCGGCGGTGGGCCTCGGCCAGGAACCCCTTGAAGTCGTCGAGCGTGCCGTACGAAGGGTGCACGTCTTCGTAGTCGGACACGTCGTAGCCATCGTCGCGCAACGGCGAGGGATAGAACGGCAGCAACCAGATGGTGTTGACACCCAGAGACTGCACATGGTCCAGGTGCTGCGTCAGCCCCTGGAAGTCACCGATGCCGTCGCCGTTGGCATCGGCGTAGGCCTTGATATGCAGCTCGTAGATGACCGCGTCTTTGTACCACTGCGGGTCGCCGGCACGGGCGGTCGGCGCTTCACGCGTTGCCGTGTTGGGCGATGTGGGCAAGGTCGCGATCTCGATCTGGGTGTCGGTCGTGGTCAAGGCTTCAGCTCATCGAAGGTGGAGGGAAGGGCGCATCTCGCCCCTTTACGAAAGGTGCGAGGTGACCTGAGGACGGCGCTCAGACGGAACGCGTGCTGCGCTCAGTCGTAATAGTCGAACTCGTTCTCGCGGCGCCGGTGCGACTTCAGCTTCATCACATGCGCGGGGCAGCGCTGCGGGTCGAGTTGCACGAAGTTGCGCGAGCCCTGCCACAGGAAGTGCGTGCCGCTGATCAGATCGTGCATCTGGTAAGGCTGCTGCTCGACCAAGCCGAGCTTGGCCAAGTCGATGTCGAGCCACCCGCTGTGGGTGTGGTTCGGGTCCAGATTGACCACGCAAACGATGATGTTCGACCTGTCGGGCGTCATCTTCGCGTAGGCCAGCATCTGGTCGTTGTCGATGGGCAGGAACACGAGCCCGCTGTCGCTCTGCAAGGCGGGGTTCTCGTGGCGCGCCTTGTTCAGCACCCCGATGAATTCGCTGAGCGAATCGGCTCGCTGGCGATCCCAGACATGGCGCTGAAATTTCTCGGAGTCCCCGTATTCCTCGCCACCGGGGCGCAGCGCAGTGCCAACCGACAATTCGTACGCAGGTCCGTACATCCCGTAGCTGGCGGCAAGCGTGGCCGCCATCGCGACACGCGACATGAAGATCGACCGGCCGCCCTGCTGCAGCGCGCCAGGCAGGATGTCGGGGGTGTTGGGCCAGACGTTGGGCCGGAAGTACTCGACCCCGGGACCTTGGCTCAGTTCGGTGAAGTACTCGGTCAGCTCCTGCTTGGTGTTGCGCCAGGTGTAGTAGGTGTAGGACTGGCTGAAGCCGACCTTGGCCAAGCGGTGCATCACGCGCGGCCGGGTGAAGGCCTCGGACAGGAAGATGACCTCGGGCGACTTGGCCTTGATGCGCGCGATGCACCATTCCCAAAACGGAAACGCCTTGGTGTGCGGGTTGTCGACCCTGAAGATGCGCACGCCATGGTGGATCCAGTACTCGAACACGCCCGCCAGCGCTTCCCACATCGCGGCCCAGTCTTCGCTTTCGAAATCGAAGGGGTAGATGTCTTGGTACTTCTTGGGCGGGTTTTCGGCGTACTGGATGCTGCCGTCGGCGCGCTTCTTGAACCAGGCCGGATGTTCGGTGACCCAGGGGTGGTCGGGTGCGCACTGAAACGCGATGTCCAGCGCCAGATCGATGCCCATGCCGCCGGCCTTTTGCGCGAGGCGCTTGAAGTCGTCCAGCGTGCCCAATTCGGGCAGGATCGCCATGTGGCCGCCTTCGGTGGCGCCGATCGCCCATGGGCTGCCGACATCCTCGGCACTGGCCTGCAAGGTGTTGTTCGGCCCCTTGCGCCGGTTGCGCCCGATCGGGTGGATCGGCGGAAAGTACAGCACATCGAAACCCATGCGCTGGATGTAAGGCAGCCAGGCTTCGCAGTCGCTGAAGGTGCCATGTCGCGCGGCGTCGTCTGAGGCCGAGCGTGGAAAGAATTCGTACCAGGTCGAGAAGCGAGCCCGCACCGGCTCGACCGTGATGCCGAAGGTCAGCGGATAGAACAAGGCATGCCGCAAGTCCGGGTGGCGTTCGGCGACCGCGCCGCGGTCGGCGTCACCGCCGATGCGTTTCAGCGCTTCGGTGTCGGTGACCGCAGGCGTGGCAGCGGCGCCGAGTTCGGCCGCCCAGTCGGCGAGCAGCCGCAGGTCGTTTGCGCCCCCCCCGGACTTGCTCGCAGCGGCCTTCGCGCGCTTGGCGGCTTCGTCGATCAGGTGCGCCCCGGTTTGTGCCGCGATGCGCACATCGTCCGGCTCGATGCGGCGTTTGAAATCGTGCTGCCAAGACAGGAACGGGTCGACCCAGGCCTGCACCCGGTACTGCCACAAACCGAGCGCGTCGACGCTGAACGATGCGCGCCAGCGGTCGTTGCCCAGCGCCACCATCGGAAGCTGCTGCCAGGGTGCATCGACGTTGGCGCGCCAGTGCAGGGCGCAAGCCACCACATCGTGGCCATCGCCGAAACAGTCGGCTTCGACAACGACGGCGTCGCCCAACACACGCTTGATCGGGAAGCGGCCACCGTCCACAGATGGGGTGATGGTCTCGATGACCACGCGCACGCGGCCGTCGTCGAAGCCGATCGGATGCACGCCCGCCGCCGTGGCGGTGGCTTGCACCGCAGCGGTCGGTGCGCGCGCGGCCAACGCCGCGGCGGTGGTTGCCTGGACCGGGATCGGGGCGGCCCTGGAGCCTGCCTTCGGCGCCGCTGTCCTGAAGCCGCTCACGGCGCGGCTCCTTCGAGTTGCAGCACCAGCATGCCCAGCGGCGGCAAGCGCAGGTTCAATGCGTGAAAGTGGCCATGCGCCGAGAGCGGCACGGTCGACACGCCGCCCTGGTTGCCGATCCCGCTGCCGCCGTACAACGTGGCGTCGCTGTTGAGGCGTTCGCGCCAATGGCCCTGCTGGGGCACGCCGACGATGTAGTTGTCGCGCGGCATCGGCGTGAAGTTGGCCACCACCAGCAACACCGAGCCATCGACGGCCTTGCGCAGAAAACTGAGCACGCTCTGGTCGGCGTCGTTGCTCTCGACCCACTGGAACCCGGCTTGGTCGAAGTCCAGCTCGTGCATCGCTGCTTCGGTGCGATAGAGCCGATTCAAATCCTCGACCCAGCGCTGCACCCCGGCATGGCCGTTGTTGTCCAGCGCCCACCATTCCAGCGCGTCGTCGTGGTTCCATTCACGGCGCTGGCCGAATTCGCCGCCCATGAACAGCAGCTTCTTGCCGGGGTGGGTCCACATGTGGCCGAACAGCAAGCGCAGGTTGGCGAACTGCTGCCACGCATCACCTGGCATCTTGTTGATCAGCGAACCCTTGCCATGCACCACCTCATCGTGCGAGAGCGGCAACATGAAGTTCTCGTTGAAGGCATAGATCAGCGAGAACGTCAGCTCGCCATGGTGCCAGCGGCGATTGATCGGGTCTTCGGAAAAATAGCTCAGGGTGTCGTGCATCCACCCCATGTTCCATTTCATGCCGAAGCCGAGCCCGCCCAGGTAGGTGGGGCGCGAGACCATCGGCCAGGCGGTGGATTCCTCGGCGATCACCTGGGTGTCGGGATAGTCGCGGTAAACGGCTTCGTTGAGCATCCTGAAGAACGAGATCGCTTCCAGGTTTTCGCGGCCGCCGAAGCGGTTCGGAATCCACTCGCCTTCCTTGCGCGAGTAGTCCAGGTACAGCATCGACGCCACTGCATCGACCCGCAGCCCGTCGATGTGGAATTCGTCCAGCCACACCATCGCGCTGGACAGCAGAAAGGCGCGCACCTCGTTTCGACCGTAGTTGAAGATCGACGAATTCCATTCCGGATGGAAGCCCTGGCGCGGGTCCTCGTGTTCGTACAGGTGGGTGCCATCGAACACCGACAAACCGTGCGCATCGGCCGGAAAGTGCGAAGGCACCCAGTCGAGCAACACGCCGATGCCGGCCTGGTGCAGGGTGTCGACGAAGAACTTGAAGTCCTCCGGCGTGCCATAGCGCGAGGTCGGAGCGAAGTAGCCGGTGGTCTGGTAGCCCCACGATCCATAGAACGGATGCTCGGTGATGGGCATCAGCTCCACATGGGTGAAGCCCATCCGCACCACGTAGTCGGCCAGCAAGCGGGCCGCACTGCGGTAGTCCAGCATCTGACCGTTTTCGCCGCGCCGCCAAGACCCCAGATGCACCTCATAAACCGAAAACGGCGCGGTCAAGGCGTTGTGCGGCGCGCGGCTCTTCATCCACCCGGCGTCGGCCCATTGGTAGGGTTTCTGCTTCCAGACCACGGAAGCCGTTGAAGGCGCCGGTTCAGCATGGCGGGCGAAGGGATCGGCCTTCTCCAGCCATTGACCGCTGCGGGTGCGAATGCCGAACTTGTAGCGCTGGCCATGCACCACCCCGTCGACCTCGGTTTCCCAGAGCCCCGAGCCATCTCCGCGCGGGTGCATCGGGTGGGCATCGCCCCGCCAGTCGTTGAAATCGCCGATGACCGAAACGGCTTCGGCGTTCGGCGCCCACACCGCAAAGCGTGCGGTGTGTTGCTGGGGATCGGGGTGAGGATGGCAGCCCAGCTTCTGGTACAGGCGGCCGTGCGTGCCCTCTCTGAACCAATGAAGATCCTGTTCGCCCAGGGCTGCTGCGGAAACTACATTTGTATCTATCATTGCGCCCGAGTATCGGGGATCGACACCGGGCTGTAAAGACGGGTCGCGGCCACCGGGGCCAGAGCAGGGCCAAGCCGCGGCCCGGTTTCCCGCACTCGGCCGATTGAATTCGCCGGCTCAGCGCTCGGGCGCAGGCGGCAGGCGTGCCAGCAGCGCCAGTGCCGACGCAGCCGATGCTTCGAGTTCGCGAAAACGGTCCGATGCATCGGGTGCCGTCGGATCTTCGGC
>JBBSPW010000201.1:0-6396 GCA_038258365.1 Burkholderiales bacterium | reverse complement strand
CCACCGCCGATTCGCTGATGGCGATCGAGCGCCTCTTCAAGGCCGATATCGAACCCACCCAAGTGGCAGCGATCCTGGTCGAGCCGGTGCAAGGCGAAGGCGGCTTCTATGTGATGCCGAAAGACTTCATGCAGGCGCTGCGCAAGCTCTGCGACACCCACGGCATCGTGCTGATCGTCGACGAGGTGCAAACCGGTTTCGGCCGCACCGGCAAGCTCTTTGCCAGCGAGCACTGCGGAGTCGTCCCCGACCTGATGACGATGGCCAAGAGTCTGGCGGGGGGGCTGCCGTTGTCGGCTGTGACCGGCAAGGCCGAGCTGATGGATGCGCCAGCCCCCGGCGGATTGGGCGGCACGTATGCCGGCAACGCCTTGGCTGTGGCCGCTGCCCATGCCGTGCTGGACGCGATCGATGACGAAGGCTTGTGCGCGCGCGCCGAGCAACTCGGCCAGCGGCTCAAGACCAAGCTCGACGGACTGAAATCCACCGTGCCGGCGATTGCGGAAGTGCGGGGCTTGGGGTCGATGTCGGCAGTCGAATTCTGCAAGCCCGATGGCGCTTGCAACGGCCACCCTGCGCCCGATCCCGACTTCACCAAGCGCGTGCAGCAACTGGCGCATGACAACGGTCTGCTGCTGCTGACCTGCGGGGTGTATGCCAACGTGATTCGCTTCCTGTATCCGCTGACGATCCAGGACGATGTGTTCGAAGAAGGCTTGTCGATCTTGGCCGACGCGATGAAGACCGCGACAGCCGAGATGAAGCAGGCGCATTGAAGCGAGGACCCTCATCATGGCCAAAGACAGCCCGAACCCCAAGCACCAAGCCCTGAAACTGAAGGATCCCGCGCTCTTCAAGCAGCAGGTTTTCCTGGCCGGCCTGTGGGCCGATGCCGACAGTGGCAAGACCGTGGCCGTCACCAACCCGGCCACCGGCGAGACGCTCGGCACCGTGCCGATGTGCGGCACCGAGGAAACGGTGCGCGCCATCGCAGCGGCCGACAAGGCACAGCAGCAATGGCGCCAGGTGCCGGCCAAGGAACGTGGCGCGATCCTGCGCAAGCTCAACGATCTGATGCTGGCTCACACCGACGATCTGGCGCTGATCATGACCAGCGAGCAGGGCAAGCCGATGGCCGAAGCCAAAGGCGAGATCGCGTACGCGGCGTCGTTCATCGAATGGTTCGCCGAAGAAGCACGCCGCACCTATGGCGACATCATCCCGGCTCCGGCCGGTGACCGCCGCCTGATGGCGTTGAAGCAGCCGGTGGGCACCACCGCTGCCATCACGCCCTGGAACGTCCCGACCGCGATGCTGACCCGCAAGGCCGGCCCGGCATTGGCGGCGGGTTGCTCGATGGTGGTCAAACCGGCCACGCAAACCCCGTTTTCTGCGCTGGCATTCGCCGAACTGGCCGACCGCGCCGGTGTGCCCAAGGGTTTGCTGTCGGTGCTGACCGGATCGGCCAAGGATATCGGCGGCGAAATGACCCGCAACCCGCTCGTCCGCAAGCTCAGCTTCACCGGCTCGACCGAGGTCGGTCGCATGTTGATGCGCCAGAGCGCCGACACCATCAAGAAGCTGTCGCTGGAACTCGGAGGCAACGCACCCTTCATCGTCTTCGACGATGCCGACCTGGATGCGGCGGTCGAGGGCGTGATGGTCAGCAAGTACCGCAACACCGGCCAGACCTGTGTCTGCGCCAACCGCATCTATGTGCAGCGGCCGGTGCTGGACGCCTTCACCAAGAAGCTGGTGGCCAAGGTCAAGGCGATGAAGGTCGGCCCCGGCACCGAGCCGGGTGTCACCGCGGGTCCGTTGATCGACGAGAAGGCGCTGGCCAAGGTGCAAGAGCATGTCGCCGATGCGCGCGCCAAGGGCGGCGAGGTGCTGGTGGGCGGCAAGCCGCATGCACTTGGCGGCTTGTTCTTCGAGCCCACCGTGGTCGCGGGTGCCACCGCCGACATGCTGGTGGCACGAGAGGAAACCTTCGGCCCGCTGGCGCCGCTGTTCGCATTCGACACCGAAGACGAAGTGATCGCCCAGGCCAACGACACCGAGTTCGGCTTGGCCGCGTACTTCTACAGCCGCGACATCGGCCGTGTGATGCGCGTGGCCGAGCGGCTGGAGTCGGGCATGGTCGGTGTCAACACCGGCTTGATCTCGACCGCCGAAGCGCCGTTCGGCGGCGTCAAGCAATCGGGTCTGGGGCGTGAAGGTTCGCGCCACGGCATGGACGAGTACATGGAGATCAAGTACCTGTGTCTCGGGGGTCTGGGCGCATGACGGTTCCGATCGCTGCGGGGGACAACGCCGTGCTGTATGGCATCGCCGGCGTGCAGATGGTCGTGTCTGCGTTCCAGGACAACGTCGACCGCATGGCCGGCTACCTGCGCCACATCCGCACCCGATTCCCTTGGGTGCGGATGGTGCTGTTCTCGGAACTGGCCGCGTTGGGCCCGCGTCATGAAGCCGAACCGATGCCCGGCCCGACCGAAGCGCGTTTGTGTGCCCTGGCACGCGAAACCGGTTTGTGGTTGATACCGGGGTCGATGTTCGAAGCCGCGCCCGATGGCCGGGTCTACAACACCACCCCGGTGATCGACCCGTCAGGCACGGTGGTGCGGCGGTTCCGCAAGCTGTTCCCGTTCAGGCCCTACGAGCGCGATGTGGCCGGCGGCAACGAATTCTGTGTGTTCGATGTGCCGGATGTCGGCCGCTTCGGCGTGTCGATCTGCTACGACATGTGGTTTCCAGAAACCACCCGCACGCTGGCGATGATGGGGGCCGAGGTGATCCTGCATCCGACCATGACCGACACCATCGACCGCGAGGTGGAGCTCGCCATCGCCCGCGCATCGGCGGTCACGAACCAGGTGTATTTTTTCGATGTCAACGGCGTTGGCGACGGCGGCGTGGGCCGCTCGATCATCTGCGATCCCTCAGGGTATGTGCTGCATGAAGCGCAGGCCAGCGCCGCGATCATGCCCATCGAGGTCGACCTGAGCCGCGTGCGCCGAGAACGCACACGCGGTCTGCGCAGCAACCTGGGCCAGCCGCTGAAAAGCTTCAGAGACCGCGAGGTCGAGTTCGATGTGTACCGGCGCGCGGGCGACCACCGAGTGGCTTCTGGCGCCGATCCGGAGGCGTACTTGAAGAGCCTGGGACCCTTGACGAAGCCGGACTGAGTTCTCGACCGACCCCCGACCGCGTTGCCTGTTGCCGAGCGCACCAGAAGGAGAACAACGAGATGAGCAAGCGCAAGAACACCGCCAACCAACCCGTCACCGAATCGCTGAGCCGACACCGCAGCATCTGGGAGATGCGCGCCGACGGTTGGATCGGCATGGTCGATGACCTGGGCAGGCTGGTCGACCTGGACCGTGATGACCCGGCGATCGACAAGCTCGGCGCCCGTGTGCGACAGGTGGCCGCCACGCTGGAACCGGTGGAGAGCTACTGGGCTTATCCGGGCAAGCGCGCTTTCACCGAACTCAAAGCGGGGATCGACCGCGGCGAATTCGTGCGCGCCCACCACAACGCGCGCCGCATTCACCGCATGCTGGCCGCGCAAACCTACCGCCACGAGTCGGCGGTGATCGACGGCGATGGCGATGGTCCGTCGCAGATCGAAACCGACGACGAGCGCGCCGCGCAATTGTCGCGCCCGTACTTCGAGGTGCTGATCGTCGACGAGATGTCGCAAGCCGAGGAAGACGCCCTGCGCCGCCGCGTGGTCAAGAAGCGCAACCCCGACGACGACTTCATCTTCGACATCGTGGTGGTGCCGAGCTTCGAGGACGCGCTGATCGCGACCCTGCTGAATTTCAACCTGCAAGCGGTGGTGATCCGCCACGGCTTCCCGTTTCGTTCGGTCTATCACAACGACATGCTGCGGCGTTTTCTGGAAAGCGTCGACGGCAACATCGAGTCGCTGGGCGAATCGGAACGCGGCTTGCTGCTCGGCCGTCAGATCGCCGTTCTGCGGCCCGAACTCGACCTGTACCTGGCCACCGACATGAATGTGGAGGAGATCGCTTCCCGCTGTGGCGACACCTTCAAGCGCATCTTCTTCCGTGAAGAAGACCATGTGGAGCTCTACAGCTCGATCATGCGCGGGGTCGGTGAGCGCCACCGCACACCCTTCTTCAACGCGCTGCGCGAGTACGCCAAGCAACCGACAGGCGTGTTTCACGCCCTGCCGCTGGCACGCGGCAAGTCGATCATGAACAGCAACTGGATCGGCGACCTGCTGCAGTTCTACGGCATGAACCTGTTCATGGCCGAAACCTCGGCGACCTCAGGTGGACTCGATTCGCTGCTGGACCCGGTGGGGCCGCTGAAGCTGGCGCAGGAATACGCGTCGCGCGCCTACGGATCGAAGAAGACTTTCTTCGCCACCAACGGCACCAGCACCGCCAACAAGATCGTGGTGCAGGCGCTGGTGCGACCCGACGACATCGTGCTGGTCGACCGCAACTGCCACAAGTCACACCACTACGGTCTGGTGCTGGCCGGTGCGCAGGTGGCTTATCTGGACAGCTATCCGCTGGACCAGTATTCGATGTACGGCGCGGTGCCGATTCGGCACATCAAGCAAACCCTGCTCGACTTTCGCAAAGCCGGCACCCTGAACCGGGTGCGGCTGGTGCTGCTGACCAATTGCACCTTTGACGGCATCGTCTACGACGTCGAGCGCGTGATGATGGAATGCCTGGCGATCAAGCCCGACCTGGTGTTCTTGTGGGACGAAGCCTGGTTCGCCTTTGCCTGCTGCCACCCGATCTACCGCCAGCGCACCGGAATGGCCAACGCGCGCAAGCTGCACGACGGCATGAAAACCGAGGGCTATGCCAAGCGCTATGCAGCCTTCAAGGCAAGCTTTGAAGGCGAGCGCGGCGCCGAGGCCTGGGAAGACGAAGCCCATGTGCTGGACACGCGGCTGATGCCCGACCCCGCCGTGACCCGCGTGCGGGTCTATGCGACCCACAGCACGCACAAGACGCTGACCGCGCTGCGTCAGGGGTCGATGATCCATGTCTGGGACCAGGACTTCAAGGACAAGGCAGAAGAAGCCTTTCACGAGGCCTACATGACCCACACCAGCACCTCGCCGAACTACCAGATCCTGGCATCGCTGGACGTGGGCCGCCGTCAGGTCGAACTCGAAGGCTACGAGCTGGTGCAGCGGCAGCTGGAGCTGGCGATGACCTTGCGCGAGCAGGTGCTGGCGCATCCGCTTCTCAAGAAGTACATGCGCTTCTTGCGCGTCAGCGATCTGGTGCCCGATGCTTACCGCGAGTCGGGTGTCGAGAGCTACTACAACGCAGAGACCGGCTGGAACAACCTGGAAGCTGCCTGGCGCACCGACGAGTTTGCGATGGACCCTTCACGCGCCACCCTGGCGATCGGCGCGACAGGGGTCGACGGCGACACCTTCAAGAACCAGTACCTGATGGACAAGTACGGCATCCAGATCAACAAGACCTCGCGCAACACGGTGCTCTTCATGACCAACATCGGCAGCACGCGGTCGGCGGTGGCCTACCTGATCGAAGTGCTGATCAAGATCGCCCGCGACATCGACAGCCGCGTGGCCGACATGAGCGCCATCGAGCGCCGCATCCACGACAAGCGGGTCAAGTCCCTCACCCTTGAGCAGCCGCCGCTGCCCGATTTCTCGGCATTTCACGCCGCTTTCAGGGTCAGCAGTGCCGAAGGCGTGGCGCAAACGCGCGACGGCCACATCCGAAGCGCTTTCTTTCTCAGCTACGACGACGACAACTGCGAGTACATCGACATGCCCGATGCCGCAAAGGCCATCAAAGCCGGGCGCGAGTTGGTGTCGGCCTTGTTCGTGATTCCGTATCCGCCGGGCTTCCCGATCCTGGTGCCGGGGCAGGTCATCAGCGCTGCGATCCTGCAGTTCATGGCCGCGCTGGATGTGAAGGAAATCCACGGCTTCAGACCCGAGTTGGGCTTCCGCATCTTCAGTGCTGCGGCACTGGCGCGGGTGGGTGAGTTGACCGCTGCACGGGCGTCGCTGGCCGAAGCCGGGCGCGCTGCGTTCCCGGTCGAGCGCGGATCGCAAACCACCTCGCAGCCGCTGGACAAGCAACTGGAAACGGTGCCCGCCACCGTCAGCAAAGTCGAAAGCTGAACACCCTTGACCCCAACGGAGGAGAACGCACATGGCCCCGAACACACCGTCCGCCCATCTTGCCCAACACACCGTCAAGACCATTTCCGATCTGAAGCTGATGTTTCACCGCAATGAGCGGCCGATCTACTTCATCAGCGCCACCAACTTCAACCTGCTGGGGCTGGACCGCTGGGTCAACCGCTTCAAGTACATCAGCTACATCGACTGCTTCGACGGCCGCCACCCGAACGTGT
>JBBSPW010000200.1:0-6440 GCA_038258365.1 Burkholderiales bacterium | reverse complement strand
CTATTGCGCGGCGATCCCGGAAGGCGTGGTGACGATCGTGCAGCTGCCGCGGCTCGACGGCAGCGCGTTGAAGTCGGCGTGGTTCGGCGCATTGGACGCTGCAGGCCTGACGCTGCGCGTCGAGCCACCCGAGCGCCGGCAGATGCCCGCGTGGCTGGCGCAACGCCTGGCACGCCAAGGCCAGCGCGTGCCGGAGGGCGAAGAAGGCCAACGCGCGCTGTCATTTTTCGCCGACCGGGTTGAAGGCAACCTGCTGGCTGCCCACCAGGAGCTGCAGAAGCTGGCGCTGCTGCACCCGGCAGGTGAGCTGCGTTCGGACCAGATCGAGTCTGCAGTGCTCGATGTCGCGCGCTACGACCTCGGCGGTTTGTCCGAAGCCATCTGGACCCGCCAGGTGGCCCGTGCGCTGCGCATGCTGGACGCCCTGCAGGCCGAAGGCGAAGCCGCAGTGCTGGTGCACTGGACATTGGCCGACGACATCCGCGCGCTGGCACGCGCACGCGAGTTGCTGGACAGCGGCCGGCCGATGCCCCTGGCGTTGCGCGAAGCCCGCATCTGGGGCGCCAAGGAGCGGATCTTCGAGCGCGCCCTGCCGCTCTTGCGTGGTCCGCAGCTGGCCGAGTTGTTGACCGCTGCCAGCCTCTGCGACGGCATCGTCAAAGGACTGCGCCACCGCCAATGGCCGCACGATCCTTGGCAAGCGCTGCGCCGGCTGGTGCTGTTGGCGCTGTCGGATTCCGCAACGGCACCGCCATCAAGCTCGCGGCCTGCGGCCCGGCACCTGCAGGCACCGCTTGCGTTGAGAGCCTGAGCTGGCACCGCGCCGCGCCGCGCGGCAGATCGGATCAATACCCGCGCAGCCGCTCCACCGGATGCGACAGCGGCCGGCCATCGCGGGCCGCTCTCAGGTTGGCTGCGGCGACCACCGCGGCGCTGCGCGGGTCGGTCAGGGCAGCGGCGTGCGGCAGCACCGTGATGCGCGGATGGGTCCAGAACGCATGGTCATCGGGCAGCGGCTCGGTGTGAAACACATCCAGCACCGCTCGGCTCAGGTGCCCGCTGTCCAGCGCCGCCAACAGGTCGGCGTCGACCACATGCCCACCGCGGCCCAGGTTCACGAGGCTGGCGCCGCGCGGCAGCGCCGCATGGAACTCGGCATCGATCAAGCCGCGCGTGGCGGGGGTCAGCGGCAGCAGGTTGACCACCACATGCGTGTCGGCCAGCAAGCGGGGCAGCGGGATGTCGTCGCGCCGCCAGCCGCGCACCAGAAATCCCTGTTGCGCCAGCCGTTCGGCGGCGGCCAGGCCCATCTGGCCCTGCCCCAGCACCAGCACACTGCATTCGTCGGCACGGCGCTGGGGCAGCAGCTGCCATTGCCGAACCTGCTGTTGCTGCGCGTAGTCGAAATAGCCGCGGTGCAGCGACAGCACCGCCCACAGCGCGGTCTCGGCCATCGCGGCATTCAAGGTCGGGTCGACCATGCGCGCGATCGGCACACCCACCGGCAGGCTGGTGTCGGCAAGCAAACGGTCCACACCGGCCCACAGGCTCTGGATCAAGCGCAGATTGGGCAAGCCCTGCAAGCAGCCGGGCGCGGGGTTGGCCACCACAGCTGCCTGAACGGCGTCCGGGTCCCGCCGGGCGGCAGCCAGGTCGAGCCAAACGGCTTCGGGCATCGCTGCAGTCAGCGCCCGCGTCCAGGACTCGCTGTCGACGCTATCCATCTCGCCGCACAACAGCACCTTCATGGCTGCACCATCTCGACCAGACGCTGCAACGCGGCTTGCACCGTGGCGTCTCGCACCGCGCTGCGGTCGCCGGGCAGTTGCAGGCATTCGGTGCGCAGATCTTCGGCTTTGCCCCAGGCCAGCCACACCGTGCCCACCGGCTTGCCCGGCACCGCGCCACCGGGACCGGCGATGCCGGTGACAGCCACCGCCCATTGCACCGGGGCGCGCGCCAACGCTCCTTGCGCCATCGCGCGGGCCACCACTTCGCTGACTGCGCCGTGGGCGTCGATGAGCCCCGCAGGTACCCCCAGCAGCTCGATCTTGGCGGCATTGCTGTAGGTGACAAAACCGCGCTCGAACCAGTCGCTGGAGCCGGCGAGCGCGGTGCAGGCGGCTGCGATCAGTCCGCCGGTGCAACTTTCTGCCGTGGCCATGCGCTGCCCGCTGCGACGCAAGCCATCGGCCAGCGCAAGGGTCAACGACAGGGTCGGGTTCGGCATCTCGATCACTGCAACCGCCACAGCGCAACACCGATCGCCAGCGTCAGCAACGTGCACCCAGCCGCCAACAAATCGTCGAAAAAGATGCCGAAGCCCTGGCGCCAGCCGATGGCCTCGCCGGGGCGCAGTTTGAAGCGGCGGTCGGCCCAGCCGATCGGTCCTGGCTTTGCTGCATCGAAATATCGAAACAACCCGAATGCCAGCGCCTGCAGCGCCAGCGGCGCGGGCATCAGCAGCCACAGCACGATCCAGAACGACACCACCTCGTCCCACACCACCGCGCTCGGGTCGGCGATGCCCAGATGCTGCGCGGTGCGGGTGCAGGCCCACCAGCCAATCGGCAACGACGCCGCGATCACGAATCCCCAACCGGATTGCGACAGCCACTGCGAGAGCACCAGAAACGCAGCCCATCCCCACAGCGTGCCGATCGTGCCGGGGGCGCGTGGCGCCAGTCCGCTGCCGAAGCCGAGCGCGATCCAGTGCGCCGGGTGGCGCAGCAGGAAGCGGCTGTCGGGTCGGACCGGGGTGGCCATCGATGCGGACATGAAATGGGAGCGCCTGCGCCAGTCAGTCAGCGAAATGGTCGAAGGCACGGAACGCCGCGGCCACCGGCAATCCGTGGCGGTCGACCACGCGCGCGCCTGTGCCGGTTTCGATCGAACCGCAACGGGTCACAGTTACGCCTGCCATAGCGCCTGCGGCCATGACCGCCTCGCGCCGCGCCGCCGGTGCCGTGAACAGCAGTTCGTAATCGTCGCCGCCAGCCAACAGGCAGGTGTACTGCAGCGCAAGCGGCAAGGCCGCCAGCACCGCACTGCGCGGCAGCGCGTGCACATCGACGCGAGCGCCCACGCCGGACGCGGTCAACACATGGCGCAGGTCCCCGAGCAAGCCGTCACTGAGGTCGATGGCGCTGCTGGCCACACCGCGCAGCGCCATGCCGAGTGCCACGCGCGGCTGCGGCTGTTCCATCGCGATCCGCACGGTGTCGAAGTCGGCGCCAGACAGCGCCACCGTGTCGCGAAAGACCTCCAGCGCCAGTCGCGCGTCGCCGAGCCGGCCGCTGACCCAGAGGTCATCACCGCAACGGGCGCCACTGCGCAGCAATGCCTGACCTGCGGGAACCTGACCGAACACGGTGATGCAGATGTTGAGCGGCCCGGCGGTGATGTCGCCGCCGACCAGTTCGATCTCGTGCGCATCGGCCAGCACCAGCAGCCCTTCTGCGAACGGTCGGACGAAGGCCGGATCGGCACGCGGCAGGGCCAGCGCCAGCGTGAAGGCCATCGGCTCGGCACCGCAAGCGGCCAGATCGCTGAGGTTCACCGCCAGGGCTTTGTGCCCCAGGCGCGCCGGCGGAACGGTCGACAGGAAATGGCGGCCTTCGACCAGCATGTCGCTGGAGATGGCCAGATGCATGCCAGGTTTCGGCGCGAGCAAGGCGCAGTCGTCACCCACGCCCAGCACCGCCCGCCGCGCCGGCCGGGTGAAGTGGTCGCGTATCAGGTCGAACTCGCCGGGCATCTGCAATCGCGCGCCTGCAGGCGCCTCCAGTCGTGGGCTCGGACGATTATGGACAGGTGCCAAGCGCGTGCCGCCGCCGCTCGAAACCGGCCGGCCGCTACGCACTTGTGCCCATGGCGACGGCACCAAAGCCGGCGCATGCTGGCCCCTATCATTTGAATCAGACATTCCAGGACCGAGGAGAGACGAGCCCACCATGTCGAGCACACCAAAAGACCGAAGCGCCGCGCCTGGATCGCGTCCGGAAGCCACCAGCGACCCGCGCCAGAACGATGAATTCCGGCGCGCGGCGCTGGAGTACCACGAGTTTCCGGTGCCCGGCAAACTGACCGTCACCGCCACCAAGCAGATGACCAACCAGCGCGACCTGGCGCTGGCCTACAGCCCCGGCGTGGCGGCGGCTTGCGAAGAAATCGTCGCCGATCCGGCCAACGCCTACCGCTACACCGCGCGCGGCAATCTGGTGGCCGTCGTCACCAACGGCACTGCGGTGCTGGGTCTCGGCGACATCGGCCCGCTGGCCGCCAAGCCGGTGATGGAAGGCAAGGCGGTGCTGTTCAAGAAGTTTGCCGGCATCGATGTCTTCGATCTGGAGGTGGCCGAACGCGACCTGGACAAGCTCGTGGACCTGATCGCCGCGCTGGAGCCCACCTTCGGCGGCATCAATCTGGAGGACATCAAGGCGCCAGACTGCTTCTATGTCGAACGCAAGCTGCGCGAGCGGATGAAGATTCCGGTCTTCCACGACGACCAGCACGGCACCGCCATCGTGGTTGGCGCTGCGCTCTTGAATGCGCTGAAAGTGGTGGGCAAACCGATCGCCGAAATCAAGCTCGTCACCAGTGGTGCCGGCGCGGCAGCACTGGCCTGTCTGGGACTGCTGTTGAAACTGGGTGTGCGGCGCGAAAACATCTGGGTCACCGACCTGGCGGGTGTGGTCTACACCGGTCGCGCCGAGTTGATGGACGAGGACAAGTCGGTGTTCGTCCAGGACACGGCACACCGCAAGCTGGCCGATGTGTTGCCTGGCGCGGATGTGTTTCTGGGGTTGTCGGCGGCCGGGGTGCTGAAGCCCGAGATGCTGGCGAAGATGGCGCCGCAGCCGGTGATCTT
The DNA here is from genome assembly GCA_038258365.1 of Burkholderiales bacterium. Classification (GTDB taxonomy): domain Bacteria; phylum Pseudomonadota; class Gammaproteobacteria; order Burkholderiales; family Burkholderiaceae_C; genus Rubrivivax. Next base: position 1,570 of record JBBSPW010000200.1, on the reverse strand, counting down.
CGCGCTGGCCAACCCGTCGCCCGAAATCTCGCCGGAACTGGCGCTGGCAGTGCGGCCCGACGCGATCATCGCCACCGGCCGCACCGACTATCCGAACCAGGTCAACAACGTCCTGTGCTTTCCGTACATCTTTCGGGGTGCGCTGGACTGCGGAGCCACCACCGTCACCGACGAAATGGAGATCGCTGCGGTGCATGCGATTGCCGAGTTGGCGCAAGCCGAGCAAAGCGACATCGTGGCGGCGGCCTACGTCGGCGCCACGCTCGCGTTTGGGCCGCAGTACCTGATCCCGAAGCCCTTTGATCACCGGCTGATGATGATGATCGCCCCCGCGGTCGCCAAGGCGGCAGCCGATTCGGGCGTGGCCACGCGCCCGATCGCCGACCTGGACGCTTACCGTGAACGGCTGAAGAACTTCGTCTATGCCTCGGGCACGACGATGAAGCCGATCTTCGACATGGCCAAGGCCGCCATCGCCAAGCGGGTCGCCTTTGCCGAGGGCGAAGAAGAGCGCGTGCTGCGCGCGGTGCAGGTGATCGTCGACGAAGGCCTGGCGCGGCCGACCCTGATCGGGCGCCCGGCGCAAATCGCGCGCCGCGTCGGCTTGTTCGGCTTGCGGCTGCGCGAAGGGGTCGACTATGACGTGGTCAATGTCGAACAGGACCACCGCTACCGCGATTTCTGGATGACTTACCACCGCATGGCCGCACGCAAGGGCGTCACGGTGCAGGTGGCGAAGATCGAGATGCGCCGCCGCCTGACACTGATCGGCTCGATGTTGTTGCACAAGGGCGAGGTCGACGGTCTGTTGTGCGGCACCTGGGGCACCACCGCGCAGCATCTGCACTACATCGACCAGGTGATCGGCAAGCGCGCCGGCGGCGCGCCCAGCACCGCGCAGGATGTGCGCGTCTATGCCTGCATGAACGGGCTCGTGATGCCCGGGCGGCAGGTGTTTCTGGTCGATACCCATGTCAACGCCAACCCGAGCGCCGAAGAGCTGTGCGAGATCACCGTGATGGCAGCCGAGGAAATGATGCGTTTCGGCATCGAGCCGCGTGCCGCGCTGCTGTCGCACTCCAATTTCGGCAGCAGCGACCTGCCGAGCGCCGTCAAGATGCGCCGCACCCTGCAGTTGCTGCGCGAGCAGGCGCCCTGGCTGGAGGTCGACGGTGAGATGCATGGCGACCTGGCGCTGGATGCTGGGTCGCGCGCCAAGGTCATGCCCGACAGCGCATTGACCGGCGAGGCCAACCTGCTGGTGTTCCCAGACATCGACTCGGCCAACATTGCCTACAACCTGCTGAAGACCGCGGCCGGGGGTGGGATCGCGATCGGGCCGGTGCTGCTGGGCGCCGACAAGCCGGTGCATGTGCTGACTCCGTCGGCCACGGTGCGGCGCATCGTCAACATGACCGCGTTGACGGTTGCCGATGCCGAGGCGGTGCGCAAGCTGGCGTAGACCGAGCAAGCCGAGTCCCGACCGGATTCGTAGACCGCACACCAGAGACTGACTGAGGTGTGAGTGCCCACTGACCATGCGGTGGTATTGCCCCATCGTTGGGCACCG
>JBBSPW010000199.1:0-6466 GCA_038258365.1 Burkholderiales bacterium | reverse complement strand
GGTCCCTTTCGAGGAGTGGAGGGAGTCAGACCCGCCGCGCCGGACCCCCGAAGGTCGCGGCAGGGCCGGTGCGAGCTTGCGCATTTTAGGTGCGGGCTGTCGGCTGGCGGCCTTGGAGGCGCCCCAAGACGAACGGGGCGCACATGCGCCCCGTTCGGGTGAGACAAGCGCCCGGTCGGGGCGCCAGCGGATCAGGCTGCGGCTTGACGGCGGCGGCGCGCCAGTCCGGCTACGCCAAGACAACCGATCAGCATGAGCGCCACGGTGGAGGGCTCCGGCACCACGCTGCCCTGGATGGCGAAAGGCAACGAAACGCCGAGCGAGTCGCCCGCATCGACAATGCCGGCGAAGGAAGTAAGACCACCGAGGCTTTGCTGACCGTTGCCGACCACACCGTCCGAGGTCGGCGGCTGCCACGGGCCCGAGGCCAGCGACCCGGCCATGGCCCAGCGAAGCCAGTAGCTGCCGGAGGCGAGCGAGAAGTCGGCTACATCGGCGCTGAGCTTGAAGATCGCACGGTCGGTGTTGGTCAGCGTGGTCGCCGTCACCCGGTAGCCCTGCAAGCCGCCGTTGGTAACGTTCGTGGTTCCCGACGCGACCACCGTGCCGGTATTGACATCACCCGAAACCACGCTCCAGACGACGTTGCTGAACGTGAAGGCGCTGCCCGCAAACGATTGGTAAGAAAAGAAATCCAGGCTCTGGACGTTCCAGCCGGCTGCGCCGACCGAGAAATCTTCAGCGACGAAATTCGAGGCAGTGGCTTGTGCACCGGCGCCGAACAACGTTCCGCCCGTGCGGATCACGGAAATGGCGGGCGTGCCCGAGGCCACCGGGCCGTTGTTGAACAGCTCGACCGACTGCGCGCCCGTGGCCGCCAATGCGACTGCGCTCAAAACGAGTAGCTTCTTCATCCTCACTCCTTCGGTTGGTTGGAAATTTCCAGGCCCTGTGTGACTGTTGTCACAAGCGGCTTCGCTTATCGAACCCCTAGGCTAATGGGCGGGGGGTCGAACGAACAAGCGATTTGCAGGCCAACAGGGGCTCCGAACGGACAAACCCCCGCAGGTGCGGGGGTTCGAAACCTGGCTGATTCGGGTTCGCCCTCGTCGACTTGCGCCACCTTCAGCATGTTGGTGCCACCCGGGTGGCCCATCGGCTCGCCGCAGGTGATGGCGTAGGTGTCGCCAGGGCGCAGCACGCCGCGCTCGACCAGCAGGGCCTCGGCGCTGGCCAGGGCTTCATCGCGATCGCCGAAGCGCGGCATCAGCATCGGCTGCACATTGCGGTACAGCGCCATGCGCCGTTGCGACAGCAGCTGCGAGGTGAGGCCGAAGATCGGCACCTTGATGCGGTGGCGGCTCATCCACAGCGCGGTCGAGCCCGACTCGGTCAACGCGATGATCGCCTTGCAGCCCAGGTGGTGCGCCGTGAACAGCGCACCCATGGCGATGCTCTGGTCGATGCGACCGAAACGCCGGTTGCTGAAGTCGGCATCGAGCGTCACCATTTCCGAGCGTTCGGCCTCGAGCGCGATCTGCGCCATCTGCTCGACCGTCTCCACCGGGTACTTGCCGGCTGCGGTTTCGGCGCTGAGCATCACCGCATCCGTGCCGTCCAACACCGCATTGGCGACATCGCTGACCTCGGCGCGGGTGGGGATCGGCGCGTGGATCATCGACTCCATCATCTGCGTGGCGGTGATGGTGATCTTGTCCATCTCGCGCGCCATGCGGATCATCATCTTCTGCAGCGCCGGCACTGCGGCGTTGCCGACCTCGATGGCCAGATCGCCGCGCGCCACCATGATGCCGTCGCTGGCACGCAGGATCGATTCCAGCGCCGGGATCGCTTCGCTGCGCTCGATCTTGGCGATCATCAGCGGCTTGTGGCGCTTGGACTCTCCGGCCACGTTGGCCAGCTGCCGCGCCATTTCCATGTCCGTGGCGTTCTTCGGAAAGCTGATCGCCAGGTATTCGCACTGGAAGCCGACCGCGGTGCGGATGTCTTCCATGTCCTTGCTGGTCAGCGCCGGTGCGGTGAGCCCGCCACCGGCCTTGTTGATGCCCTTGTTGTTGGACAGCTCGCCGCCGATCACGACTTTCGTGTGCACCTGCTCGCCCTGCACGCGCTCGACCTTGAGCTTGATGAGACCGTCGTTCAGCAGCAGGATGTCGTTCGGCCGCACATCGCGCGGCAGTTCCTTGTAGTCCAGCCCGACCGCGCTGGCGTCGCCGAGTTCGCTGCGCTGGGCGTCGAGCACGAAAGCATCGCCGGACTTCAGTTCGCACTTGCCGCCTTCGAACTTGCCGACCCGGATCTTCGGCCCCTGCATGTCGGCCATCAGCGCCACCGGCTTGCCGATCTTCTCGGCGACCGCCCGCACCAGCGTCGCGCGGTCGATGTGGTCCTGCGCGGTGCCGTGGCTGAAGTTCAGGCGCACCACATCGACCCCGGCCAAGAGCAGCCGCTCCAGCACCTCGGGGTCGCTGGATGCGGGGCCGAGGGTGGCGACGATCTTGGTGGCGCGGGTCGGTTGGGACATTTTTGACTTCGGCTCCGGACGGGCACAGCAACCGTCGAGATTATGGGATGTGGGTCTGCGATGGCCGAATCAAGGCACCGCCGGCAAGTGAACCCCTTGAAGAAACTCGAGCGGCCTTGTTGAGGCATGCCCTCAACCCCTCTCTTCAGCCCGCCTCAGCCGCCCGCTTCTCCAGAATCTCGAAGGCCGGCAGCGTCCGGCCTTCCAGCACTTCCAGAAACGCCCCGCCACCGGTCGAGATGTAGTTGATCCTGTCTTCCAGCCCGTACTTGGCGATCGCGGCCAAGGTGTCGCCGCCGCCGGCGATGCTGTAGGCCTCACTGTCGGCAATCGCCCGGGCCACGGTTTCGGTGCCATGCGAGAACGCGTCGAACTCGAACACCCCCACCGGGCCGTTCCAGACGATGGTGCCGGCGCCTTTCAACTGCTCGGCGAGCATCTGCGCGGTGCGCGGCCCCACGTCCAGGATGCGATCGTCGTCGGCCACATCGGCGACATCCTTGGTGGTGGCTGGCGCGTCTGCCGAGAATTCCTTGGCCACCACCACATCCACCGGAATCGGCACCGCCGCGCCGCGCGCCTTCATCGCTTCGATCACCGCGCGCGCCTCGTCGACCAGGTCGGGTTCGGCCAGGCTCTTGCCGATCGGCAAACCCTCGGCCAGCAAGAAAGTGTTGGCAATGCCGCCACCGACGATCAGGCCGTCGACCTTTTCAGCCAGGCTCTTCAAGATCGTCAGCTTGCTCGACACCTTGCTGCCGGCGACGATCGCCACCAGCGGGCGCTTCGGCTTGGCGAGCGCTGCAGTGATGGCGTCGATTTCGGCTGCCAACAGCGGGCCGGCACAAGCCACTGGCGCGTATTCCGCAATGCCGTAGGTGCTGGCCTCGGCGCGGTGCGCTGTGCCGAAGGCGTCGTGCACGAACACATCGCACAGAGCGGCCAGTTTTTTCGCAAGCACCGGATCGTTCTTCTTCTCGCCCTTGTTGAGGCGGCAGTTTTCCAGCAGCACCAACTCGCCCGGCCTGACCTCGACCCCGTCGACCCAGTCCTTTTCCAGCGGCACGCCGTCCTTGTAGATGCCGCCCAGCAGCTCGCCCAGCCACTCGGCCACCGGCGCCAGCGAATCGGCGGGTTTCGGATCGCCTTCGGTGGGGCGGCCCAGGTGCGAGGTCACCATCACCGCAGCACCGGCCTTCAGCGCCATGCGGATGCCGGCCAGGCTGGCGCGGATGCGGGTGTCTTCGGTGATGCGGCCCTGCTCGTCCAGCGGCACATTCAGGTCCGAGCGGATGAAGACCCGCCGGCCTTCGATGCGGCCTTCAGCGATCAGGTCCGACAAGCGCAGCACGTTCATCTCGTTCTCCGGTTTGGGTGCGGTGGCAGAAATTCTACGAAGGCCCTGCCCGCAAAGGCCATCCAGCGGGCCGCGCTCACCACCCCAGACCCAGTCGCAACGGCAGCATCACCGCCATGCCGACCACGATCGTGCCGAGAATGCCGCGCCGCCACAGAAAGTACGCCAGCCCCGCCAGCGCGCCGAACAGCGGGGCATTGCGCCAGGTGTCGATCAGCTGGCCGTGGGTCAGCACGATCTCGGGCAGCACCACCGCGCCCAACGCGGCCAGCGGCGCATACCGCAAGCCCTGGCGCAGCCAGTCGGGGATCGGAATCTCGCGCCGCGTCAAAAAGAAGAAGCCCCGCGTGGTGACCGTCAGCAGAGCCAGGCCGACGATCGCGACAAAGGTTTCCAGCACGGTCATGTCATGTCGTCCACCGGTGCCACGCGACGCGGCACTGAATGGTCGATCAAGAGCCCCATCGCCACCGCAGCCGCGATCGCCACCACGATGTTGAGTTTGAAGGGCAGCGCATAAGCCGCCACTGCGGCGCAGCCGGCCACTGCGCCGGCCACGCTGGTGGCGCGGTCCTTCAACAGCGACAGCGCCACACCCATCAGCGCCAGCGTGCCGGCGAATCCGAAGCCCCAATGCACGGGAATCGAGTTCGCCAGCAGGATGCCGGCCAGCGACGGCAGCTGCCACGCAGTCCAGTTCATCGCCACTCCGCCCCAGTAGTACGGCCACTGCTCGGCAGCGGGTTCCGGCTCGGGAAACCGGTTGACGAAGGCCACATAGTTCAGATCGGCCATGAAGTAGGCCACCCGCAAGCGCTGCGGCAGCGGCAGCTGCACGAAGTAGGGCCGCAACTGAGCGCTGAAGATCAGAAAGCGCAGGTTGACGCACAGCGCGGTGGCCCAGATCACCCACAACGGCGCGCCAGCCGCCAACAGCGGCAAGGTGGCCAATTGCGCGCTGCCGGCAAACACCACCAACGACATGAACAGCATCAGCGGCAACGGCAAACCGCTCTTGCCCATCGCCACCCCGGTGATCAGCCCCCAGGCGGCGATGCCGATCGAGACACCGACCATCTCGCGTGCGCCCCGGCGGAATTCGGGGTGCTGCCAGATCGGTTGCGCAAGCTCAGGGTTCACCCGCAGATTGTCGCCAGGCAGCGTGGCAGAGCCGCCACGCTGCGGTCTGCTGCAACGCCGGTGAGCGGCTCAATGGCTGCGCTGCAGGCAGCCGCTTCCCCTCGACGGCTGCGTTCGCAGCTGCCGCTTCCACCTCAGCGGCTGCGTTGGACGACGCCGATTCCGCCTCAACGGCTGCGCTTGACGGTGCCGCTTCCAATCACCCGGCTGCGAACCGTGGGGTCGCCGCGGTAGCTGACATCGCCGCTGCCGGCCACTTCGGCGTCGAGCGTTTTCAACGCTTGCACGTCGACATCACCCGACCCGGCCAGGCGCACCTTCGCGTCGTCGACCCGAAGGCCGGACAGCCGCAGGTCCCCACTGCCGGCCAGTCGGGCGTCGAGCCTTGTGGCCGAGCCGTTGGCGCTCAGGTCGCCGCTGCCAGCCAGTCGAACGTCGAGCTCGCCGGCATCGAGTGCCTCGGCGCGCAGATCGCCCGACCCCGCCAGCGACAGCTGCAATCGCGGCGTGCGCATCGCGGTGATGCGCGCGTCGCCCGAACCGGACAGCGCCAGCGCCGACAGACTCGGCACCACCACCGTCACCCGCACGGTCGAGCGGCCGCGAAGCGAGGCCCCTTCGGCCCAGCGGATCTGCAGGGTCGGCGTGCCGCCGCTGTTGCCCCGCCCGCTGACGACCTCCGTCTGCAGCAGCACCAGCAGGTTGTCGTCGGCCTCGACCTGCACCGACTGCGGGCTGCCCTGGCGCAGCACCAGTTCCATGTCGCCCGCCATCGACACGGCGTCGAAAGCCGGCAGTGCGCGCGGCTCGCTGACCACGCGGCCCGAACCCCGACTGGCCTCTGCCGCCGCAGCCGGCAGCGGCCACAGCGTCAGGACCCCATAGCCGCAAATCGCGGTTGCCAGCGCGAGTCTGGCCAGGCCGGACCATTTGGCAACCCCGCCTGCGCGTCTGACGCGGCCGGCGTCTGTTGAAGCGCTGCGGGGATCGTCCTCGGTGGAGCGGGCGGCGCCGGGGTGTCGGTGTGGGGGATGCAGCGTCATGTCGGCTCCTCTGGCTTGCAGAAGACCGAAGGGTGCCGGGTGGGGGCGCCCCCGTCACTCGCGATGCGACGCGCTGCCGCCTGCGCCGATGGGCGGTCGTGGGACGCCACGAACGGCCGCGCACGGTTGCGCCTCGTGCGACCGATCAGTTTCGGCTCTTGTCTGCCTTGACGGCGTTTCCGGCTTTGGCGGGCTTGTCGCCGGCATCGGTCAACACCGCGGTGTCCGAGTCCTCGGCAACCGCCACGGTGTTGTCGGGGTCGGGCAACGAAGGCATCGCTTCGAGCTTGTTCTCGCGCATGTAGTCGTTCATGTCGCGCCAGCCGGCGAAGACCGCGGCCTTGTCGGCACGCTTGTTGAGGCTGTAGCACTGCTCCACCG
>JBBSPW010000198.1:0-6554 GCA_038258365.1 Burkholderiales bacterium | reverse complement strand
GCCGCCGGCATCCGTGCCGGTGAGCTGGTGCACAACAGCTTCAGCTACCACCTGACGCCGGCCGGGTCGATGATGGAGTCGGGCGCGCAGGCACTCGGCTGTGTGGTGTTTCCGGGCGGGGTCGGCAACACCGAATTGCAGCTGCAGGCCTTGCGCGATCTGGGCGCCGATGCCTATGCCGGCACGCCGAGCTTTTTGCGCATCTTGCTGGACAAGGCCGAAGCCGATGGCGTGGCCTTGCCCCGTTTGAAGCATGCCCTGGTCAGTGGAGAAGCCTGCCCGCCCAGCCTTCGCGATGCCTTCACCAGGCGCGGCGTGGCGGCGTGCCAGGTCTATGCCACCGCCGATGTCGGCTGCATCGCCTACGAAACCGACGCCCATGAAGGACTGGTGCTGGCCGAGGGTGTGATCGTCGAGATCGTGCGCCCCGGCACCGACGAGCCGGTGCCGTCCGCCACTGCGGGCGCCGAGCCGGAAGTCGGCGAGGTGGTGGTCACGGTGCTGAACCCCGACTACCCATTGATCCGCTTCGGCACCGGCGACCTGTCGGCCATGCTGCCCGGAACCTGCCCCACCGGCCGCACCAACAGCCGCATCCGCGGCTGGCTCGGCCGCGCCGACCAGACTGCCAAGGTGCGCGGCATGTTCGTGTACCCATCGCAAGTGGCGCAGGTGCTGCAGCGCCATGCCGAAGTCGGCCGCGCGCGGCTCGTGATCGAAGGCGAGATGGCCAACGACCGCATGACCCTGCATGCGGAATGCAGCGGCGCTCCCGAAGGCTTGCAGGCCGCGCTGGCGCAAAGCCTGCGCGACATCACCAAGCTGCGCGCCGAGGTCGAGTTGCATGCGCTGCACACCCTGCCCAACGACGGGCGGGTGATCGAGGACAAACGCAGCCTGCAGTGACAGCGCTCGTCCGCGATGCCGCGGCCGACTCGTCCCCCACGGTGTTCAACGCCAGACGACGCTGCAGTACCGCCCAAGTGCCGCGCGCCACCGACACCGGCGCAGCCTGCCCGGCGGCCTGATCCGCAGTTCGTTCAGAGCAGCGCGAACCGGCTGCTAGCGGACCTGCAGCGGAATCGTCACCGGCCCGTCGCCCAACAGGTGCACCTGCATGTGGGCGCCGAACACCCCGGCTTGCACTTCGGCATGGCGTTGCCGGGCCAGCCGCAGGAGCTCGTCGTAGAGCACCCTTCCTTGCACAGCCGGTGCCGCACCACCGAAGCCGGGACGGTTGCCCGAACGCGTGTCGGCCGCCAGCGTGAATTGCGACACCAGCAGCATCCCGCCGGCCACGTCCTGCAGGCTGCGGTTCATCTTGCCGGCATCGTCGGCAAAGATGCGCAACTTCAGCAGCTTGTCGAGCAAACGTTCGGCTTGTGCGACGGTGTCTGACGGTTCGGCGCAGACCAGCACCAGCAAGCCCGGGCCGATCGCGCCGACCACGGCGCCCCCGACCTCGACCCGCGCGGAACGCACCCGTTGCAGCAAGGCGATCACCGCCGCACGCCGACGCACCTCAAGGCGCCGCTTCCTTTGCGTCGATCTCGATCTCGGCATCGGCAAGCGCTTCGGGCGGGTCAGGCTCATGCGACCGCGCCTCCACATCCAGCGGCAGCAGCTGAATCGTCGCCCGCAGCCCCGGCACTGCGGCCATCAGCGCCTGCTCGACATCGGCGCGCAAAGCCGCCGCCCGACGCAAAGTCCAGCTGGCTGGCATGTGCATGTGCATGTCGATGAAGCGGCGCTGACCGGCGCGCCGGGTCACGATGTGGTCGAAGCGGATCGCCTCGCGGTCGAATCGCTGCAACACCGCGTCGATGCGGGCCCGCACCTCGGGCGCGATGGCTTCGTCCATCAGCCCCGAGGCCGACCGCATCACCAGCGAGCCGCCTTCGCGCAGGATGTTGGCCGCCACCGCAATCGCCACCACCGGGTCGAGCCACTGCCAGCCCGTGGCCTGGACTGCCAGCAGGCCGATCACCACGCCTACCGATGTCCAGACATCGGTGTAGAGATGGCGCGCATCGCCTTCCAGCGCCATCGACCCCACCGCCCGCGCCTTGCGCAACATCGACCACGCCAGCACCCCGTTCATCACCGAACTGATCACCGACAGCATCAGGCCCAGGCCGATTGCTTCCAACGGTTGCGGGTTCAGCAAGCGCTGCACGGCAGCCCACACGATGCCGAGCGCAGCGGCAAAGATCAGCACACCTTCGAAGCCGCTCGAGAAGTACTCGGCCTTGTGGTGGCCGTAGGGGTGTTCGTCGTCGGGCGGGCGGGCGGCGATCGTCACCATCGCCAGCGCGAACATCGCCCCTGCCAGATTGACGAGCGATTCCAGCGCATCGGACAACAGGCTGACGCTGCCGCTGACCCACCAGGCGGTGGTTTTCAGCGCAATGGTGGCCAGCGCCACCGCGATCGACAGCTTCAGGTAGGCGCCGACCCGCATCGTCAGACCGTGCGCCGAGGCTTCACGCCTGCAGGGTCACGCGCGCAAAGCGGCGCTTGCCAACCTGCACCACGCAGGTACCGGCCGGCACTTTCAGCCCCTTGTCGCTGATGACTTCGCCATCGATGCGCACGCCGCTCTGCTCGACCATCCTCAAGCCTTCGCTGGTCGATGGCACCAGACCGGCCAGCTTCAGCAACACACCGATCGCCAGCGGCGCGCCGCCCAGCGTCAGCTCCGACATCGATTCGGGTGCGCCACCGGCGGCACGGTTGCGGAAGTCGGCTTCCGCAGCCTCGGCCGCTGCTGCATCGTGAAATCGCGCGGTGATTTCGCGCGCCAGCATCAGCTTGGCGTCCATCGGGTTGCGGCCGCTGTCGACTTCGGCTTTCAGCGCTGCAACAGCGGCTTCGGGTATGAACGACAGCAGCGTGAAGTACTTCCACATCAGCACATCGCTGATCGACAGCAGCTTGGCGAACATGGTGTTGGCCGGGTCGGTGATACCGATCGTGTTGCCCTTGCTCTTGGACATCTTCTCGACGCCGTCGGTGCCTTCCAGCAGCGGCATCGTCAAGATGCATTGCGGCTCCTGCCCCGACTCCTGCTGCAAGGCGCGGCCCACCAAAAGATTGAATTTCTGGTCGGTACCGCCGAGTTCCAGGTCGCTCTTGAGCGCCACTGAGTCGTAACCCTGCATCAGCGGGTACAGCAACTCGTGCACCGAGATCGGCGTGCCGGCCTTGTAGCGCTTGGTGAAATCGTCGCGCTCCAGCATGCGAGCCACGGTGTACTTGGCGGCCAACTCGATCATGCCGCGCGCGCCCAAAAGGTCGCTCCATTCGCTGTTGCGGCGGATCTCGGTTTTCTCGGGGTCCAGCACCAGCGTCGCCTGGCGGTAATAGGTGGCGGCGTTGGTCTCGATCTGCTCACGTGTCAACGGCGGGCGCGTGGCATTGCGGCCGGAAGGGTCACCGATCATCGCGGTGAAGTCGCCGATGAGAAAGATCACGGTGTGCCCCAGTTCCTGCAACTGACGCATCTTGTTCAGCACCACCGTGTGGCCGATATGCAGGTCGGGCGCGGTCGGGTCCAGGCCCAACTTGATGCGCAGCGGTACCCCGCTGGTGGCCGAACGCAGCAGCTTGGCTCGCCACTCGGCCAGCGGCAGCAGTTCTTCGCATCCGCGAAGGCTTACCCCCAGTGCGTGGCGAATCCGCTCATCGTCGGCGGCCAAGGAAACGTCCGGCATGTCGAAGGAAGTCAAGGAAGACAAACGTTAAAAAGGCCACATGCAGCAAGCGTTGGCTATACTTCGGACTCCCTCGATTGGGGGGTGTCCGATAGACATATCAGACCTGTCCGACGATTCGGCGCATGAGGCTCGCGCGGAATCTGGAGTGTGTTGGGGCGGCAGTTGCGCCCCGGGCCGGTGGCAGGTGATTCTAGTGGACGGTTGCGGGTCGGCATCGCCGTCCGGCTGGGGTCAGAAGCCAGCAGCCGACCGTTCTTGCCGAACCGGCCGCGGACGCGCTCAAAGGCGCGTCGGGGCTTTGAACAACCTTGGGCTGGCCCGTGCAGCAACCGTCAGATTTCGCCCTGCAAGGCGTGCTTGTTTCTACCCGACGCTTCACTCAACGACACAGCAAGGCCCTGGCGGCCTCGGCATTTGCAGCACTGACGGGCTTTGCGATCACCGCGGTCGCGGTCGCGCCGATGATGCCGGACGCAGCACTGCTGCCCCAGCGGCTGGTGGTCGAAGCCGTGGTGCCCGAAGGCATGGACGCGCAGCTGGCGGCGTTGGCAGCGGTGGACCTGCCGCTTTCCCGCGGCGATGTCACCCGCGCCACCGACACCGCTGAAGCCCTGTTGACGCGGCTGGGCGTGCGCGATGCGGCTGCAGCGCTGTTCCTGCGCACCGACCCGGTGGCCCGTTTGGTGCTCGCCGGTCGAGGCGGCAAGATGGTGCAAGCCGAAACCGCATCCGACGGCAGCTTGGCCACCTTGACCGCCCGTTTTCCTGCACTCGACGCTGAACAGGCGCGCACCCATTTCACCCGCTTGACGATGGCGCAGCACCGTGGCCAGTGGCAGGCGACGATCGACACCGCGCCCTTCGAGAGCCGCACCCGGTTGGCCAGCGGCACGATCAAGACCTCGTTGTTCGCCGCCACCGATGAAGCCAATGTGCCCGACGCGGTGGCCGCGCAGCTGGCCGAAATCTTCTCCACCGACATCGACTTCCGCCGCGAATTGCGCAAGGGCGACACCTTCAGCCTGCTGTACGAAACCCTGAGCGCCGATGGCGAGCCGGTGGCCTGGGGTGATGGCATCGGTCGGGTGCAAGCTGCAGAGTTCGTCAATGCCGGCAAGGCACAACATGCGATCTGGTTCACGGGCTCCGACGGCCGCGGCGCCTATTTCGACGAGCACGGCGCCAGCAAGAGCCGCGCCTTTTTGTCGAGTCCGCTGGCCTTCTCGCGGGTCAGCTCGGGCTTCGCCATGCGCTTTCACCCGTTGCTGCAAAGCTGGCGCCGGCACCTGGGCGTCGACTATGCGGCGCCCACTGGCACCGAGGTGCGCACGGTGGGCGATGGCGTGGTCGAGTTTGCAGGGGTGCAAAACGGCTATGGCAATGTCGTCAAGGTCAGCCATGCCAACAAGCGCGACACCCTCTACGCCCACCTGAGCCGCATCGACGTGAAAAAGGGCCAGCGCGTGCAGAAGGGCCAGAGCCTGGGCGCGGTGGGCAGCACCGGCTGGGCGACCGGGCCGCACCTGCACTTCGAATTTCTGATCGGCGACCAGCACCAGGACCCGTTGCAGATCGCAAAGGGCAGCGAGTCGATCCCACTCGATCCGGCGTCGCGCCCCCGCTTCCTGGCAATGGTGCAGGGCGTGCAGTCCACCTTGGACGTGGCGCAAACGCTGGGCACCGCGCACGCGCAGGCCGACTAGCCCGGCGCAACGCCCCCGATTTCCCGATGGCGTGGTTCATGGGTCTCATGTCGGGCACTTCGCTCGATGGCGTCGATGCCGCTCTGGCCTGGCACGGTCCGAATCCCCCGCTGCCGGCGCCAATCGGTTCCCAGGGGGCGACCCGGCATCTGCATCTGCCGATGCCAGCGGCCCTGCGCAAGGAACTGCTGGCACTGAACACCAGCGGCGCCGACGAGATTCACCGGTCCGCATTGGCCGCCAATGCACTGGTGGCGGTCTATGCAGAAGCGGTTCGGGGTCTGCTTCAGCAATCGGGCCTGCAGGCCGGTGACATCGTCGCGCTCGCCGCCCACGGCCAAACCGTGCGCCACCGGCCCTCTGAGTTCGACGGCACCGGTTACACGGTGCAATTGATGAATGGCGCGCTGCTGGCCGAAGCCTGCGGCATCGACGTGGTTTGCGACTTCCGCAGCCGCGATGTGGCCGCAGGTGGGCAGGGAGCGCCGCTGGTGCCGGCCTTCCATGCCGCCCGCTTCGCCGTTGCCGGGCGCGACATGGCGGTGCTGAACCTGGGCGGTATCGCCAATCTGAGCCTGCTGCGGGCCGATGGCGGCGTGCTCGGGTTCGACACAGGGCCTGGCAATGTGCTGATGGATTTGTGGTGCCAGCGGGTGCGCGGGCTCCCCTACGACGCAGCCGGAGCCTGGGCGGCCAGCGGGCAGGTCGACACTCAACTGTTGATGCGCTACTTGGCTGACCCTTACTTCAGCCTTGCGCCACCCAAGAGCAGCGGGCGCGATCGCTTCAACACGCCTTGGCTCGAAGCCCGACTGTCGTCATCCGCCATTGCAGACCCCGATCTGATGGCGACGTTGGCAGAACTGACCGTGCACAGCGTGGTCGATGCCCTGCAGCGACACGCTCCAGCAACCACCAGCCTGCTGGTGTGCGGGGGCGGAGCCGGCAACACTCATGTCCTGCAACGCCTGCAAACCTTGCTGGGCACCGATGTGAGCGTTCGAACCACCGACGACGAAGGAACGCCCGCCGATCAAGTCGAAGCACTGGCCTTTGCTTGGTTGGCCCACGCCTTCGTCCGACGCCAGCCGGGCAACGTTCCGACTGTGACCGGCGCAAGAGGCAACAGGATCCT
>JBBSPW010000197.1:0-6619 GCA_038258365.1 Burkholderiales bacterium | reverse complement strand
CTGGGGCCCCCCCCTCCCCGCGGTGGTGGGGGGGGGGTGGGGGGGGGGCGCCGGCGGTTTGGCGGCCCCCCCCCGGGCCCCCCGCCGCGGTGCTGCAGGTCAAGCTGAAGGCTGCAGGGGTCGACGTGCCGACGCACTGGACGCTGGCCGAACTGCAGTTCGGCTTGTTCGAGGCGGTTGTCGAATCGAAACTCTGGCAGCCGACCTACATCGTCGACTACCCGATCGAGGTGTCGCCATTGGCACGGGCCTCGGACACCGACCCGACCGTGACCGAACGCTTCGAGTTGTTCGTGTGCGGCCGCGAACTGGCCAATGGCTTCAGCGAGTTGAACGACGCCGAAGACCAGGCCGCCCGCTTCAAGTCGCAGGCGGCCAACAAGGACGCCGGCGACGAAGAAGCGATGGTCTACGACGCCGATTTCATCCGGGCTCTGGAAGTGGGCATGCCGCCGGCCGGTGGCTGCGGCATCGGCATCGACCGGCTGGTGATGCTGCTGACCGACAGCGCGAGCATTCGCGATGTGATTCTCTTTCCGGCCTTGCGCCGTGAATCCGCATGAACCCGGCCATGCGCCGGCAGGCTTGAGCCCCTTGACGGAGCCCGCGCGCCTGGAATCGTTGCCCGAGATCGAAGCCGCGATCTGGCGGGAGCTCAGCCGTGCCGCGCTCGACAAACACCATGAATGGCGCACGCTGGTTCTGGCCACCACAGACGGCGGCGTGCCCGACGCCCGCACCGTGATCCTGCGTGAGGCCGATGCCGATGCGCGCTGCCTGGTCATCTACAGCGACGCCCGCGCACAAAAGGTGGGGCAGTTGCAGGCGCAGTCGCAGGCGGTGCTGGTGGTGTGGTCGCGCCGCCTGTCGTGGCAATTGCGGCTGCAGGTCGACGTGCAAGTGCACACCGACGGTCTCGCCGCCACCTCGCGCTGGGCGGCGTTGCGCGCTTCTCCGGCCGCCAGCGACTATCTGGCGCCGCAAGCGCCCGGTGAGGTGGTCGACCCGTCGATCAGTCCGGCCTCAGCCGCGCAACAGCGCCACCACTTCGCGGTGCTGATGGCACAGGTCCAGGCCATCGACTGGCTGGAATTGCGTCGCGAAGGCCACCGGCGAGCGGCCTTCGATGCCCAAGGCACGCGCTGGCTGGTGCCTTGATTCCGTCCGAGGACGCCGAGCGGCCAAGCACCTAACGGTTGATGATCTTTCGCTGGATGTCCGCAACGACTCCGGCTTTGAAGCTCAGGATCGTCAGGGTCTGCGGGTCCAGCGGGTGCGGGTTGTAGGTCCAGGTCTTCTCTTCGGGCTGGCCGCGCTCGTTTCGAACGAAGGCTTCGTGGTCCGGCTTGCCGAGCTTGAAGAGCACCTCGCCTTCACCCATGCCCAGCCTCACGAAGCGCCGCTCGTTGGCATCACCCGCGAAAACCGGCGCCGCGAATACCAGCATTCCGAACACAGCCAGCCGCCGATTGATGTGCATGGCCGGCCTCTCAACGGTGCCGGAACACCGGCTTGCGCTTGTTGATGAACGCATCCATGCCTTCCTTCTGATCGGCGGTTGCGAAAGTCGAATGAAACACATGGCGCTCGTACGCCACGCCATCGGCCAGCCCACTTTCGAAGGCGCGGTTGACGCAGGCCTTGGCCATCATCACCACCGGCCCGCTCAACGCGCAGATCAACTCGGCCGCCGCCACCGCTTCGGCCATCAGTTTGTCTGCCGGCACCACGCGCGACACCAGCCCGGCGCGTTCGGCTTCTGCAGCATCCATCATCCGGCCGGTCAGCACCATTTCCATCGCCTTGCCCTTGCCCACCGCGCGCGGCAGGCGCTGGGTGCCACCGGCACCGGGGATGATGCCGAGCTTGATTTCGGGCTGGCCGAACTTCGCTGTGTCGGCAGCGATGATGAAATCGCACAGCATCGCCAGCTCACAACCACCGCCCAGCGCAAAGCCGGCCACCGCGGCGATCACCGGCTTGCGGATCTGGTTCAGCGTTTCCCAGTTGCGGGTGATGAACTCGCCCTGGTGCGCGTCGATGAAGCTCTTCTCGGCCATCGCGCCGATGTCGGCACCGGCCGCAAAGGCTTTCTCACTGCCGGTGACGACCATGCAGCCGATCGAAGGGTCGTGGTCCCAGGCCCGCAACGCCGCACCCAGCTGGTCCATCAGCGCGTCGTTCAGCGCATTGAGCTGCTTCGGCCGGTTGAGCGTGACAACGCCTACACGGCGCTCGCCTTCGCCGCGAACATCGGTCAGGATCAGTGGTTCGATGCCGGTCATCTCGGGCTCCTGGTTGGTCGAATGACTATACGGGCCCTGCCTGCACCTCAACGGCTGGCGCCAGCCTCGGCGGCCACGGCTGCCTGCTGCGGCAGCCGGTCGATCAGCAAGTCGAGGAAGGTTTCGGCGTCCTGGCGGATCAGGATGCGCACCGGCAAGTATTGCAAGCTGGGCGCCACCCACACTTCGGCGGTCAGGTCGCGGCCGGGCTTGGGTTCGCGGCGCGGTTTGACATGCACCGCTTCGACCGGCCCGGCTGGCGTGGACAGCGTTTCGGTGGCCAGCACATCGTAGGTCCAGGGCTCCACGCGGCCCGGCAGCGCCAGCGGCATCAGCACCTGGCTGCCTGGAGTCAACAAGGCCGGCCGGGTGGTGAAGAGCCAGGTCAGCTGCACGAACTGGCTGGCGCTGTCCTGCACGCCGGCCGGGCGCGGCTCGACGTTGCCGTTGTCGAGTCGGACGGTCTCATCGCCCAGCTCGACTGCTTTGCGACGCGGAGCGGCGAGCAAGGCCTTGGTGACTTCCTCGTAGCGCAGCGGGTGCAGGCCGTCGGGGCCGATGCGGCCTTCGCTGCTGACCCGGCGGCTCGCCAGCGGGGCGAACGAAGGGCCGATGCTCAGGTCCATGAAGACCTGGTAGCGCAGACCTTCGCGCAGCCATTCCACCTGCGCCTGGCCTTCGACCGGGCCGCGGTAGTTGCCGCTCAGGCGGTAGCTGAGGCGGGTCGATGGCGGCCATTCCAGCGCCGGATTCGCTGCGCTGGCGGCTGGCTCCGGCGGCTGTGGCAGCGCGGCGAGTTCGGGCAGTGCTTCTGCAAGGGGCAAGGGCTGCGTCGCTGGGGTGGTCTCTGGTTCAGGCAGGCGGACGGAATCCGGCAGCAGCGGCTCGGCGGCCGAAGCCGCCGATTCAACCGGCTGCGACATCCGCGGCGGCAAGCGCCGGGTGGCAACGAGCGGGGTCGGGGCGACAGCCGGTGGCGCTGCCGGCGCCAATTCCTGCACGAACGCCACCTCGATGCGGCGCGGCTCACGGTCGGCAGCGCCGTCGCCGATGCGCGGTGGCAGCACCTGCCCTGCCAGCCACAAATGCACCAGCGTGACCGCCAGCGAGAGCGCCAGCAGGTGCCACGGCCGGAGCCCGCTCAACTCCCAGCGGCGCCGATGAAGCAACTCAACGACGCGACCGCGCTCAAGCGAAAGCGCAGCAGCAACCACTGACCCACGCCTTCCTCGCGGTACAGGCGGCGGTCGACCGCATAGCAAACCAGCAGCATCGCGCCGGCCAGCGCCAGGCCAGCACCCGGCTCCATCAGCAGCACCCCCCAGGCCACCAGCGACGGCAACACGCCCCAGACCAGCAAGCGCGCCGGCGGTCGCGGGTGTCGAAAGGCCAGGCCCCAGTGGATGCCACCCAAGAAACCGAGGATCGTGGCCGCATAGGCTGCAGTGGCCAGAGCGGCATAGAAGCGCGCATCACCGTCCACCAGCCAGATCAGCGCGGCGCCAGCCACGAACGGCAGCAAGCCCGCGCCGCCGAGTGCCAGGGCCAGCGCGGGCACGCGACCCGTGGCTGACTCGGTGGGATCGATGCCCGGCGCATTCGCCGGCGCGCGCAGCTCGCTCATGCCGCGATTGTCGACCACGGTCCGGCTGCGGACTGCGGCCCGCCCTTACTTCTTGGTTGTTGCAGGCGCCGCCGCCGCAGCCACCAGCGACTGCTCGATCTCTTTGGCCGGCAGCGCGCCGGGCTTGCGCGTGCCATCCGAGAAGAACACCGCAGGCGTGCCGTTGATTCGGTATTGGCGCGCAAACTCCAGGTTGCGCTCGATCGCCGCTGTGTCGCAAGCGCCTTTGGGCGCAGCCGGCGCCACACCGTCCAGCATCCAGTTGCGCCAGGTGTCGGCCTGCTTGTCGGAACACCAGACATTGCGCGCCTTGGTGGTCGAGTCCGGCCCCAGGATCGGGATCAGGAAGGTGTAGACGGTGACGTCCTTGATGGTCGCCAGATCACGCTCGAAGCGTTTGCAGTAGCCGCAGTTGGGGTCGACGAACACCGCCATCTTGCGCGCCCCGCTGCCCTGCTTGATGACGAAGGCGTCCTTCACCGGCAGCTGATCGAAGCTGATGGCTGTCAGCTTCTGGATCCGCGCGTCCGTCAGGTCGGTGCGGGTCTGGGTTTCGATCAACGCGCCGTTGACGAAGATGTGCTCGCCCTTGTCGTCGCTGTAGAGGATTTCGGCGCCGCCATAGCGCACCTCCCACAACCCCGGCACCGGCGATTTGACGATCTCGTCGATCTTCGGCAGCTTGGGCAGGCGCTCGCTCAGGTTCTTGCGGATGGCGGCTTCCTGCGCAAACAGGCTGGTGGAGAGCAGCAGCGTGGCAGCAGCCAGCGCAACTCGGGTGGGTGTGGGACGAATCGGGGTCATGGCAAGGTCCAGGTGGTGCGTGCTCTCAGGCGCACGTTCAGGTGCCGAGAGCGCGGGAAGTCAACAGCCGCTTCAGCGGTTGCAGGTGATTGACCAGAGTCAGGCCGCGGTTGCGAAGTTCCTTGGCCCAGGGCGCGGGGCTTGCGAACAAATGCAGCAAGCCGTCGGTCATCTGCGACATCGCAGCGGTGGGTGCCTGGCGACGGCGCGCATAGCGGGCCAGCAGCCGCGGGTCGGACAACGGGCGCCAGGCTTCGGCGGTTTGCCGTTCGGCCAGCACATCGGCGAGTGCCGCCACATCGGCAAAGCCCAGGTTCAGCCCCTGTCCCGCCAACGGGTGCACCACATGCGCGGCATCGCCCACCAGCACCCAGCCGGAGCCGTGCACGGCGCGGGCGCGGGCCATCGACAACGGCCACGAAGCGCGCGGCCCCACCAGCGTCAGCGGGCCGGCGGCACCGCCGGTGGCATCCATCAAGGCATCGGTGAAGGCCGCATCGGACAGCGCCAGCAACGCGTCGGCCTGCTCGTCGGGCGCCGACCAGACCAGCCCCAGGCCGTGCCCACCGCGGCCCTCGAATGCCGGCCGGTCCAGTGGCAGCAAGGCCAGCACATCGGGGCTGCGAAACCACTGCCGCGCCAGGTTGGCATGGGGCTGCGAACTGACCAACCGGGCCGCGATGCCCTGCTGGCCATAGGCGTGGCGGTGGGTCTGGATGTGCAGCCGTTCACGAGCCGCCGAATCACGGCCATCGGCCAGCACCTGCAGCGCAGCGCCCAGGTCTGACCCGTCGGCGGCCGCAGACCCTGCAGCTTCCGTGATGCCGGGGGCGAACCGCAAGGCTGCCATCAAGGCCCGCTCCAGTTCCGCGGCGTCGACGATCCAGGCCAATGCCGCCACACCCATCTTCCATGCGGAAAAGTCGATCACGGCACCCGGTGCATCGCCCTCGACACGCATGTCTTGCACCGCGGTGCGGGCATCGGGCGGCAACGCATCCCAGACCTTGAGCGACTGCAGAAGCCGAATCGAAGCCGGGTTGAGCGCGTACGCGCGCACATCGGCCCGGACATCGGCGGCCCCCGTCGGCGCCGCTGCTGCGCCGACCAGCGTCACCTGCAGTCCCAGTCGGGACAGCGACAACGCGGCAACCAGACCCACCGGGCCGGCACCGCGCACCAGAATGTCGGTTGCAGCCATGGCGCCGATTGTAGGTAGCGTGCTGCCTCGCGCGGTCGGCGATACCGGACGGCCACAATCCCGGCTCCAGCCGACGAAGGAGCTTCTTTGAGTGACGCCCCCTGCCGCGTGGCGGCCCTGAACGTACACCCCATCAAGTCCTGCGCCGGCGTGGCGGTGGACGAAGCCTTGTTGATCGAAACCGGTTTCGACCTCGACCGTGCGTTCATGGTGGTGGACGCGCGCGGGCAGATGCTGACCCAGCGCCAGTGGCCGCGCATGGCCCTGATCCGCCCGACCCTGCGGCGTGACGACATGGTGCTGCGCGCACCCGGCATGCTGGCGCTGCATGTGCGACTGGACACCGCCGAGGCGCCGACCCGCGTGCAGGTCTGGCGCGACATCGTCAAAGCCTTCGACATGGGCGACCTGGCGGCGCAGTGGTTCAGCGATTGTCTGGGCTTGCCCGGTACCAGGCTGGTGCGCTTCGACCCCGAGCAACAACGCCCGTCGGACCCGCGCTGGGTCGGCGAACTGGCCGCTGGCACCGCCTTCGCCGACGGCTATCCACTTTTGGTGTGCAACACCGCATCGCTCGCCGACCTGAACGCCCGCATCGAGGCCGTTGGTGGCAGCGCTGTCGCGATGCAGCGCTTTCGCCCGAACCTGGTGCTGGACGGTCTGCACCCCTTCGACGAAGACGCCTTGAGCACCTTGCGCTTTGAG
>JBBSPW010000196.1:0-6632 GCA_038258365.1 Burkholderiales bacterium | reverse complement strand
GATGATTTCGTAGTCGCCTTCGCGCAGCCCATCCAGCGGCCGCACCAGGATCGGCTGCATCACGCCCTGGCTGCGGATGCTCTCTGCCAGCTCGTACAGCGAGCCTTCGTCCATCCGGGTTCGCGGCTGGTACTTGCCTGGTGCGATGCGGTCCAGCGACAGGGTGCTCGGAAACGCCGCCGCGGCACCCAGCGCCGCGTCGTCGACCTTTGGCCCCAGCAGCGCTTCAAGGCCGAGCCCGAGGCCCTTTTGTTTTCTTGTGACCATCGCCCGATTGTCCATGAGGGATGCGGTGACCTGCGCTTCGGGTCCGATGCGGTGGGTCCAGGGTTCCGGGGCCTGGAACGACTCCCGTATCCTCGGGTGTCCGATCACACCAGCTGGGTGACAACTCATGGCTTACACCGTTTTCGTCGATGGGCAAGAAGGCACCACCGGCCTGCGCATCCATGAATACCTTGCACAGCGCAGCGATATCGAGGTGCTGCGCATCGATCCCGAGCAGCGCAAGAACCCGGGCGAGCGGGCGCGCCTGCTGAATGCCGCCGACGTGGCCTTCCTGTGCCTGCCCGATGCCGCCGCGCGCGAGGCGGCGGCGTTGGTGACCAATCCGCGCACCTGTTTGATCGACGCCAGCACCGCGCACCGCACCGACCCCGATTGGGTCTTCGGTTTGCCTGAATTGGCACCCACGCAACGTGAGGCGCTGCGGTCCAGCAAGCGCATCTCGAACCCGGGCTGCCATGCCAGCGCATTCATTCTGTTGCTGCGGCCGTTGGTGGATGCCGGTTTGCTGCCGGCCCGCCTGCCGCTGAGCGCTTCGTCGATCACCGGATACTCGGGTGGCGGCAAGAAGATGATCGAGCAGTACCAAGCTGCAGCGGCGTCGGGCGCTGAGCAAGCATTCACTTCACCGCGCCCTTACGCACTGTCTCTGGTACACAAGCATGTGCCGGAGATGATGGCGCACACCGGGCTCACGGCGCGGCCGATCTTCATGCCGATCGTGGGCAATTTCTACAAGGGGTTGGGGGTGTCGGTTCCGTTGCAGCTCGGTCCACTGGGCGTGCGTCCGGATGCCGTGCATGCTGCTCTGAAGGCGCGCTATGAAAACGAACGGTTTGTGCGGGTGATGCCGCTTCGCGATCCAGAGACCTTGGCCGCTGGCTTTTTCGATGTTCAGGCCTGCAACGACACCAACCGCGTCGATGTTTTCGTGTTTGCGAACGACGACCAGGCGATCCTGATGGCCAGGCTGGACAACCTGGGCAAGGGCGCCAGCGGGTCGGCGGTGCAGGCGATGAACGTGCACCTGGGATTGGACGAAGCCGCAGGCTTGTAGCGCCTTTTTTGCGATCACCCTGCCTCAGGGCAGCTCGCGGTAGTGGTAGCGGTAAGCCGCTCGGAAACCCAGGTTGCGGTAGATGCGTTGGGCGCCGAAGTTTTCTGCGTCCACTTGCAGATAGGCAGCAGTCTCAGGCAAGCGCGTTGCTTGCGAGAGTAAGCGCTTGCACACCATGGTTCCGAGCCCTTGGCCGCGAGCCGATTCTCGGGTGTGGATGTCGTAGAGGCCCAGCACATCACCTTCTTGCAGCGACTGCCCACAGGCCTGCAGTTCGCCGTCGCTGGTTCGCACCAGACCCCATCGGACAGCCGGCACCGGAGCATGTTCGAGCCGGTGCGCATGCGCCGCGATCTGGGCGGCGGACGACCCCCGCAGACCCCCTACCCCCGCAGCGAATTCAGCGGCTTCGGGTTGCCGCCAGGCCAAACCTGAAGGCGCCTCGGCTTCACCGGGCGACTCGCCCCCCGCTCGACTCGCTTCCCAGGCCCTGTCGTTGTTCACCATCACCACAGTCGGATCGATCGCCGGCCAGCCTGCCTCGTCCAACCACGCATCGAGCGTCGCCGGCAATGTAAATGGGGTGATGCGCATGACCAACGGCAACCGGTGGTCGCGGTACGCGTCGCGCGCCAGACCCAGCTTTTGCTGCCACGGCATGCGACCTTCGGCCACGGCATTGATGCAGCGAGCGCGCTTGGCCTGGCCGGGCGAGAACCGCAGCAGCCAGCCGTCGAGCCAGCGTTGTTGGGGCGGGGCACTGGCATTGATTCCGGCGTCTTCGATGCGGGACAACAGCAGTGGATCAAAGCCGCAGCCGTCGATGACCGTGGCGGCGGTGTCGTGGGTCATGCTGAGTTTGTTGTGCTGAGATCGTGATGCCGCGATCGCCATGCGGGGCTCGCTATGCCAAGCGGCGCACGACCTCGCGGGCGAACTCCACGAAGGCCAGTGCCCCCTTGGACGAAGGGTCGAAGGTGACGCCCGGCTGACCATAGCTCGGAGCCTCTGCGAGCCGCACATTGCGTGGGACGACGGTGTCGAACAGCTTGCCCCCGAAATGGGATTTAAGCTGTTCGCTGACCTGCTGCTGCAGGGTGATGCGCGGATCGAACATGATGCGGAGCAAACCGATGATTTGCAGATCGGGGTTGAGGTTGGCGTGCACCTGCTTGATGGTGTTGACCAGATCGGACAGCCCTTCCAGAGCAAAGTATTCGCATTGCATCGGCACGATCACGCCGTGCGCGGCGCAAAGACCGTTGAGGGTCAACAGGCTCAGGCTGGGCGGGCAGTCGACCAATACGAAGTCGTAGTCGCTGCGAACCAGCGCCAGCGCGCCGCGCAAACGCCGCTCCCTTCGGTCCAGCTCCACGAGTTCGACTTCGGCGCCAGCCAATTCGCGGTTGGCTCCCAGCACGTCGTAGCCCCCCTTGGGGCTGCGCTGGCGTGCATCGGCAACCGAAGTCGACTCCAACAACACATCGTAGACCGTCGCAGCCAGGGCTCGTTTGTCGATACCTGACCCCATCGTGGCATTGCCTTGCGGGTCGAGATCGACCACCAGCACGCGCCTGCCCATCTGCGCCAATGCAGCGGCGAGATTGACCGTGGTGGTGGTTTTTCCGACCCCGCCCTTCTGGTTGGCCACGCAGAAAACACGGGAGTTGATCATTGTTGATTGTCGGGCCGGCGCCGCATCCAAACGAGACAACGGCTGGCGTTCAAACCTGGCACTTGAATGGGTTCCACGTGAAACATGTCGACCGATGCTGGCAACGCTGCGATCTCCACTTCGGGATGAACGCCTTTCATGGCAATCCAGACGCCGTCTTGATGCAGAACGCCGGCACTCCAGGAGACGAGATCGTTCAAAGCGGAAAACGCACGCGACACCACCACGTCGTATCGCTTCGGCTCCGCGGCAAGCAGCTGAATCCGTGCATGCCGGCTCAATAAATTGGGTAACTTCAATTCGCCAGCCACTTGGCGGACGAAGGCGGACTTTTTTGCAACAGCGTCCACGCAGGTCACCTCCACGCCGGGGTTCAGGATGGCAAGAACCACACCGGGCAATCCACCGCCACTGCCGACGTCCAGCAAGCTCCGAACCGGCTGCGACTCGGCATGCCGGCGCAACGGTGCCACCAAAGCCAGGCAGTCCAGCAAATGCTGGGTGCGCATCGAATGACGATCGCGCACCGCGGTCAGGTTGTAGGTTCTGTTCCAGCGTTGCAGAAGGTCCAAAAAGCCTTCCATCGCCTCGGCCTGGGGCGCGGTGATGGTCACCGTCGATCCGGCAAAAGCCTCAATTCCTGCTGCCCCGCCGAGGGCACTCGTTGCAACAGCCGAGCCCCGACTCGCACAGCCGGATTCAGATGGCCGCATCCACGCGCTCATCGACTGCGACAGGCGCCACAAGTTTGGCGTTGCCATCCGACCGGTGCTTCTTCAGATGCACCAGCAGCAGCGACACCGCTGCAGGGGTCACGCCAGACATGCGCGCGGCTTGGCCAACGGTTTGCGGACGCTGCTGCTGAAGTGTTTGCCGCACCTCGAACGACAAGGCGCGAACCTGCGCATAATCCAAATCGGCTGGAAGAAGCACATCGGCGAGGGTCGCGGCCTTTGCCACCTCGGTGTGCTGCTTGTCGATGTATCCGGCATACCGGATCCCAACTTCGAGTTGCTCGATCAGGGCATCGGCGGCAGCGATACCGTATTGCGCTTGCAGTGTTTCACGTGAAACGTCCTGGCCAACCAGCTTGCCGAGTTGTGCCACCGCATCAAAGTTCACGCCAGGTCGCTTCAACAGATCGGCAAGCGGGTACTCATGGTCGAGTGCCTTGCCGATCCAGCGCTCGGCATCCACCGCCGGCACCGTAGCAGGCCGAACCCATGTCGACTGTACCCATTGGCTCAGCCGCGCCAGCCGCTCCCGTTTGATCTCGAACGCGGCCCAACGCGCATCGTCGACAAGTCCCAGCTTGCGGCCAGCCTCGGTCAAGCGCAGGTCGGCGTTGTCTTCACGAAGCTGCAACCGGTATTCGGCCCGGCTGGTGAACATCCGATACGGCTCCGTCACGCCCTTGGATACCAGATCGTCGACCAAAACCCCCAGGTACGCTTGCTCTCGGCCAGCCACCCACGGCGCTTTCCCCTGGACGGCAAGGGCGGCATTGACCCCGGCATGAAGGCCCTGGGCGGCAGCTTCCTCATACCCCGTGGTGCCGTTGATCTGCCCAGCGAAATACAGACCGGCAATCGCCTGGGTTTCGAAGCTCGGCTTCAGCGCTCGCGGGTCAAAGTAGTCGTACTCGATGGCGTACCCCGGTCGCAACACATGCACTGCTTCCAATCCGGTAATGGTTTGCAACGCTGCGAGCTGCACATCGAACGGCAATGAGGTCGAGATGCCATTCGGATAAATCTCGTGCGTCGTCAATCCTTCGGGTTCCAGAAAGATCTGGTGCGAATCCTTGTCGGCAAATCGATTGACCTTGTCTTCGATGCTCGGGCAATAGCGTGGGCCAACCCCGTCGATCACCCCAGTGAACATCGGGCTGCGGTCGAAGCCGCTGCGGATGATGTCGTGGGTGCGCGTATTGGTGTGGGTGATCCAGCAGGGCACCTGCCGCGGGTGTTGGTCAGCCCTACCCATGAAGCTGAACACAGGCATCGGCGATCCGGGCGGCGAGCCGTCAGCGCCGGGCATGCCGTCACCGGGTTGCATCTGCACGCGGTCGAAATCGATGCTGCGGCCGTCCAGTCGCGGTGGCGTGCCCGTTTTCAGCCGGCCCTGGGGCAAGCTCAACTCCTTCAGCCGCGCTGACAGACGAAGCGATGGTGGGTCACCCGCACGGCCGGCACTGTGGTTCTGCAAGCCAATGTGGATTCGGCCATCCAGAAACGTCCCAGCGGTGAGCACCACGGTGTGGGCCTGGAACCGCAAACCCATCTGCGTTACCGCGCCCACCACCCGATCGCCTGCCAGCATCAAGTCGTCCACTGCTTGCTGGAACAGCCACAGATTCGGCTGGTTCTCAAGCCGCTGACGGATCGCAGCCTTGTACAACACGCGGTCGGCCTGCGCTCGCGTGGCTCGAACCGCTGGCCCCTTGCTGCCATTGAGCACACGAAACTGGATGCCGGCCTCATCGGTGGCAGAGGCCATTGCGCCACCAAGCGCGTCGATCTCTTTGACCAGGTGCCCCTTGCCGATCCCCCCGATGGACGGGTTGCAACTCATCTGCCCCAGCGTTTCTATGTTATGGGTCAGCAGCAAGGTTGTGCATCCCATGCGCGCTGCGGCCAGCGCCGCCTCGGTTCCGGCGTGGCCGCCTCCGACGACGATCACGTCGAACGACTTGGGATGCAGGGTCATGGCTTGATTCTAGAAGGCCCGGTCAGCCTCGCCAGATCTGCAAATCGGCTTGCCACGCGCGCCCTTGGGCGCCGCGGGCCTCAAGCCGCGAGGCGGTTCAGCTGCGAATCGTGACGTGCCCGACCGGTCTCTTCTTGCCACGGAAGTTGGAACACGGCTGTGTTGAAATAGAGCAGTCGCTTTGTCTCCTCCATGCAGCACCGATCGGCATCCAATAACACGATGTTGGACAAAAGTTTCATCGGGTCCGCCAGCGCCACCACTTCGGGCCTGACCTCGGCCCAGTCCCAGGCGATACCGAACAGGGCGCCATCCAACTCGCAGCCCCACAAACTGAGGCCATGCTTCAATGAATCGGCGCCGCCGAAGCCTTGCACGGACGTGCCAAGGTGCCTGAACTTCTTTGCATGTTTGTAGAACTGACGAACGGGCCAGTACACCCGCGGCCATGATATGACTTGCCAAGCTGCAACCATGAGCGACCTCGAACACTTGCTGCGACAAAGAAAGTGTTTCTCGAAACACCGAATCCGGCAAGCTAGCAACCTTGTCAGGCGCAGTTACTTTTTGAAATGAGCTTCCAGCGCTACTTCGACGTGAGTGAGGCACCGGACATCCCGGTGCTGGAAAACCTACTCGTCTCATTCGCAAATCTAATGGAGTTCCCTCTTGTAACGGCCGCCGTGGTGGTGGATGTGCCCGGCGACTCGATCATCGTATCGGGCGATACCGTCCGTCTCACGCAGGTGTTTGCCAACTTGCTGACCAACGCGGCGAAGTACACCAACGGCGGCGGCAAGATCTATCGTTACGACAGCGATGGTAAATGGCACGATTGCGGCAAACTCGGCGAGTCCGACGCCATCGGAGGCCTCGCGGTCTTCAAGGGCAAACTGTACGCCACCT
>JBBSPW010000195.1:0-6648 GCA_038258365.1 Burkholderiales bacterium | reverse complement strand
GCGTTCAATTCGGTGCGGCATGCGACATTGATCATCGCCAATGTGCCGTTCGCGGTCATCGGCGGCATCTTCGGTTTGTTCATCACCGGGCAATACCTGTCGGTGCCTTCGGCGATCGGCTTCATCGCCGTGTTCGGGGTGGCGATGCTCAATGGCATCGTGCTGGTCACCTTCCTGAACGACCAGCGAAAACAGGGCCTGTCGATACGCGATGCGGTGCGCCAGGGTGCGGCGATGCGGCTGCGGCCGGTGCTGATGACCGCGTCGGTCGCCATCCTCGGTTTGGTTCCGATGCTGATCGCAACCGGGGTCGGCGCCGAGACACAGCGACCGCTGGCGACGGTGGTGGTCGGCGGGCTGATCACCTCGACGTTGTTGACACTGCTGCTGCTGCCGCTGATCTACGAGTGGTCGGAGACGCGCGCCGAAGCGAACCGCCCGGCGCAGGAGCGCAGGAACCTTGGCCTTGCGCCTTAAAAAGCGATTCGCCCCAGCCACATGTCGGGGTACATCACCCAGTCGCCCATGAAGCTGTAGAGCGGGCACTTGAAGCTCGCGGGTTGGTTTTTCTCAAAGCCGAAGTGCCCCCCAGGAGAAGCCAGTTGGGGTTCGTCATCCGGCACTCAACTTCAGGTCAGGGCCGTGCGCATCGCCTGCAGCACCGCATCCGGCATCTCGGCCATCAGCGCGTGGCCGGCGTCGACGGTGTGGACCGGGGCTTTCAACAGTTTGGCGAGGCCTGCGGCGGCTCGCGGCTGCGTCATCTGGTCGGCGCTGCCGAGGATCAGGTGCGCAGAACATTGCAGCCTCGCTGCAGCAGCTTCGGCGCCCGCATAGGCATTGCAAGCGCTGAAGTCGGTGTGGAACAGCATCGCATCGCCTTGCGCGTTCAGCACCTGGCGCATCAACGCCTTGTTGCCGCCGCGCAGCCACGATCCGGGTCCTGGCCACGACGGCTTGGCTGCCAAAGTCGAATGCGAGAAGGTCACGACCGTGTCGATTGCGGCCAGCGGGGTCTCGGCAGCCGACGCGAGCAGCGCGGGCGACACCGCCATCGGGTAGGCGGTGCCCAGCATGACGAGCCGGGTGGCGCGCTGCGGCGATTGCGCTGCGGCCTGCAGCGCCACCAGCGAGCCCATGCTGTGGCCGGCCAAAGCGGCTCGCTGCACACCGGCCGCATCCAGCAGCATCAGCAACCAGTCCGCCATCGCCTCGACGCTGGTCAGCGCCGGCCCGGCGCTGCGGCTGTGGCCGGGCCGATCGGGTGCGATCACGGCATGGCCATGGTGGGCGAACCAGCGCGCCAGCAGGTTCCACACGCTGTGGTCGTTGAGGGCGCCATGCACCATCACCAGGCAGGGCAGTGACGGATCGAAGCTTCTGCCACCGGTGTAGGCATAGGCCTCGCGGCCATCGACAGTGAGCTTCATGGCGCGGCCTTTTCAGCCGCCTTCAGCGCGCGTTTCAAGTCGTCGATCAGATCGGCCACATCTTCCAGACCGATGCTGAGCCGGATGGTGCCGGCGGTGATGCCGGTAGCCGCCAGCGCGGCATCGTCCATCCGGAAATGCGTGGTCGACGCTGGGTGGATGACCAGCGATCGGCAATCGCCGACGTTGGCCAGGTGCGAGAACACCTTCAAGGCTTCGATGAACGCCTGCCCCTGTTTGCGCGAGCCCTGGATGTCGAAACTGAACACCGCGCCACAGCCCCGAGGCAACAGTCGGGTTGCCAATGCCTGGCTGGCATGGCCATCGAGTTCCGGATAGCCGACCCGCGACACCATCGCCTGCGCGACCAGGAAGGCGACCACCTTGCGCGTGTTCTCCACATGCCGCGCCATCCGCAGAGGCAGGGTTTCGATGCCCTGCAGGATCAGCCAGGCAGTGTGCGGGCTCATGCAGGCACCGAAGTCGCGCAGACCTTCTCGACGCGCGCGCAGCAGGAAGGCGCCTTCGTTGCTTTCTTCGCTGAAGACCATGCCGTGGAAGCCGGCATAGGGCTCGTTCATTTCCGGGAAGCGGTGGCTGCCGCGCCAGTCGAAGCGCCCGCTGTCGACCAGCAAGCCGCCGATCACCGTGCCATGTCCGCCGAGGAACTTGGTGGCCGAGTGGAACAGCAAGTCGGCGCCATGGTCAAAGGGCTTCATCAGCCACGGCGTGGTGAAGGTGCTGTCGACCAGCAGCGGCAGCTTGTGTTCGTGCGCGATGGCGCTGACGGTGGGAATGTCCAGCACGTCCAGCCCCGGGTTGCCCAGCGTTTCGCCGAACAGCAGCTTGGTCTTCGGCGTGATGGCAGCGCGCCAGCCTTCGATGTCACCCGGCTTGACGAAGGTGGTGGTGATGCCGAAGCGCGGCATCGTGTAGTGCAGCAGGTTGTGGCTGCCGCCGTACAGCGCCGAAGACGCCACGATGTGGTCGCCGGTTCCCGCGAGTGTGGTGATCGCCAAGTGCAGTGCGGCTTGACCGCTGGCGGTGGCGATCGCGCCGGCGCCGCCTTCCAATGCCGCGATCCGCTCTTCCAGCACCGCATTGGTGGGGTTGCTGAGGCGGCTGTAGACATGGCCCGGACGTTCCAGATTGAACAAGCTTGCGGCATGCTCGCTGCTCTGGAAGACAAAGCTGGTGCTGAGGTGGATCGGCACCGCGCGAGCGCCGGTTGACGGGTCGGGGCCAGCGCCGGCATGCAGTGCCAGCGTGTCGAATCCAGGGTCTGAAGCACCGGGCATGGCAGGCGGCAGAACGGGTCTGCGGTAGGGGTTGGCTGGACATTCTCGACCACTTTCTCAGCTATATTGATTCGCATGAAAGTCGCCGACATGCTGCGGGTCAAAGGCAACACGCTGTACACCGTGCCACCCGACCAGTTGCTTGCCGATGCCGTGCAGACGATGTCTGAACTCGACATCGGCTCGCTGGTGGTGATGGAGCATGGCGACCTGGTGGGCATGTTGACCTTCCGCGAGGTCATCAATGCGGTCGCGGCCACAAGCGGCATCACGGGTTCGGGGAAAGGCGGCCGACATGTGCGCTCGGTGATGGATGACGCGCCACTGACCTGCACCCCCGAAACCGAGATCGACGAGGTGCGGCGGATGATGCTGCAGCGCCATGCCCGCTACATGCCGGTGCTGGACCGTCGAACCCTGATGGGCGTGATCTCGTTCTACGACGTGGCCAAGACCGTGGTCGACGCGCAGGACTTCGAGAACAAGATGTTGAAGGCCTACATCAAGGATTGGCCAGAGGGAACTTGAGCCCCCACGCTCCCTGACGGTCGCTGCCCCCCGAGGGGACGTTCGCCTGCGGCCCGGCAAAGCCGGTTCCGCGGCTCTTCTTGGTGGGTTCGCTGCGCTGCGCTGCGCTCCGCTGCGCTCCGCGCACTGTCGCCGATGCTGGCGCGATCCGGGGGCTGAGGGCTTGCGTCCGTACCTACAATTCGTGAATGTCTGGTTCTACCTTCGGCCACCTCTTTCGCGTCACCAACTTCGGTGAAAGCCATGGCCCGGCGATCGGGTGTGTGATCGACGGGTGTCCGCCCGGGCTGGCGTTGTGCGAGGCCGACATCCAACATGATCTGGATCGCCGCCGACCTGGCACCAGCCGCCATGTGACTCAGCGCAGCGAAGCCGATGCGGTGGAGATCCTGTCGGGTGTGTTCGAAGGCCTGACCACCGGCACGCCGATCTGTTTGTTGATCCGCAACACCGACCAGCGCAGCAGCGACTACGGAAACCTGCTCGACACCTTTCGCCCCGGACATGCCGACTACGCCTACTGGCGCAAGTACGGCCACCGCGATCCGCGTGGCGGTGGGCGGTCCAGCGCGAGGCTGACCGCGCCGATGGTGGCGGCCGGTGCGGTCGCGAAGAAGTGGTTGTTGGAGCGCCATGGCACCACCTTCGTCGGTTGGATGAGCGCGCTGGGTGAATTGCCGATTCCCTTCGAGTCCGAATCGCACATTCCGAACAATCCGTTCTTCGCTCCCAACGCGTCGATCGTTCCCGAACTGGAAGCGCACATGGACGCGCTGCGCAAGGCCGGCGATTCCTGTGGTGCGCGCATCGAGGTGCGCGCCCGCGGCATGCCGGTGGGTCTGGGCGAGCCGCTGTTCGACAAGCTCGACGCCGACATCGCCTTCGCGATGATGGGCATCAATGCGGTCAAGGGGGTCGAGATCGGGAGTGGGTTCCAAACGGTGGGCGAACGCGGCAGTCAGCATGGCGATGAACTGACACCGGATGGCTTCACCACCGACCATTCGGGCGGCGTGCTGGGTGGCATCAGCACCGGTCAGGATCTGGTGGTGAGCATCGCGGTCAAGCCCACCAGTTCGATCCGCACCCCGCGCCGCTCGATCGACCGGGCC
This sequence comes from Burkholderiales bacterium, assembly GCA_038258365.1. Lineage (GTDB taxonomy): Bacteria > Pseudomonadota > Gammaproteobacteria > Burkholderiales > Burkholderiaceae_C > Rubrivivax. The sequence goes on along the minus strand of JBBSPW010000195.1, from coordinate 2,280 downwards.
GGCGAGCCGGTGGTGGTGCAAACCCATGGCCGGCACGACCCCTGCGTGGGCATCCGCGCCACGCCGATCGCCGAGGCCATGCTGGCCCTGGTGGTGATGGACCACGCGCTTCGCCACCGCGCCCAGTGTGGCGACGTGGCGATCGCCACCCCCGCCATTGCAGGTTCGGCAGTCGCGAGCGTGGCAATAGACGTGGCGACGAACGCGTCGACGAACGCAGCGACCGGCGCAGCGGCGGGCTGACCGCCGCGTTCGGCCGTTGCCGCTGATGCCCGATCGACGCCCGGCAGGGACCGCAGGCGCTGCATCCGCACCGCCAACGCTGCACCGCTTCGGCGCGCTGTCGCTGGTCTACTTCGCGGCCGTCGGGCTCTTCAACCCGTTCGCGCCGCTGTGGTTCCAGTCGCTGGGCTTCTCTACGCTGCTGATCGGAGCGATCGCCTCGCTGCAGAGCTGGACCCGGGTGGTGGCACCCTACGCCTGGAGCTGGGCCGGCGACCACAGCGGTCGGCGGGTGGAGCTGATCCGCATCGCAGCCGCCGGCGCCTTGCTGGCGGCGCTGGGTTTGCTGGGCGTTCGGGCGGCGGTGCCGGTGGCGCTGGTGACCACGTTGCTGTTCCTGGCCAACAGCGGCGTGGTGCCCTTGTACGAAGCCACGCTGGCGCACCTGCTGAACACCGGCGAGGGCGGCATCGACACCGCGCGCTATGGACGGGTGCGGGTCTGGGGCTCCGTCGGCTTCATGGTGGCTGTGACCGCCTTCGGTGCGTTGCTGCAGGGGGCGGGCATCGGCATCTTTCCGTGGTTCGTCGCGGCCATGAACCTGCTGCTGCTGGTGGTGGCGCTGCGCTTGCCCCCGCAGAGTGACGGCGCGCAGCACGACTCGCCCGCGCCAGCGGTGATGCCGCTGTTGCGGCTGCCGGCGGTGCGCTGGTTCTTCGCGTCGATTTTTTTCACGGTGCTGGCGCACAGCAGCGTCTATGCCTTTTTGTCGCTGTACCTGGTGTCGCTGGGTTATCGCAAGTCGGCGGTGGGTGCGTTGTGGGCGGTCAGCATCGCGGTCGAGATCGTGTTCTTCTGGACCCAGGGCCGTTGGTTCGGGCGGCTCAAACCGCACACCTGGCTGCAGGTGGCCGGAGCCACCGCGATGCTGCGCTTCGGCGCCACGGCGGCCGGCGGCGCGTTCTGGCCGGTGCTGGTGCTGGCGCAAGCCGCCCACGCCGTCACCTTCGCGGCGCACCACTCGGCTTGCATCGCGCTGGTCCACCGCCACTTTCCGGGCCGGCTGCGGGGGCGTGGGCAGGCGCTGTACACCACGCTCGGCTATGGCTTGTCGGGTGTGCTCGGTGGGGTGGGCGGCGGATGGTTGATTCAGTGGCTGGGGTATGGCGCGGTGTTCTGGGTTGCGGCTGCCTGCGGTGCGCTGGGGTGGTGGTGCGCACGAAAAGCCGCTCGCGCGTCCGATGCCTGGCCACCCGCAGTGCCACCCGCAGCGGCAGCGCGGGCCGGTTCAGCTGCGGCGATCGGTGCCGATAACGGAGGTTGAACCCGTTCCGACCGACCCGCTGCCCACCGTGTCCAAACCGCGCTTTCCGCCCCCGCCTCATCAGCCGGCTCCGCCTCATCAGCCGGCTCCGCCGCTTCTGCCGCCGCTGCCGCCGTCATCGTCCGGTCCGCATTCCCATACGCACGCGGCTGCCGGACCGCCCGGGTTACCAGCCGAGCCGGCGAGCGGCCGTCCGCATGCAGAGGGTGCCGGCAGCGGCTGGCTGATCGCTGCCGCAGCGTTGCCGCAGGCACTGGCGCTTGCCTGGCTGCACCCCGGTGCCGACTCGACGCTGCCGTGGCCCATGGCCGGGGTGCTGTTCGGGGCTTCGATGCTGATGGGTCTGGCAGCGTGGCAGTTGCAGCGCCGCGCTGCGTCGGCATCGGCAGAGGCACTTGGCGCTGCCGAGGAACGGCTGGCCGATGCGCAACGAACCAGCGCAGCGGCAGAAGCGCGCTTGCATGCCCGCAATGTCAAACACCAGCGCAGCATCGACCGGCTGTCGTTGGTGGCTGAACATGCACTGGCCCTGACCCTGATCAGCGACCGGCACGACCGCGTGGTCTGGGCCAACGACGCTTTCTGCAGCGCCATGGGTTGGCCGCTCGCGCAGCTGCAGGGCCAGGATGCCGAGCAAGTGCTCTCGGGCAGCGGCTTGCCGCGCGGGTCAGACCCTCGCGCCCGGGCGGGCGCTGCCGACCCGCAGCCAGCGTCGGATTCTGCCGAAGAGCTGC
>JBBSPW010000194.1:0-6651 GCA_038258365.1 Burkholderiales bacterium | reverse complement strand
TGAACTCGTCGCGCCACTCGGCACGAAAGACGGCGACAGCCTCGTGGATCGGCTGAACATGGCCCTCGTCGACAACACGGTCGCCCATTGCCGGGCATTTCATCAACTCGAGCATTTCCCGCATCTTTTCGTTGGAACCGACGTCCAGCAGCACTGTCTCGGGGGATGAGCACGGCTTCGCTCACCCCAGCCAGCGGCGGCGCTGGGCCGCCACCAGTCACAACGCCCTGTCACTTCGCGTTCTGGAAATCCCCACCCCAGCCGATCACCAGCTTCTGCGGGTCGATGTGCTTGCGCCAGGCTGCATTCATCTGTGCCAGCGTCAACGACTTGATCGCCGCGTCGGTGTCGGCATCGAAAGCAAAACTGCGGCCCAGGTACAGGTCGGACAGCAAGGCTCTGGCCACTCCCGCGTCTTGCGACCGCGACAGCTGGCGCGAGCTGAGCAGCCCCGCGCGTCCGGCATCCAGTTCGCGTTGCGTGAAGCCGTCCTTGACCGACCGAGCCAGCTCTTCGCGCAGCGCCGCTTCCACCTTCGGCTGGTTCTGCGGCGCGAAGATCGCGCTCAGACCGAAGCCGGTGTTCTGGTCGATGGAGTTCCACGCCAGGCCCGACCGCACGTCGTAGCTGAGCCCTTCGGATTCGCGAATGCGCTTCCACAAGCGCGAGTCGCCGCCCTGCCCGAAGATGTAGTTCGCGAGCATCAGCGCCGCGTGGTCGGGGCTCTTGTCCGACAGCGGCAGCGCCAGTTGCGCCTGCATGTTGGCGTTGGCCTTGTCGGGGGTCTGCTCGACGAAGCGCTCGGGCACTTCGGGCACCAATGGGCGCGGCACCCGGGTGAAGGTGGCGGCGCCGGTAGCCGGCTTGGCCCAGTCGCCGAACGCGCTGTTCAACGCCGCCTGCACTGCCTTCGGATCGAAGTCGCCGACCGCGCTGAACTCGCCGTGCGCGGCGCTGTAGAAGCGCTGCTGGAAGTCGCGCAGCTGTGTCGGCGTGACAGCGGCCACGTCCTCCTGCATCTCGTCGAAGGTGGGCCGGTAGCGAAGGTCGCCGCGCGGATACGGGTTGCCATGGCGCGAGAGCCGGTTGCCAATGATCGCGTCGGGTTCCTTGCGTTGCTCGGCGATCTGGCTTTGCCACTGGCGTTGAAGTTCATCCAGCGGCTCGGGCGCGTAGGCCGGGTCGCGCAGCAGCTTGCCGACCAGCGCAATCACCTCGGGCAACCGTTCACGCTTGGTGGCAATGGCCACCTGCAGCCGCTGCCCACCGCCGCCGAAGCTGACCCTGGCTTGCAGTTTGTCGAAGGCATCTGCGACCTGCTGGCGCGTCATGCCGGCACCACCCTTGTCGAGCAGCGACGCGGCAAAGGTGGACACCGTGTCCTTGCCCATCAGCGACTGCCCATCGCCGAACTGAAACTGAAACCATGCCGATACGGCGTTGCCCCGCGTGCCCTTGGGCAGCAGCGCGAACTTCAAACCGGCGGGCAGCGCGCCCTTCTGCGTGCGGGCATCGAGGTTGGCGGGGGTGGCATCGAAGGCCTCGGCCACCGTCGCGGTCGGGTCACCGGTGTAGCCCTTGACCAACGCCGCCACATCGACCCGCTCGCCCTGCGGCGCGCGCTTCGGGTCGGCGGTGGGTTCATACAACCCCACCGTGCGGTTGCTGGGCAGCAACCAGGTGCCGGCCACACGCTGAACATCGGCCAGCTTCACCGCACGCACCCGGTCGCGCTGCAAAAAGTACAGCCGCCAGTCACCGAGCGCGATCGCTTCCGACAGCGCCACGCCGACGGTTTCGGGATTGGTGAAGTTCTGGTCCCAGCCGTTCAGCCACTGGATGCGGCCCCGCTCCAGCTCTTCGGCTGTGATCGGCTCGGTGCGCAGCGACTGCACAGCCCCAGCCATCGCCGCGCGGGCCTTTTGCAGGTCCTGCGCGGGCGCCAGGCTGGCCCCCAGCAACAGCACCCCGGGCTCGGCCAAGTCGAACGTGAAGGCGAATGCCTGCGCTGCCAGCTGCTTTTCTACCAGCTGTTTGTGCAACCGCCCGCCAGGGGTGTCGCCCAGCACGCTGGCCACCATCTCCACCGCCGCAAAGTCGGGGTCGGAGCCTGCGGGAACGTGGTAGCCCATGTAGATCGACGGCGTGCCGCCGACCCGCTTGACCTCCACTGTGCGCTCGCCGTCTTGCGGCGGGTCCAGGGTGTAGGTCGGTGACAGAACGCGCGTCGGCTTCGGGATCGGGCCGAAAAACCGGGCCACCCAGGCCAGCACCTGCGCGGTGTCGTAGCGACCGCTGACGATCAGGGTCGCGTTGTCGGGCTGGTAGTAGCGGCGGTAAAAGGCCTGCAGGCGCGGAATGTCGACGTTCTCGATGTCGGTGCGCGCGCCGATCGTGTTCTTGCCGTAGTTGTGCCACTGGAACATCGCCGCCACGGTCTTGGACTGCAGCACCCGGCCGGGGTCGTTCTCGCCCAGCTCGAACTCGTTGCGCACCACCGTCATCTCGGTGTCCAGATCTTTCTTCGCGATGAAGCTGTTGACCATCGCATCGGCCTGCCATTGCAGGTACCAGCGCAGGTTGTCGGGGTTGGCCGCAAAACTGGCAAAGTAATTGGTGCGGTCGTACCAGGTGCTGCCGTTGGCGCGCAAACCGCGCTGGGTGAACTCCGACCACACGGTCGGATGCTTCGGCGTGCCCTTGAACAGCAGGTGTTCCAGCAGATGCGCCATGCCGGTTTCGCCGTAGTTTTCCATCCGCGAGCCCACGTGGTAGGTCACGTTGACGGTGGTCGTCGGCTTGGATGCATCGGGCACCAGCAGCACCTGCAAGCCATTCGCGAGCCGGTATTCGGTGATGCCTTCGACGCTGGTGATGGTCTTGAGGGTGCCGGGCAATCGAGCGGCGGGGAGTGCGGCGGCACGGGCCGCAGAGGATGCGGGGGCTGGTGCGGGCAGGGTTGCGCTGGGGGCAGCAGGTGCTTGTGCGCCGGCGGGCGCGGCGCCCCAAACCGCCACCAGCGCAATCGCAGCCAGCCAGCGTGAAGATCGGGTCGACGAAATGGATGTATTCATGCGCCAAATATAAAGAGCCGCGGCGCAACCTGCAGGCGGTGCGGGCACCACCCGATTCAGAGGGTTCGCTGGCAACCGCCCTGTCATGCAGTGGGCATACGATGCGCGGCGACCCACCCGCAAGCCCGCCGTTCAGTCCCAGCCCGAGGCCTTCTCCATGCACCTGCCGTCATCGATCTTCAACCCCACCCACCCTGCTCGCTGCTTGCACCTGCGAAGCCTGTTGTCGCTGGCAGTGGGCATGGCGCTGGCCGCATCCGGCCAGGCGGCGGTGATGATCAGCCAGGTCTACGGCGGTGGCGGCAACACCGGGGCGCCGTTTGCCAACGATTACGTCGAATTGCACAACGACGGTGCTGCGGCGGTGTCGCTGGCGGGCTGGTCGCTGCAATACGCATCGGCCACCGGCACCAGCTGGGCCAACAAGACCGATCTCGCCGGCTCGATCCCGGCGGGTGGCTACTTTCTGATCCGGCTGGCAACCGGCGGTGCCAACGGCGTGGCGGTGCCCACGCCCGACGCCACAGGCACCACCAACATGAGCGCCAGCGCCGGCAAGCTGGCGCTGCTGAACAACACCGTGGTGCTGAGCGGCACCTGCCCGCTGACCACCACGCCCACCGCCGGCATCGTCGATTTCGTCGGCTTCGGCGGCACCGCCAGCTGTTTCGAGACCGCGGCGGCACCGGCCGGGTCCAACACGATGTCGATCGTGCGCGCCAACGGCACCGCCAACAGCGGCAACAGCTGCCTGGACACCAACAACAACAGCAGCGACTTCAGCGCCGTGGCGCCCAACCCGCGCAACAGCACTGCCCCGGCGCAGCCTTGCGGCGGAAGCGGGGGCGGCGGTGGCGGTGGAGACCCCATCGCCCGCACCATCCCCGAGATCCAGGGCAGCGGCGCTGCCAGCCCCTTCGTTGGCCAACGGGTGATCACCAGCGGCGTGGTCACCAAGGTCAACAGCAACGGCTTCTTCTTCCAGGACCCGAACGGCGACGGCAACCCGCTGACATCCGACGGCATCTTCGTCTTCACCGGCAACACGGTCTATGCCGACGCCATGCCGGGCAACCGCATCGAAGTCACCGGCACGGTGGTGGAGTTCGCGGTCGGCACCCGGCCCGATGTGGTGGCGCGGCCGCTGACCCAGTTGAGCACCCTCACGCAGCTCACGTTTCAGGGCGGTGGCAACACGATCGTGCCGGTGGTGGTGGCGTTGCCGGAAGCGGTCGAAGGCGATCTGGAGCGCTACGAGGGCATGCTGGTCACCTTGAGCGGCAGCTTCACCGTCAACCAGAACTTCTACCAGGGGCGCTATGGCCAGCTGACGCTGGCGGCGGGTGGTCGGCTCGAAACCCCCACCAACCGTTTTCGGCCCGGCACGGCGCAGGCGCTTGCGCTGGCGGATGAAAACGACCGCCGCCGCATCCTCCTGGACGATGGCAGCAGCCTGCAGAACCCGAACCCGATTCCGTACCTGAGCGCCGACGGTTTGCCGCGGGCCGGCTACACCACGGGTGCCATCACCGGCGTGATCGACTACGGCCTGGCCACCAACAGCAGCGCCGGCGCCGGTGACTACAAGATCCACCCCGTCGCTTCGACGGCATTCACCCCCGGCAACGTGCGCACCGCCGCACCGGAGCCTGCTGCGGGCAATGTCAAGGTAGCCAGCTTCAATGTGCTGAACTACTTCACTGCCTTCACCAACGGCGGCGGCACCGCGGTCGGTTGCACGCTCGGCGGCAGCACCACCACCGGCAATTGCCGCGGCGCCGACAACGCCAACGAGTTTGCCCGGCAGCAAACCAAGATCGTGGCCGCGATGGTCGCCATCGACGCCGATGTGTTCGGCTTGATGGAGATCCAGAACAACGGCAACGTGGCGGCCGCCAACCTGGCTGCGGCGCTGAACGCCCAGGTCGGTGCCGGCACTTATGTCACCACATCGCTGCCGGCCGACACCGGCACCGACGCGATCCGCGTGGCGATGATCTACAAGCCCGCCCGCTTGGTGCCGGTGGGCTCAGCCATCAGCGACAACGACCCTGTCAACAACCGGCCGACACTGGCGCAGACCTTCGGCATGGCCAACGGCGAGCGCTTCACCGTCCTCGTCAACCACCTGAAGTCCAAGGGCAGCTGCCCCTCGCCCTCGGACCCTGGCGCCCTCGGCAACACCGACATCGGCGACGGCCAGGGCTGCTGGAACCTGCAGCGCCAACAGCAAGCCCAGCGCCTGCGCACCTTCGTCGCGCAGCGCCAGGCGGCTGCCGGCAGCAACGACGCGCTGTTGATCGGCGACTTCAACGCCTATGGCATGGAAGACCCGATCGTCGAGCTGACCAGCATGGGCTACATCGATCAGATCGGCCGCTATGCCGGGCTTGGCGGGCCTGCTGCCAGCAGCTTCGGCTATTCGTATGTCTTCGACGGCGCCGCGGGCCGGCTCGACCATGCCATCGCCACGCAGACGATGTCGGCCAAGGTGCTGAGTGCCGCACCCTGGCACATCAATGCCGATGAAACCACCATCGCCGACTACAACACCGAGTTCAAGGCGCCCGAGATGCGCTGCGATCTGGGCGGCACCAGCTTGTGCCCACCCGATCCGTATCAGCCCACACCCTACCGCGCGTCGGACCACGACCCGGTGGTGGTGGGCCTGGAGATCGTCAAGCGCATCAACGGCACCGCAGGCCGCGATGTGCTGGTGGGAACACCGGGCGACGATGTCATCACCGGCGGCCCCGGCGCCGACCTGCTGAGCGGCAACGGTGGCAAGAACCGCTTCGTCTACAACAGCACCCTGGACGGCGGCGACACCATCACCGACTTCGTTCCCGGCATGGATGTGCTGGACTTCAGCGGCGTGTTGCGCAGCCTGGGTGTCGTGGTTGCGAACCCGATCGGCAGCGGCCATGTCACCTGCGCCAACCGCAGCACCGATGCGGTGGTCGGCATCGACGCCGATGGCAGTGCGGGTGCCAACCCGTCACGGCCCTTCGTGCTGCTGCAGAACATCGGCTGCGCGAGCCTGATGGCCGGCCGCAACTTCAGCTTTCCGGCGCTGAACACCGCCAAGGTACGCGCCAGCACCGCGCGTTGAGCCGATCCGCCGCCACCCCTCCTGTCGCTACTTCTGCCGAACCCGGACCCGAAACACGAGAGCCGCTCATGAACACCATTGCCCGCACCCTCACCCTGGCTGCTGCACTGCTGGCCGCCAGCGCCGCCGCGCAGGCCATCACCTACAACTTCGCCGGCATCGCAGACAGCGGCCCTTTGGCCGGCAGCAACTTCAGCGGCCAATTCAGCTTCGACGCCGCCACCGCGCCAGCCGATGGCGACGCGCTGCTGAGCGGGTTCTCGATGGGCTTTGCCGGCAGCAGCTACTCGCTGGCCAGCGCCACCGGTGCTGCGCCATCGGCGGTGTTCTCGGGCGGCAGCTTCGTCGGTCTCAGCTATCTGGACAACAGCGCGGCCGACCCGGCGACGAGACCGCATGTGGCCTTCGTACCGGGCTTCTTCGGCTTGGCGGATGCCTACCTGGCCTATGCAGGCGCAGCTGCCG
>JBBSPW010000193.1:0-6682 GCA_038258365.1 Burkholderiales bacterium | reverse complement strand
GTCATTTGCGTTCGCATCGATGTGTTGGAGAATCTGAAGTGATTCAATGGGCTGGCAATATAAGCGATGTCCGAAATTTCCAGCATCCGGACATAGGTGGCGTAATCGCCGCAGAAGCGCATGGCGTCGTGGGCGTACCCAACGCGTTCGAAAGTATCTCGCCGTAACAGAGCACTGCTGACGTTGGGAATGATGCAACGCCGCAACCAGAACGCTACACACTCGTCTCTCCCATTGCTGACGTGGTCGAATTCCCAGCGGGTTGGATGCAGTGACTGGGTCCAGTCCGCGGTGCTTCCAAAGATTTTGGAATCGGTGTCGACCTTGAATGAGCGACAGTAGGTGATGCCCACCTTCGGGCACTCTTCCATGACAGCGACCATGCGCTCCAGGAAAGAGGGGTCTGCATAGTCGTCAGATTCCGCGATCCAGATATATTTCCCCCGGGCCTGCCTGGCGCCGCGGTTCCATTGCTTGTACGGGCTTCCCGAATTTTGATCATTGACCACCACCGCACTGACCTTGGGGTGCCGGGCATATTCGGAAAAGATCGACGCACTGGCGTCTGTCGATGCATCATCCAGCAGCAGCAGCTCGAAATCCTGGAACGACTGGTCGAGAATGCTGTCGATGCGTTGGCGGAGGAACGGGGCGTGGTTGTAGTTCGGAACAATCACGGACACGGTGGGCACGCGGCTGGATGAAAGCGTAGCGGTCATGGATTGCTTCTTTCCGGGTGCAGTGCGTTGGCGAGGGGCGTTGCGGAAGGGTATGGTCGCATCAGACTTTCCACTGCGGCCGGTGCTGACGCAACCATTGCTCCAGCATCATCAAGATCCAAATCATTTCCCCGTAGTACCCCGGGTGCTCGGCCAGCCGTTGGTCCAGCAATTCGCGGATGAAGACAGGCTTGACCATGCCGCGCCCCGACAGGGTGTGCAACGAGTCGGTGGCCAACGCTTTCAGCTTGGCGTGCTGCAGCATCCAGGGGCCGAAGGGCAGGCCAAACCCGTGTTTGGGCTTGTTGATGATCTCGTCGGGTAGGAAGCCGCGCAGCGCTTCCTTGAAGAACCAGCGCAACTTTTGTCCGTTGAGCTTGTACTCGTCCGGAAGGTTCAGCGAAAAATCCAACAGCGCCCTGTCGAGCATCGGAAACCCGACCGAAACGCCGGCCAGCGCAGTGGCACCCCGCACCTTGGGAATGTCGCTTTCGGCCAGCGTGTAGCGCCAGTCGTAGGCCAGCATTCTGTTCAAGTCGCTGGGCGCGCGCGCGGGGTCGCCCGAGCCAGCCCACTTCCATACTTCGCGTTGCTGATGGCCAGGGCTGCCAATATCGACCTGACTTAGAAACTCGGGCTCCAACACCCTTTCGACGCCCAAGCGTTGCAGCAGGTTGTACATCTGCATCCTGTCTGGCATAGGCACGCGGGCCTGCTCGATGTAGCTGCCGACCTTCTTCACGCCCGGTACCCGTCGCGCCCAGCCCGAAAGGAACACCGGCTCCAGCAGGCCGCTGCGCAGCGTTTTGGGCACCCGACCGTAGTGGTCGAACACCCGCTGCTTGGCATAACGGACGTTGCCCCCGTATAGCTCGTCTCCGCCGTCGCCCGCCAAAAGATGGGGCACGCCGGCCTGCTTTGCCTGAAGCGCGCAGTGGTACGTCGGTAGAACAGATGAGTTGCCGAAAGGCTGGTCGAATGAGCCAGCCACATCTGCAATGCTGCGCACCAGATCTTCGGGCGTCACGTAGTACTCGTGATGCCGTGCACCGAAGTGGCGTGCTGCCAGTCGGGCGTATTCCATCTCGTCGTAGCCTTCGGACTCGAACCCGATCGAAAACGCATCGGCGCCTTGGCCGGTGATTTCGCGCACCATGCCCGCCACTGTCGAGCTGTCGGTGCCGCCGCTCAAAAAGCAGCCTACGGGGCCAGCGCCCATTGCGCGCTCGACCGAAGCTTTCAAGTGCGCGCGGAACTCGTCGCGGAGTGCGTCGAACGACACCGGGCCGCGGGCGGGTGTGAATCGTGGTGCCCAGGCCGGTTCTACGCGTGCGCCACCTGGTTGCGACACCAACCGGTGCGCGGCGGGCAGCCGCGACACCCCAGAAAAAACCGTCGCGGGCGACGGAATGCAGTGGAAGTAAAGGTAGTCGAACAGTGCCTGCGGGTTCAGCGGCGTGTCGGCCGTCGCCAGAGCATCCGCACGCGCAGCGGTCAGCAGCTTGCCGCTTGCATCGACCGTCCAGCAGAGCGGCTCGAGGCCGAATGGATCGACGGGCGGGGACGGGGACTGAACTGCAGATTGCAACGGGTTCATCGGGCGCTGCCTTGCAAGCGGGCACGCAGGCTGCGCCAGGCATGCCGCGCATGGCGACCAAGGCGCTGCGTTGCGCCCGGCTCAGGCAAATGCGTGGGGCTGGCAGCGATGCGTGCGTAGTGCTGCACGTACTGGGTTTTCAGCACCTGCAGGTCGTAGTGCTTGCGGGCCACCGCCAATCCACGTTGACCGATTTCGGCCCAGCTGCTGCGCGGTGTGTCACGCAGAACGCGCGTCAGCGCGCCGGTTTGTTCCATATTCACAAAGACACCTTCTTTGACAATCTGACGTTGGTTTGCGTGGTCGGTGCACACCACCGGGAGGCCCATGGCCATCGCTTCGATGTAGACAATTCCGAAAGTCTCGAACAGCGAGCCCAGCACGAAGACATCGGCAGCAGCCAATGCGCGCGGCAGTTCGGCGTGTGGCAGCTTGGTGAAGGTCACGCGGGGGCCCAGCAGTTGTGCGCCCAAGGTTTTGATGCCAGCCGTTTCGCCACTTTCCTGGCCGACGATCAGCAAATGGATGTGCTGCAGCGGGGCCACTTCACGCATCACGTGGTCCATGCGCTTGTGGTTGATGCCGATGGTGCCCACGCTGATTACCACCAAGGCATCTTCAGCGATGCCGTGCTGTGCGCGAAAAGTCGTGCTGATGCCAGGATGGAACTTCTGCAGGTCCACCCCGTGTGGAATCAAAAATGCTTTGTGTCGGTTGCTGAACTGCAGGTTGCGTTCCGTGTGTTCCTGCACGAAGTCGCAGGGCGGCAAATCACGGCCGGCAATAGCGCCGCCGTTCGCAAAAACGATTTTGGGTACCCGGCGAAACAAGTGGCGGTTAGCGTGCAACACGGTGCAAACCTCCTGCTCCAGGCAGTGCAGCACATCGAAGCCGCCCTCCAGAAGCGGCCCGATGGCGGCATAGGCAAAGCTTTCATGCTCGATGCGCAGTCGCTCTTGCTCGCGAATCGAATCGGCCCAGCGGCTGTGGCGGGACACGTGGATGTCGTCCAGCAATTTGCTGTTGCGCGGCACGTTGGGAACGACCCATTGCCTGGCGTCGGCATCGCCCCCGCCTTTAATGAGCGTGATGTCGACCGCGTCGCGCAACAGATCGAACAATTCCTGCGCGAACACTTCATGTCCGCGAACGACATGGCCCAGGCCCGAACACAGCAGCGCGACTTTCAACGCCAGATTTCCAGAAGCAACGTGAGGCTGTGCCTGGGGCGGTGCGCGGAACTTGGTGAACCTGTGCCTCTCATCCGCCCATTGTCTGTGCTGGTGCGCACGGCCGCAGCACTTCGCACTTCACAGCTCTGTCGAATGCGCAATAGTGGGCTGACACGGCGACGCTTGGCTTGCGCAGGCTCTGTCTGCCGTGCCGTCGAGTGCCAAAATGAAAGGCTGTACTGAGGGCGTCTGCGCGCCATGACCGACCCCGCTGCCATTCCCGCCATCTCCGTCATCATTCCCAGCTACAACGCTGCCCGCTTCTTGCCCACCACCTTGCGTTCGGTGCTTGCACAGCAGGATTTCGTGGGAGAAGTGCTGGTAGTGGACGACGGCTCCACCGACGGCACGGCCGACCTGCTTGCAGCGCAGTTCCCTCAGGTGCGTGTCATCAGCCAGCCGAACCAGGGCGTGGCGGTGGCGCGCAATGCCGGCTTGGCTCAGGCCTGTCACGACTGGGTGGCGTTTGTCGACGCCGACGACGTCTGGCTGCCCGGCAAGCTGCAGGCGCAATGCACCCTGCTGGCGCGCCACCCCGAAGCGCAGATGTGCTACACGGCCTGGCACGTGTGGCAAACGCAGGACATCGAGCCCCCGGCTGCATGGCTTCAGGCAGTGATCGATGCCGGGGCAAAGCCAGAAGCCGAACACCAGTGGCATGGCGCCAGTGGGTGGATTTATCCGGAACTGCTGCGCGACTGCGTGGTGTGGACCAGCACCGTGCTGGCCCGACGCAGTCTGCTGCTGCAGTTGGGCGGCTTCGCGCCCGACCTGAGCGTGGGTGAGGACTACGACCTGTGGCTGCGTGCGGCCCGGCTGACGCCCATCTTGCGGGTGCCGCGGCCGCTGGCGCTTTACCGCCACCACGGGCACAACATCACCCAGCGCGTGCCCGACCGCAACCACAAGGCCGAGGTGGTGGGTCGTGCGTTGGCGCTGTGGGGCTATGCCGGCCCGGATGGCCGAGTGGCCGACCGCAAGCGGGTGGCAGCGGGGCTTTCACGCAGTTGGGCCGACTATGCAGGCGCGCATCTGGCCGGCAACGGATCACGCGTGGCATGGCGCAGCGCGTGGCGCGCCATAGGCCTGTGGCCTTGGCAGCGCCTGGCTTGGGTGCTGGTGCTCAAGTCGGGATGGCGGCGCGTTCGTCATGCGCTGGCAGGCGCCTGACATGAAAGCCCGCACCCGCCTTCAGCATGCCTACCGCTTGCGCACCACTGCGTTGGGCAAAAAGGTTGTCCGTGGTGCGAGCTTCCAGTTCGTGGGCATCGCGCTGCGCACTGTGATCACGATCGGCTCGACGGCCATCCTGGCCCGCCTGCTGACGCCGGCTGATTTCGGATTGGTTGCCATGGCGACCGTGATCACGGAATTTGCGGGGCTCTTCGGGGCCTTCGGCTTCACGAACGTGCTCATTCAACGCAGCAGCATCACGCGTTTGCAGCTCGACACCGTGTTCTGGGCCACCCTGGGCGTGGGGGTGGTGCTGGCGCTGGTGGTGTTGGCGCTGTCGTTCGTCTCAGGCTGGCTTTTTTCCGACCCCACGGTGGGTTCTTTGCTGCGGCTGCTGTGCCTGACGTTTGTCATCGGTAGTTTTACGGCGGTGCCGTGGGTGGTGCTTTCACGCAGCATGTATTTCGAGCTGGAGTTCTTGATCAACATCACCACCGTCGTCGTGCGCACGGCGGCGGCCGTGATTTCCGCCTGGATGGGGTTGGGCGTGTGGAGCTTGGTTGTCGGCGCGTTGGTCGGGTCGGTCACATCGGTGGTGTTGAATTACTTGGCGGTGCCCTTCCGCCCCCGCCTTCGCTTCCACGCGCCGTTGCTCACCAGGACCTGGCGGACCAGCGGCGGCTACTTCGGCAACACCGCGCTGTACTACGCCAGCATGAATCTCGACTTGTTGCTGATTGGCCGTGCCCTGGGCGCTGCGCCGTTGGGGCTGTACCAGAACGCGCGGTCGCTGACCGATGAAATTCGCGCCCGTATCGCCATGCCCATCCAGCATGTGCTGTTTCCGGCCTTTTCAGCGTTGCAGAACGACACCGTGCAGTTCCGCGGTCTGGTGCTGCGAGCAGGGCGTTTGCTGGCGGCAGTGGTTATTCCCATCGGTTTCGGCGTTTCGGCCAATGCGACAGAACTGGTGATGGTCTTGTACGGCCAGAAGTGGGTCGCGATGACGCCCGTGATTGCCATGTTCGGCTTGAGCGCGGCCTTGCGCGCCAGCACGGCCATCGCCTCGCCCCTGTTCAACGCCAGCGACCGCGTCGGCTTGGCCTTTCGCTACAACCTCATCGGCGCGGGGCTGCTGATTGGTGGCGTGTTCGTGGCCTTGCCTTGGGGCATCGAAGGCGTGGCCATGGCTGTAGCGTTGGCATCGGCCTATTCGCTGTTCGTCTTCCATGCTGCGTTCCGGCTGATGGGGCTGACCTGGCGTGACGTGACCGCAGTGTTGGGCCCGCCTGCCATGGCGGCCGCGGTGATGTGGGCCGTCACCTTGGGTTTGCGCCAGACGCAGTGGAGTGCATTCCCCGCCGTCGAACTGGCCGGCCATGTGCTGGCGGGCGCCGTGGTTTATCTGGCTTGCTTGCTGCTGATGTCGCGGCGGATTTGGGCCGATGTGCAGGCGGTACTTGGCGTCTTGCGACCCGCGCGCGCGTGAGAACTTCTTTTGATCCGCTGACTGCCGTTGTTCGACCGCATCCGCAAATGTTCAGCGCACCGAGGGCGCCCGTTGCAGTCGCGCCGCCCTCACCGCATGCACCTGCTGTTGTGCCGATTCATCCGAAACTTCTATGAAAGCCGCGCCCTGGTGCCCGGTCGCCCATGAATCCATCGCCGTTGCTCGACCTGCCATCTGCGGAGCCGCCGCCTGATTTTTGGCGGGACAAGGCCAGTTATGACGCTGTGCTCCGCCAGGGTTTGGTCGAGCCGTTGGAGACAGCCATGGTTCAGCATGGCGCTGTACCGAAGCCGCTTCAAGCTGCCGCATTGAACCGGCTGGCCTGGTACTTCGCTGTCGATCTGCGCGAACGCGCGCCGACCGTCATCGTGGACCCGCCGCTGGCCGAAGTCTTCCATGCCCTGGTCGGCCGCGCCATGCGCTGCATCGACATTGCGCAGCTCGAGGGACT
>JBBSPW010000192.1:0-6695 GCA_038258365.1 Burkholderiales bacterium | reverse complement strand
CGCCCGGCGCCGCGGCGGTCGCTGCGGCTGCCGTTCGCGGTCTGGATGGCGCTGGCGCGGGCGCATCCCGTGTTGCCGCTGGACGCCGAAGCGTCGCACGATGGCGAGGGTCAACAGCGCTGGCTCGGCGACGCCGGTGCCGAACCACCGGGTGCGTGATGCGGCTTCAAACTGGCGGCCGGTCGTCAGTACCGCCACGAGCACAGCCGCGCGCACAATCGAGCCCAGCGGCCCGGCGGCCCGACCGAACGTGATCACGTCGACACTGGATTCAAGAGAGATGCGCATGAACAAGGCCCTTGCCGCAACCACCGTGGCCCTGCTGCTGACCGCAGGCGCCGCCAGCTTGAACATCGGCCAGGCATTGGCCGCACCGGGCCTGCCATCGACCAACGTGGCCTGGCAACCCGCAGCGGGCGATGCCGATGTCGACCGCGCCTTCGTAGAGGCCCGCGCGGCCGGCAAGCCGGTGCTGCTGTATTGGGGCGCTTCGTGGTGCCCGCCATGCAACCAACTCAAGGCCACGCTCTTCAACCGTCAAGACTTCGCGACCCTGTCGAAATCGTTCGTGGCCGTCCATGTAGACGGCGACCGGCCCGGCGCGCAAAGACTGGGGCAACGCTTCAAGGTCAGCGGCTACCCGACCGTGGTGCTGTTCAGCCCGCAAGGCCGCGAAATCACGCGCCTGCCGGGTGAGGTCGACGCCCCCCAGGTGATGGCCGTGTTGCAGCAGGGTCTGGCCAACGGCCGCCCCGTGCAGTCGGTGTTGGCCGATGCGTTGGCCGGCAAGCCGCTGGCGGCTGGCGACTGGCGCATGCTGGCCTTCTATTCCTGGGAAACCGACGAGCAACAGTTGGTGTCGCGGGCCGATTTGCCCGATACGCTGGTGAAGCTGGCGCTGGCAGTGCCGGCAGCGGAAGCCGAGACCGCCACCCGCTTGTGGCTCAAGGCCCTGGCCGCCAGCGATGAAGGCAAGGGATTGAAGCCGGACGCTGCCCTGCGCGAGCGGGTGCTGGCGGTGTTGGCCGACCCGCAGCGCTCGCGGGTGCAGATGGATGTGCTGGCCAACAGTGCCGCCGACATCGTGCGCACGCTGGAGCCCGATATTGGCGCCGGCCGCAATGCGATGGTGGCGGCCTTCGACACCACCCTGCAGCGCTTCGGCACCGATGCCACGCTGTCGCGCGGCGATCGCATGCAGGCGCTGTACGCCCGGGTCGAGCTGGCCCGTCTGGAGGTGCCGAAGTCGGCGTTGGCACCGGCGCTGCCGGCGCCGTTGCTGGCCGATGTGCGGGCCCAGGTGGCGCAGGCCGATCGCGAGATCCGCGATGGCTATGAACGACAGGCGGTCATCACCGCGGGTGCCGCCACCTTGTCCAGCGCCGGCTTGTGGTCCGACAGTGAAGCGTTGCTGAAAGCCAACCTGTCCAAGAGCCATTCGCCCTACTACCTGATGTCGCAATTGGGCGGCAATGCCCGCAAGCAGGGCCGCACCGACGACGCCTTGCAGTGGTACGGCAAGGCTTTCGAGACCAGCACCGGTCCGGCCACCCGGCTGCAATGGGGTGCGAGCTATTTGACCGCGCTGGTGGACCTGTCTCCGACCGATGCCAGGCGCATCGAGCAAACCGCGTCGCGCTTGCTGACCGAAGCGGCAGCCGACAGTGGCGCCTTCGAAGGCCGCAGCGCACGGTCGCTGCAGCGGGTCGGCGCCAAGCTGCAGGGCTGGAACAAGAACGGCAGTCACGATGCCGTGTTGCGCCGCTTGCAGACCCAACTGCACGGCGTGTGCAAAGCGGTCGCCGCCGCGCCGGCGGGTGGCGACGGTGCCAGCCCGCGTGCGGCCTGCCAGGCCGTGTTGAAGCCGATGACGGCGTCGACCTGAGGGGTATCAGATGACCACCACCGCATCGGCTTCTGCTGGGGAGACTGCTGCCGCCGGCGCGGCCGTGCGCCCGGTGCTGGACCCCGCAAGGGTGCATCCACCGCTGCGAAGCCGGATCGCGAACTACCACCGCAACACCATCGACGAGGTGCAGCGCGCCATCGAACGCCACCCGGTGGTGGTGGTGGGCATGCGCCAGAACCCGTATCCGAAGCGCGCGCGCAAGGCGCTGAACGCGGCGGGCATCGCCCACGAGTACCTGGAGTACGGCAGCTATTTCTCTGACTGGCACCGTCGCTTGGCACTGAAGTTGTGGAGCGGCTGGCCGACGCTGCCGATGGTGTTCGTGGGCGGGGTGCTGGTCGGTGGGGCCGATGACCTCAAGCGGCTGATCGACAGTGGCGAGCTGAAGCGCCTGCTGGGCTGATGCGGCTGCGGTTTGCACGCGGGGCTGGCCGGTGGCTGGTTGCAGCAGGGGTGTCGGCTGTGGGTTGCGCGGGCGCCGCTGGCGCGCAAGCATCCGAAGCGCGCGACGGTCTTGCGCCCTGTTGGCTCGACGGCGTGCCGCAGCAGGCGTTGTGCGGTGTGGTCGTTCGCCCGCTCGACCCCGCGAAAAACGACGGCGTGCGCATCGACATCCACTTTGCGGTTTTGCCGGCGCTGGCACGCAACCGGCTGCCCGATCCGGTGTTTCTGCTGGCGGGAGGGCCGGGCCAGAGCGCGATCGATCTGGCCGGTGGCATCTCTCGCCTGCTGGCGCGGCTGAACAACCGGCGCGACGTGGTGCTGGTGGACCAGCGAGGCACCGGCCGCAGCGCGCCGTTGGTCTGCCTTCTGGCACCGGCGACAGCGCCGCTGGCCGAATCCTCCGGCATTGCCGAACAGGTGTCGCGGATGCAGCGTTGCCGCGAACAGCTGCAGACCTTGCCTTATGGCGACTTGCGCCACTTCACCACCCCGGTGGCGATGGCCGACCTGGACGCCGTGCGGCGTCGGCTGGGAGCCGACCGCATCGATCTGGTCGGCGGCTCCTATGGCACTCGGGCGGTGCTCGAGTACATGCGGCAGTTTCCGCAAGCGGTGCGGCGGGCAGTGCTCGACGGCGTGGCGCCGCCAGACATGGTGCTGCCGGCAGCTGCTTCAATCGACAACCAGCACGCGTTGGACGCCGTGTTCGCCGCCTGTGCAGCCGAGCCAGACTGCCACGCGCGCCACCCCCGGCTGCAAGCCGACTGGCGCGCGTTGCTGGCGCGCCTGCCGGTGCAGGCGAGCGTGCTGCACCCCGTCACCGGAGCGGCTGAAACCCTCGGCATTACGCGCGACCTGGTGCTGAGCCTGGTGCGGGGTCCGCTGTACGCACCTGGTTTGGCCGCGGGCTTGCCGCAGGCGATTGCCGACGCAGCAGCGGGGCGCTTCGATCCTTTGCTGGGCCTGTCGGCAGCGCTTGCGCCGCGGCGCGGCGGGCAGCTCGCCGAAGGCATGCACTTTTCGGTGGTCTGCAGCGAAGACGTTCAACCGAACTCGTCTGTGGGAAGCAAGTTCGAAGTGGGCACCGACTTCGACAATGTGTTTGCGAGTGCTTACTCGCGAATCTGTGCAGACTGGCCGCGCGGCGCACTGCCGCCCGGGTTTCGCAGCATGCCGCCTGCGACTGCGGCAACGCTGCTGCTCTCTGGTGGCGCCGACCCGGTGACCCCGCCGCGCCACGGCGCGCGCGTGGCGCAAGCGCTGGGTGCGTTGGCGCGCCATGTGGTTGTGCCCCAGGCCGGGCACGGCTTGCTGGCGCTGGCCTGCCTGCGGGACGTGGTCTACCGCTTCATCGATGCCGAGACCGATGCAGAAGCGCTGCAGGTCGATGCCGACTGCGCTGCAGGCGTGCCGCGGCCGCCGGCGTTCGTGCCACTGGCGGCCGCGACGCCGTCAGGGGCCGCTTCGGTGAGCCGGCGATGATCGAGGTCGACGCGCTGCACAAGGCGTTCACCCGCGGGCGTGGCCGGGCCGCGCAGCGGGTGTCGGCGGTTGCCGGCCTCAGCTTCACCGCAGCCGATGGCTGCATCACCGGTTTGCTGGGACCAAACGGTGCCGGCAAGACCACCACGCTGCGCATCGCTGCAGCCTTGATCGAGCCCGATGCCGGCGCGGTGCGGGTCGACGGCATCGAAGTCGCCACGCACCCGGCTGCGGCTCTGGCGCGCATGGGTGTGCTCAGTGACGCGCGCGGCTTGTACCCGCGGCTGACCGCGCGCGAGAACATCGTCTATTACGGCCGATTGCAGGGCATGAGCCATGACGCCGCGCAAGTCCGCGCCGAAGCGCTGGCGCAAACCTTGGAGATGGGGGCGTTGCTGGACCGCCGCACCGAAGGCTTCAGCCAGGGCGAACGGATGAAGACCGCTTTGGCCCGCGCGATGGTCCACGACCCGCCGAACATCGTGCTGGACGAGCCCACCAACGGGCTCGATGTGCTGGCCACGCGCGCCTTGCGAGACACGTTGCGGCGGCTGCGTGACGAAGAGGGCAAGTGCATCGTGTTCTCGACCCACATCATGCAAGAGGTCGAACGGCTGTGCGACAAAGTGGTGGTGGTGGCGCAGGGCCGTACCGTGGCCACCGGCACGGTCGCCGAGCTGTCGGCGGCGGCAGGCGAAGCGGACTTTGAAGCGGCGTTCGTGGCCCTGGCTTTCAGGGGCATGGGTCCAGCATTCGAGCCTGCAGCAAGGGGATCGAATTGATCGCTGCGGCCTGGATCGTCTACTGCAAGGAAATGCTGGACGCCCTGCGCGACCGGCGCACGCTCTTCATGGTGCTGATCAGCTCGGTGTTGATCGGGCCCCTGGTGCTGGTGCTGGTGTCGTCGCTGGTGGCCGGGTTCGAGAAGCGCGCCGAAGCGCGCGTGGTGGTGGCGCAGGGCATCGAGCATGCACGCGCATTGCGTAATTTCATCGAACGCCAGACCTACACGCTGCGCGAAGCCCCAACCGACTGGCGCCAGCAATTGCGCGACAACCGGCTGGGGGAACCGGTGCTGGTGGTGCCGCCCGACTTCGATGCCTTGATCGCCGCTGGCGAGCAACCGTTGCTGGAGGTGTTTGCAAGCGCGGCCAACCAGCGCTCGCAAGGCGGCAGCGGTGCGGTTCTGCGGCTGCTGCGCGGCTTCAACGCCGAGCAGGCGAC
Source organism: Burkholderiales bacterium (assembly GCA_038258365.1). Taxonomy (GTDB): domain Bacteria; phylum Pseudomonadota; class Gammaproteobacteria; order Burkholderiales; family Burkholderiaceae_C; genus Rubrivivax. The sequence continues at coordinate 1,636 of JBBSPW010000192.1, read as the reverse complement.
CCTGCGGCTGGCGCTGCGCGGGGTGTCGCCGGCCCTGCTGGAAACCGTCGTGGTGCAGGAGCGCGACCTGGCAGACCCGGCGGCGCGCGCCGCGCAGCTGGCCACGATGGTGCCTTTCTTCGTGATGATGGCGGTGCTGTATGGCGCGCTGAACGCGGCGCTGGACAGCACCGCCGGCGAGCGCGAGCGCGGCTCGCTCGAACCCCTGCTGATGAACCCGACCCCGCGTTTGGCGCTGGTGCTGGGCAAATGGGGCGCGGTCGCCAGCATCGGAATGATGATCGCGGTGCTGTCGTGCCTGAGCTTTCTGCCCGGCCAATGGCTGCTTCGCAGCGAAGCTCTGGCGGCGATGTTCCGCTTCGGAATCGGCGAAGCGGCGATGTTCGTCGCGCTGCTGCTGCCGCTGGCGGCGGCGTTGTCGGCCGTGCTGATGGCAATCGCCATCAGAAGCCGCAGCTTCAAGGAAGCGCAGGCCAATGCGACGGTGGTGGTGCTGTCGGTGTCGCTGCTGCCGCTGATGACCATCTTCAACCAGGAAGGCCCGGCTGCTTGGCACCGGTGGGTGCCGGCCTGGGCGCACCGCGTGCTGATGGGGCGGGTGCTGAAGGGCGAGCCGCTGGTGGCTGGCGATGTGCTGACAACGGCGGCGGTCTGCGCCGTGCTCACAGCGCTTGCGCTGGCCTCTGTGGCTCGAAGCCTTCGACAGGCGGCCCTGAAGTGATGCCAGCCGTGCTGTGCACGGTGACGGAGATACACCCGCAAATGAAGAAGGCGCAGCGATGGCTGCGCCTTCCGCGGAAAAATCGAAGTGCTTGCTTTTAAAGCCCCTGCTGGTCCGTGAACTTGATAGCCGTCGGCCCTATAAGGCAGCAGATCCGATTAACCCCAGCCGCCGCCGCGTGGGAAAGAGAGAAGCTGAATAATCATCTGGATCATGCTGATCTCCTAGTCAGTGGACAAATTCCGTGATGGAATGCACTGATTTTGCAGAACAGAATCAATGTTGTGAACCTAGCAACATTGACAGGGTCCGAGGCGAGCGTTCCCGCCATGGCCCACCGTCCGATGGCACTTTCTAGGGAAGCAGGTTGAGGCTGATGGCTTTCAGAACCGCCTGATGCTTCGAGGCCACACCCATCTTTGCGCAGGCATTGCGGATGTGCCAGTTGACCGCAGACTCGCTGATCTTCAGTAATTGCGCTGTCTGCCAGGTGCTTTTGCCCTCCATGCACCACCTGAGCACCTCGCTCTCTCGCGGCGTGAACCTGGGGCAGCTTTCCGTGAGCTCGTTGGTAAGAAAGAGCCGCATTGCCGCGGACTGGGCGTGAACCGCCAACAACTGCAAATCGGCCATCATTCGAATGAGCTTGTTCTCATCCGACGGCAACGGTTGGTCACGATCGACCCCCAGCAGGAAGTGCTTGTGCCCGGGTAGGTGAAGTGCCACGGCGATGCCTGTCCTGAATCCGTATCTCGCCTGGTCTTCCCACATCGGGCCGGCCCCCTCGGACACGTACAGCTGCTGGTCGTAGACGAACGGCACGGAGAGCGCTTTCAGCCTCTTCAAGACCGGGTCCCGCCGCGAGTCGGCTCGGTCGACGCTCGTACGCTTGAATGCTTCGGGAGTGTTGCCGAT
>JBBSPW010000191.1:0-6777 GCA_038258365.1 Burkholderiales bacterium | reverse complement strand
TACCCGGCGCGCTCGATGGCTTCATGAACGTGCTGCACCGGTCGGGTCGCGCTGCGAGTTTCGCGATGGCCTTTGCGGTGCACCGCATGGACAGCGACGCCGAAGTGATCCACGAAGCCGCGTTGCTGCACGATTTCGCCGAGTTGCTGCTGTGGCTGCGCGCCCCGGGTCTGGCGCTGAAACTGCAGCAGCGACAAGCGGCCGAACCGACCCTGCGATCGGCAGTGGCGCAAGTCGAGTTGCTGCACATCGAGCTTGCGGACCTGGCCCAGGCCTTGATGCAAGCCTGGCATCTGCCGGCACTGCTGGTGCGCATCACCGACGACCATGCCGAACCCGTCACGCCGCAGATGCGCAATGTGCGCCTGGCGATCCGGCTGGCGCGCCACAGCGCGAACGGCTTCGACAACCCGGCGCTGCCTGACGACCTGGACGAGTTGGCGCAGATGCTGAACCTGAATGTCGATGCAGCCAGACGGTTGGTGATGCAGGTCGACGCCGACTGAGCGTGACGCCCCGCGACCGGCCGCTCAGACCGGTACCGCGGTCGTCCCTTTCAACTGGCGCAGCTTGAAGCTGGTCTTGCAGTCTTGCACTGCGGGGTGTTTCAACAGGCCTTCCATGATGAAGTGCGAGTAGTGCGCCATGTCGCGCACCAGCACCCGCAGCAAGTAGTCCATCTCGCCGCTGAGCGCCACGCATTCGACGACTTCGGGCCAGGCCTGAACCGCCGCTGTGAAGGTGTCGATGGGGCTGCGCTGGCGTGCGTCGGTGTGCTTCGCCAATCGCACATTGATGTACGCGGTCAGCGCCAGACCCACGCGGTCGGCTGCCACCAACGCCACATAACCCGCGATCACCTGCGCGTCTTCCAGCCGCCGCACTCGGCGCAGCGTGGCGCTCGGTGACAAGCCGACCGATGCGGCCAGGTCATCGAAACTGATCCTGCCTTTCGCTTGTAGCACCTGAAGGATGTGCCGGTCGATGCTGTCGAGGTCGAAAACGGTGTCCATTGAGCCAATCATGCATGGATCGTGCGCAGCGCGGGATTGCTGGTGGTGCGATCGCTTGCATCGTGTGGCCCAGCAGTTCTAGAGTCGATGACTTCGCCAATGCACGAGGTATCGCCATGCAGGACAGCGCCTGGGACAACCCGATGGGCACCGACGGCTTCGAGTTCATCGAATACGCCGCACCCGACCCCGCAGCGATGGGCGCCTTGTTCGAGCGCATGGGCTTCACCGCCATCGCTCGCCACCGCCGCAAGAACGTGCTGCTGTACCGGCAAGGCGAGATCAACTTCATCGTCAATGCCGAGCCCGACTCCTTCGCGCAGCGATTCGCGCGCCTGCACGGCCCCAGCATCTGCGCCATTGCCTTCCGGGTGCAGGACTCGAAGCAGGCCTGGGACCGCGCGCAATCGCTGGGTGCCTGGGCCTATGCCGGCAGCACCGGGCCCGGCGAGCTGAACATCCCGGCGATCAAGGGCATCGGCGACAGCCTGATCTATCTGGTGGACCAATGGCGCGGCAAAGGCGGCGCCAAGCAAGGCGACATCGGCAACATCGGCTTCTTCGATGTCGATTTCGTTCCCCTGCCCGGCGCGAGCCTGAACCCGGCCGGCAACGGCCTGACCTACATCGACCACCTGACCCACAACGTACACCGGGGCCGCATGGGCGAATGGGCCGAGTTCTACGAGCGCTTGTTCGGCTTCCGCGAGATTCGCTACTTCGACATCGAGGGTCAGGTCACCGGCGTCAAGAGCAAGGCCATGACCAGCCCCTGCGGCAAGATTCGGATCCCCATCAACGAAGAGGGCAACGAGAAAGCCGGGCAGATCCAGGAATACCTGGACAGCTACCGCGGCGAAGGCATCCAGCACATCGCACTCGGCTCGTCGGACCTGCTGGCGACCGTGGACCGCATGCGCGGCAATGGCGTCAAGTTGCTGGACACCATTGACACCTACTACGAACTGGTCGACAAGCGCATTCCCGGCCATGGCGAAGACGTGGCGCAATTGAAAGCGCACAAAGTGCTGATCGACGGCAAGGCCGGCGAGTTGCTGCTGCAAATCTTTTCCGAGAACCAGCTTGGGCCGATCTTCTTCGAGTTCATCCAGCGCAAGGGCGACCAAGGCTTCGGCGAAGGCAACTTCAAGGCGCTGTTCGAGAGCATCGAGCTCGACCAGATGCGCCGTGGCGTCCTGGCCGAAGCGTGTTCATGAATCCGCGCGCCGCTGCTGCGTCTGTTGTCGCCAACAAGGCTACCAACAAGGGCGTTGCGCCCGTCACCTATGGCAGCGGTGACCGGCCGCCGCGCGGCGACTATGGCCGCGCCGGCAGCGACTACACCTGCGAGCAGAACTTTGCGCGCTACACCGCAGCCGACCATGACACCTACCGGCGCCTGTACGCCCGCCAGCTGGAGCAGCTGCCCGGGCTGGCCTGCGACGAGTTCACCAGCGCCGTGCTGGAACTCGGAACGCCGAATGAGATTCCGAGCTTCGACGCCATCTCCGAACGGCTCTTGAAGGCTACTGGCTGGCGCATCGTCGGCGTGCCGGGTCTGATCCCGGAAGAAGCCTTCTTCGCCTTGCTGGCCGACCGCCGGTTTCCGGTCACCGACTGGATCCGCAAGCCAGAGGAGTTCGACTATGTGGTCGAGCCCGATGTCTTTCACGACCTGTTCGGCCATGTGCCATTGCTCTTCAACCCCACCTTTGCCGACTACATGCAGGCCTATGGCGCCGGCGGTCTCAAGGCCAGCAGCCTGGATGCTTGCGAACTGCTGGCGAGGCTGTACTGGTACACAGTCGAATTCGGCTTGATCGACACTCCGCGGGGGTTGCGGGCTTATGGTGCCGGCATCCTGAGTTCGGCCGGCGAGCTGCGCCACAGTGTCACCTCCCCTGAGCCGCGGCGGGTGGCTTTCGATCTGCAGCGCCTGATGCGCAGCCGCTACCGCATCGACACCTTCCAGGCCAGCTATTTCGTCATCGACAGTTTTCAGCAGCTGTTCGACGCCACCGAGCCCGACTTCACACCGGTGTACCAGCAGGTGCGCGAAGCCATTGCGGGAAGCGGGGAAGTGGAAGCCGGCGCAGTGTTGGCGGGTGAGCGCCTGTTCAAGGCGTCTGCGGGGTCGGCACGCTGACCTCGGCTGCGGTCGGCGTTGATTGCAGCCACCGCAGCAATTCGTCCCAGGGCTCGACCCGGTCGACCATGTGCACATGCGCCACGCCGTCGAGATGGCGGTTGTCGGCACCGGGCAGCACAGCAGCTTGCGGCGGGAAGACGATGTTGTCGCAGTGGCTGTAGAAGCAGGTGAAGCGCGAAGGGCGCACGGGAAGCTCGATCTTCACCATGGCGTCCAGCCAAGCCGAGCGCTGGCGCATCTGCCGTGCACTGGCGCTGGTGCCCATCCGTGCCAGCCAGGTGCCGCGGTGTGGGGTGCCGAGGGTGATGGCGTGCTGCACGCGATCGGCTCCGGGCTGTGCAGCCCACCACTGGCGCAGCACCAGACCGCCCATGCTGTGCGCCACCACGATCGGCGGCAGGCCGGTGCGGCTTTCGAGTCGTAGAACAGCCGCCTCGATGCCCGGCACCATGTCGTCGATTGGCCCGAACACGGGTTCCAGGTTGACCGCTATTACCGGTACATCAAGCTCGGTCAGGCGCTTGAGCCAATCATTCCAAATGCCGCGGTTGCAGACATAGCCATGCACCAGCAGCACACCCCGCTTTCCTTTCGCATCGGCCGGCAGATGGTCGGGCCAGCGTCGGCTGCGAAAAGGCTGCCGCCAACAGAAGACGCGTGGAGTGGCGCACACCTCGCCCCACCACGCCCGCAGAAGCTGTCGCGGCGTGGCTCTCGGCGTGGGGTCTTCACCATGGACGCGCCACATAAGGAAGAACTCGAGCGCCAGGATGCACGCGGGGCCGGCCCCCACCAGCAGCACGCCCGCCAATGCCCACCACGGGTGTCCGGCGCGCGCCATCAGCGCGGCCCACAGCAGCGCGGCGCACAACGCGCCCAGCGTCAGCGCCTGTTGCAGGCGAGCGAGCATCGGTGTGCAAATCGATGGCGGTCGCTTCGGTTGCCGTGGGCTCCGAGGCGGTCGGGTGCGAATGTCATGGGGAACGAGTGTTGCATCATCCGTCTCATGAAACCCTGCCTGCTGTCGCAGTCCTGCCCACATGAACTCTCGCGGCAGGCGACAGAGGCAGCATCCGGTCGAAGGCAAGTTCAGCGGTGAATGCGCTGTCGAGTGCGCAGGGCGCCCGCATCCTTCACCACCTCGACCGCGTTGGCGCCGAACGCAGCGCGAGGTCTGCCGATCAAGGCCTCAAGCATCAGGTGGAGCGGGTCAAAGCCTGGCAGCACAGCCGATTCGTCGACACCTATTCCGACCTGCTATCGCAGCCGCGTTACGCGTCGGCCGCGCGGTTTTTCCTGGACGACTTGTACGGACCCGGCGACTTCTCGAAACGAGACGACCAGTTCACGCGCATCGTCCCGGCGCTGGTGCGACTGTTTCCCCGCGAGATCGTCGGTACCGTCGAGCACCTGGCGGAACTGCACGCGCTGTCCGAGTCTTTGGACACCCAGATGGCCAAAGCGCTTCTCGCAAGTCCGTCACCGGCTGCTGTCGCAGTCGGCGATCAGACCTACGCACAAGCCTGGCGCAGCGTCGGGCGGCCGGAGGATCGGCAAAGCCAGATCGATCTGATGCTGGAAGTCGGTGCCGCACTCGATCGATTTACTCGCAAACCGCTGTTGCGCCAGTCCCTACGGCTGATGCGGGTTCCGGCCCAGGCCGCAGGGCTGGGTGCGTTGCAGGCTTTTCTTGAGCGAGGTTTCGACACCTTCCGCGAAATGAAGGGAGCTCAAACCTTTCTGGAAACCATCGCGACGCGAGAGCAGGGACTGGCGGACCGACTCTTCGGCAGTGAGTCGGCGTCGCCTTAGGACAACCACGGTCGACTCGCCGCCCCATAGCAGCGACGATGCGCCAATGGATTCACGGCTGATTTCCCCCGAAAAGACATCCTCTGCGCCGGCTGCCGCCGCGGACGCCGGACGTCCCTGGTTGCGTCACTATCCGGACGGCGTGCCTTTCGAGGCACCGGTCGACGCGTTTGGCAGCGTGGCCGAACTCCTTGAAGCGGCGTTCCGTAGGCATCCGCAGCGGGACGCTTCGTGCTGCATGGAGTCGCGCTTAACGTTTCGCGAACTCGATACTTTGTCGCAAGACCTGGGAGCGTGGTTGCAGTCGCTGGATTTGGCAGCCGACGCGCGGGTGGCGCTGATGATGCCCAACCTGCCACCGTATCTGGTAGCGATGTCGGCGGTGTTGAGAGCGGGGCTGACGGTCGTCAATGTCAACCCGCTCTACACGCCACGCGAACTGCAGCACCAGTTGAAGGACAGCGGAGCCACGGTGCTGGTGGTGCTCGAAAATTTCGCGCACGTGGCGCAGGAGGTCATCGAGCACAGCGATGTTCGCCATGTGCTTCTGACCTCGTCTGGGGATTTGCTGGGTTTCTGGCGCAGCCGTCTGGTCAACTTCGGCGCCAGGCACTTGAAAAGTCTCGTGCCACGTTACAGCCTCCCACGCGGTGAAGGGCGAACGGTGACCCGCCTGCAGGCAGCACTGCATCAAGGGTCTCGACTCACCTTCAAACGTGTGGCGGTTTCCGCCGACAGCGTGGCGTTCTTGCAATACACCGGAGGAACCACCGGAGCCAGCAAAGGTGCGACGCTGTTGCACCGCAACGTGGTGGCGAACATCATGCAGTGCGAAGCCTGGTTCAAACCGGTCTTGGACCGCGTTGGCGACCGTCAGCTAACCATCGTTTGCGCGTTGCCGCTGTATCACATCTTTGCCTTGACGATCTGCGCGCTGATGGGCGCGCATTTCGGCGCGCTCAACCTGCTGATTCCCAACCCACGCGACATTGCAGGGTTCATCAGAACCTTGTCCGCGCACCGGGTGAACATGTTCCCGGCAGTCAACACGCTTTTCAACGCATTGGCCAACGAACCGGAGTTCGCGCAGATCGACTTCAGCGAACTGCTGGTTTCCAACGGTGGCGGCATGGCCGTGCAACGCGCCACAGCCGAGAAGTGGCTGCGCATCACCGGCTGCCCTGTCGTCGAAGGTTACGGCTTATCGGAAACGTCACCGGTAGCGACCAGCAACCGGCTGGACGTGACGGAATTCAGCAACGGCATCGGCTACCCGTTTCCATCGACCGAAGTGGCCATTCGTGACGATCAGGGTGGCGAAGTGCCGCCAGGCACACCTGGGGAAATCTGCATCCGCGGACCACAGGTCATGGCTGGATATTGGCAGCGGCCGGACGAGACTGCGCAGGCCATGACAGCGGATGGATTCTTTCGCTCAGGCGACATCGGTGTAATGGACCCAGAAGGCTATTTTCGGATTGTCGACCGCAAGAAGGACATGATTCTGGTGTCCGGATTCAACGTCTATCCCACCGAAATTGAGCAGGTCGTCGGCATGTGCCCGGGGGTGCTCGAATGCGCGGCTGTCGGTGTGCCCGATGCACATTCGGGTGAGTGCGTGCGGCTCTTTGTGGTGAAGTCGGCTCCGTCCCTGTCGGAAGGCGAGGTCAGCCGTTATTGCAAGAACAACTTCGCGGCTTACAAGAGGCCCAAACGCATCGACTTTGTACGTGAACTGCCGAAGAGCAATGTCGGCAAAGTGCTTCGACGGGAACTGCGGGGGAGTGCTTCGACTTTCTGAGG
>JBBSPW010000190.1:0-6834 GCA_038258365.1 Burkholderiales bacterium | reverse complement strand
GCGCAATCACCACCGCGTTGTCGCCGCCCAGCAGGATGTCGATCGCGATGATGTTCAGCACCGCGCCCCAGCTCAGCTCGGTCAGGAAGGTGACGGCGGTTTCAAGCATCGGTCAAGGCTCGGGGTTCGCGCTGCGCTTGCGGCGCGCCAGCCAGGATCCGACCAGCACCACGCCGACCGCGCCTGCCAGCTCGACAACCGTGGTGGACGCATGCCCCACGCGGTCGAACAGCGGCTGAAGGGCTTCGTCGTGCACCAACATTTCGCCGGCCACGAAGCCCAGCAACGCCGCGCCCAATGTGATGATCACCGGCAGCCGCTCCATCACCGTCAGCAGCAACTGGCTGCCGAAGATGATCAGCGGAATCGACAAGCCCAGGCCGATCACCAGCAGCAGCACCCGCGATTCGGCCGGCCCGCTGTTGGCAGCCGCAGCCACCGCGATCACGTTGTCCAGGCTCATCACCAGGTCGGCCACCAGAATGGTCCGCACCGCTGACCACACGTGGGTGTGGGCCTGGGCACCACCTTCCCCGTCGGCCTGTGGCTGCAGCAATTGCACGCCGATCCAGAACAGCAGCACCGCACCGACGATCTTCAGATAGGGCAGCTGCAGCAGGCCGACCGCGAACACCGTCAACACCACCCGCAGCACGATCGCCGCTGCACTGCCACCGACGATCGCCTGGCGGCGCTGGTCGGCGGGGAGCCCGCGCGCCGCCAGGGCGATCACGATGGCGTTGTCACCCGAGAGCAGGATGTTGACCCAGACGATTTCGGCCAGGGCGAGCCAGAAGGCCGGCTCTGCAGCGGTGGCCACGACCGTTGCCGAATCAGAGCAGGCCCTTGAGCAGCTTGCCCATCTCCGACGGGTTGCGCGTGACCGTGAAACCGCAGGCTTCCATGATCTCCAGCTTGGCGTCTGCGGTGTCGGCGCCGCCGCTGATCAGCGCGCCGGCATGGCCCATGCGCTTGCCGGCAGGAGCGGTCACACCGGCGATGAAGCCGACGATCGGCTTCTTCATGTTCGCCTTGCACCATTCGGCGGCTTCGGCTTCGTCGGGGCCGCCGATCTCGCCGATCATGATCACGGCGTCGGTGTCGGGGTCGTCGTTGAAGGCCTGCATCACATCCAGGTGCTTGAGCCCGTTGATGGGGTCGCCGCCGATGCCCACCGCCGTGCTCTGGCCCAGGCCGATCTCGGTCAGCTGCGCCACCGCTTCATAGGTCAGCGTGCCGGAGCGCGACACCACGCCGATCCTCCCTTTCCTGTGGATGTGGCCCGGCATGATGCCGATCTTGATTTCGTCTGGGGTGATCAGACCGGGGCAGTTGGGGCCCAGCAGCAAGGTCTTCTTGCCGCCGCCGGCTTCCTTCTGCTTCATGCGGTTCCTAACCATCAGCATGTCCTTGACCGGAATGCCTTCGGTGATGCAAATCACCAGGTCCAGGTCGGCTTCGACCGCTTCCCAGATCGCATCGGCCGCGCCGGCCGGCGGCACATAGATCACGCTGACGGTGGCGTCACTGGCGGCCTTGGCGTCTTTGACGGTGGCATGGATCGGAATGCCTTCGAAGGTCTCGCCGGCTTTCTTCGGGTTGACCCCGGCGACGAAGCACGCCTTGCCGTTGGCGTAGGCCTGGCAACCCCGCGTGTGGAACTGCCCGGTCTTGCCGGTGATGCCTTGGGTGATGACGCGGGTGTTCTTGTCGATGTAGATGCTCATGGTCGGCGCCTGGTTATTTCGCTGCGGGCTTGAGAGCGGCGGCGTTCGACGCGCCGGGCTTCGACACGGCTTGCACGATCCGGGTTGCTGCTTCGGCCATGGTGTCGGCGGCGATGATCGGCAAGCCGGATTCGGCCAGCATCTTCTTGCCCTGCTCTTCGTTGGTGCCCTTCATGCGCACCACCAGCGGCACACTCAGGTTGACCGCCTTGCAAGCCGCGATCACGCCTTCGGCGATGGTGTCGCACTTCATGATGCCGCCGAAGATGTTGACCAGAATGCCTTTGACATTCTTGTTGGCCAGCATGATCTTGAAGGCTTCGGTCACCTTTTCTGCCGTTGCGCCACCGCCCACGTCCAGAAAGTTGGCGGGCTCGCCACCGAACAGTTTGATGGTGTCCATGGTGGCCATAGCGAGGCCGGCGCCGTTGACCAGGCAGCCGATGTTGCCGTCGAGACTGATGTAGCTCAGGTCGAACTTGCTGGCTTCGATCTCGGCCGCATCTTCTTCGTCGAGGTCGCGGTAGGCGACGATTTCGGGGTGGCGGAACAGCGCGTTGCTGTCGAAGTTGAACTTGGCGTCGAGCGCCTTGATGCCACCCGGTTTGCCGTCGACCGAGCCTTCGAGGATCAGCGGGTTGATCTCGGCCAGGCTGGCGTCGGTGTCCATGTAGCAGGTGTAGAGCTTCTTCAGCACATCCACCGCTTGCGGCTGCGACGCTTTCGGCACGCCGATTCCATCGGCCAGCTCCTGCGCCTGCGCGTTGGTCAGCCCCACCAGCGGGTCGACGAACACCTTGAGGATCTTCTCGGGTGTGCGGTGCGCTACCTCTTCGATGTCCATGCCGCCTTCGCTGCTGGCCATCATCGCCACCTTTTGGGTGGCGCGGTCGGTCAGGGCGGCGACGTAATACTCTTTCTGGATGTCGGCGCCTTCTTCGACCAGCAGGCGGCGGACCTTCTGGCCGTCCGGACCGGTCTGGTGGGTTTTCAGCTGCATGCCGAGAATTTCTTCGGACAGCTTCGTCACCTCCTCGTGTGATCGCGCCAGCTTGACACCGCCGCCCTTGCCTCGGCCACCGGCGTGGATCTGCGCCTTGACGACCCAGACCTTGCCACCGAGCTTTTGTGCGGCTTCCTGTGCTTCACGCAAGTTGAAGGCCGGGTAGCCGCGTGGCACCGGAACGCCGTGCGCGGCAAGCAGTTCCTTGGCCTGGTATTCGTGGATCTTCATGGGGTGTCCTTGCGCTGGTGCGGATTCGGGGAGCCATCGATTGGGGATAGCGGGGCGGGTCTTCGGGCTGAAGCCAGCATGGCGTCGGCCTCGCGGCCGACAGCCGCTTCGCGGGAAGCACCGGCAGCGGCATCATCCGTCTGGCCGCCTCCCGCACGGTACCAGCGCGGATAGTGCAGCCGCACGGCCTCGGCATCGCGCCGCAGCGCGTGGCAGCGGTCGAGCTGGTACGGCGCGGTGGCGCTGTCTTCGCCGCCGCTCGGGTCGATCACATCGCCGGAGAAGGCCTGCACCACCGCCGTCGGCAGCACCTGGGCCAGTTCGGTGATGTGGGTGCAGCCTTTGCTGCCCGCCAGACGGTCGCGCACGTCGTTGCGGAAGTTGCGCATCAGATTCAGACCGACCAGCTTGCCATAGGCATCGCCATGCTCGCCGCACAAGCCTTCATACGGCATCCAGCGGGTCTCGGACCCCGCTTCATGAATCTGAAAGCGCTCGTCGACCACCAGCCGCAGCAGCATCTCGTGGATCGGCGTGCCGGCGCTGCGCACCTCGCCACCCAGGCTCACATCGTAGGTCTTGGTGTCGCGCAGCCAGGCATCGATCTCCCACAAGCCATTGCCGCGGGCATAGATCTGCAGGTCGAACTGGCGCTGGTGCCGAAGCTGGCGTCCGTCAGCGGCAAGCGGAAGGGGCATCGGGGGCGATCGATGGGCGCCGGGTGCGCCTGGGGCGGCGAATTTAGCATGCTGCTCTGCAGCACGACCCCAGCGCTCAGTTGTCGTCCAGCCCCTGCACCACGCGGCGCACCACATCGCCGCCAAAGCCGCGGCCGATCAAAAAGCGGGCCTGTTTGGCACGGTCGCGCGCGTCCGCTGCCGGCGCGCCGAAACGGCGCTGCCACAGCGCCCGGGCGCGCTCGATCTCGGTGCCCAGGGTGGACTCGAGCATCGCGGCCTGCATGGTGCTGGCGATCAGTTCGGCGCCGATGCCCTTGGCCTGCAGCGTCTGACGCAGTCGGCGGTCGCCGAAGCGCGCGCTCTGGCTGCGCAACACCGACTCTGCAGCCCGCGCCTCGTTCAACAACCCGTGTGCCGCCAACTCATCCAGCGCGGCGCTGATCTGCGCCTTGGCGCTGGCGTCGGGCAGGTCTTCGACATGCCGCTTCAGCTTGCGCTCGAGTTCCAGCCGCGAATGTTCGCGCTGCCCCAAATAGCGCAACGCCCGGCCCTTGACCGATGGTGCGCCGAAGGCCATGCGCCGGCTCTCCTTTGCTCTGCCCGCCCTGAATCCGTCCGCCTGGCGGCTACTTCACCGCCTTGAGCGGCTCGGCCTTGCTGCCCTTGTCGGCTTTGTCTGCCCCGGCCCCATCACCGCCCACCAAACGGATACCCAGGGATTCGCGCACCTTGTTCTCGATTTCACGCGCCACATCGGGGTTCTCACGCAAAAACTCGCGGGCGTTGTCCTTGCCCTGGCCGATCTTCTCGCCGTTGTAGGCATACCAGGCACCGCTTTTGTCGACCACCTGCGCCACCACACCCATGTCGATGATCTCGCCCTGGCGGCTGATGCCCTCGCCGTACAGGATGTCGAACTCGGCGGTCTTGAACGGCGGCGCGACCTTGTTCTTGACCACCTTGACCTTGGTTTCGCTGCCGATGACTTCTTCGCCCTTCTTGATGCTGCCGGTGCGGCGGATGTCCAGCCGTACCGATGCATAGAACTTCAGCGCGTTGCCGCCAGTGGTGGTTTCGGGGTTGCCGAACATCACGCCGATCTTCATGCGAATCTGGTTGATGAAGATGACCATGGTGTTGGTCTTCTTGATGCTGCCGGTGAGCTTGCGCAGCGCCTGGCTCATCAAGCGGGCCTGCAAACCCGGCAGGCTGTCGCCCATCTCGCCTTCGAGTTCGGCCTTGGGGGTGAGTGCGGCCACCGAGTCGATCACGATCAGGTCGATGGAGCCGCTGCGCACCAGCGCGTCGACGATTTCCAGCGCTTGCTCACCCGTGTCGGGCTGGCTGATCAGCAGATCTTGCAGGTTGACCCCGAGCTTCTGCGCGTACTGGATGTCGAGCGCATGTTCGGCGTCGATGAACGCCGCGGTGCCGCCGACCTTCTGCATCTCGGCAATCACCTGCAGGGTCAAGGTGGTCTTGCCCGACGATTCCGGGCCGTAGATCTCGACCACCCGGCCACGCGGCAGGCCGCCGACGCCGAGTGCCACGTCCAGACCCAGAGAGCCAGTGGAAACCACCTGGATGTCTTCGATCACCTCGCCCTCGCCGAGCCGCATGATCGAGCCCTTGCCGAACTGCTTTTCGATCTGCTGCAACGCAGCCTGCAGGGCCTTGGCTTTTTCGGTGTTCAGCGTTTTGACGGGTGCGTCCATTCGGTTTCTCCTCGGGTCGGGGTTCGGGTTCACGTCTGGGGCGGATTATGAATCATCAACTGGATATTCGTACAGTCTTTCGGGTGCCTGACTTTGGGGGAACACCGATGGTGGGCCTGCCTAGACTCTTTGCGGTTCGAGAGGCTGAGCGTCTTTCGATCATGCCCGCGCAGGAGAACAACCCCCGATGCGAATCCTCATCGCAGAAGACGACCAGGTGCTGGCCGACGGGCTGCTGCGTTCGCTGCGGGCCTCGGGGTATGCGGTCGACCAGGTGTCCACCGGCACCGAAGCCGATGCGGCACTGGCCCTGCATGCTTTCGATCTCGTGATCCTGGATCTGGGTTTGCCCAAGCTGCATGGCTTCGAGGTGCTGCAGAAGCTGCGCGCCAGGGGCAGCGCGGTGCCGGTGCTGATCCTGACCGCCGCCGACAGTGTCGAGCAGCGCGTCAAGGGTCTGGACCTGGGTGCCGACGACTACATGGCCAAGCCGTTCTCGCTGCAGGAGCTTGAAGCCAGGGTGCGGGCGCTGGTTCGGCGCGGGCTGGGCACGGCATCCAGCATCATCCGACACGGCCCGCTGAGCTTCGACGCCACCGGCCGGGTGGCCTACCTGAACGAGCAGATGCTGGATCTGTCGGCGCGCGAGCTGAGTCTGCTGGAAGTGCTGCTGCAACGCGCCGGGCGCCTGGTCAGCAAGGACCAGCTGGTGGAGAGCCTGTGCCAATGGGGCGACGAGGTCAGCAACAACGCCATCGAGGTCTACATCCACCGCCTGCGCCGCAAGATCGAGCAGGGGCCGGTGCGCATCGCCACCGTGCGCGGGCTGGGCTATTGCCTGGAAAAGATCGCTCCCGCTTGAAGCCGCTGTTCGCGAATCGACCAACGAAGCCGCGATGATGCCGACCCGCGCACCCGCTCCCGAGCAGCGCTCGCTGTTCGGAGAGATCCTGGACTGGATGATTGCGCCGCTCTTGCTGCTGTGGCCGATGAGCCTGGGTGTGACCTGGCTGGTGGCCCAAACCATCGCGAGCCGACCCTACGACCGCGAACTGGCCGACGCGGTGCGCGTGCTGGCGCGCCAGACCACGGTGCAGGCTGCCAGTGCCGATGCGCCGTCGGCGGTCACGCAAGCCGCACTGGATCAGGTGGCAGCCACCCTGCGGCGGGGTGACGACGACGACCGCACCTACTTCCAGGTGCTGGGGCGGCGCGGCGAACTGCTGGCCGGGCAGGCCGAGTTGGCGGGCCCGCCCGAATCTGCCGCCGGGTCCGAAACGACATCGGCCAAGGTGCGCTTCCGCGACGACCTGATCGGCGACGAACCGGTGCGCGTGGCCTGGCTCTGGCTGGACGCGGTGGACGGCGCCGACGATGCGCGCAGCGACGCGCTGGTGCAGGTGGCGCAAACCATGGGCAAGCGCTCACAGCTCACCACCGAGATCATCAAGGGGCTGATCCTGCCGCAGTTCGTGATC
>JBBSPW010000189.1:0-6860 GCA_038258365.1 Burkholderiales bacterium | reverse complement strand
GGGCGCTGTCGGTTTTACGTGCAGCTGATTTCGCTGCGGCTGATTTGGCCGCCGATTTAGAGGCTTTGCTGGAGGGTGTGGGCATGGTTTTACGATGGAGCAAACGTTGAAATCGATCGAACGCGGCAGTGCACGATCGCACCCGAGGGGTCGCAAGGTCGCACCGAACCGACACCCCGGCGCTCCGGTCCAACGGCCGATCAAGCCGTTGTCCGAAAGCGGGTCGCGCTGCAGGCAATGCGACCATCGACCGAGGCAAGCGGCTAGCGAGCCAGTCGGCTCCAACCGGCCCGAGCGGCCGGCCTGGCTTCTTCCCAACTGAGTCTGGAATCTCCCTTGGTCGTGTGCCAGTCGCGTTCGAGCTCTGCCTCGACATCGGCGTCGTAACTGCGATTGGCGTTTCTGCGGTGCGCCTCGCCCGCAGCGCGGTATGCCGGCGAGTAATCGGCATAGGTGCGGCCGGCGCTGTAGTACGGCTCCTGGGTGTGTTGGCCGCGCCAATAGCCCTCTTCGACCGTCGGGTCGTAGTGTTCCGCCACCGCTTTGCCAGCCAGGCCACCAACCACGGCACCGATCGCCGCGCCGACAGCGGTCCCTACCGGTCCAGCAACGGTGCCCATCACAGCGCCGGTTGCCGCAGCAGTGGCGACACCGGCTGCGGCTCCGCCGACGGCAGCGCCGACACCCACACCCACCGGGTGTGCACCGGGTGCCTTGGTGATCGGATCGCGATTCGCGCGGTCATCAGGGTCGGGGGACTTTGATTCGTTCATGGGTTGCTCCTTTAGGAGCGACGAGTTTTGGATCAACCGCCAGGCGCGGGCGTAGGACAGATGCGCGCGTTTTCGGCCGTCTGATGGCACTGCATCGAATAGGGGGTTTTCCGATCGCTGTGGTCAGGCCTTGCAGCCAAGGACTCGCATCGCAGCGCCCAGCATCTGCATCGGTGGACCGGCCCGGGGAGGGTGTTCGCCCGCCCTGAACTCAGTTGGTGGGTGCGGGCGAATCCAGTTGCACCCGCAGCACCTGGCCTGTGCGCAACAGCGCGCGCAGCTGGGCCGCGTTGACTTCGACCACCAGCATCGGCTGTGAGCCCAGGTCCTGCGCGGTGCTGGCGCCCGCGGCCTTCAACGCAGCGCCGGCATCCGACCTGGCCTGCGGCCCCGGCCGAAGCACGGCGATGGCACGCACCACGCGGGACGGAGAGCGGTCCAGGTTCGCCAGCAGCGCGGTGGTGGCAGCGTCGCCGCCGCCGTGGTCAGCCACGGCCGAGGCGGGGGCTTGAATGGCATCCGGCGCCGGCTTGGCAGGTGCCGGCTGAGCCGCCTCGCCGCCCCGACACCCGGACGCTGAAAGACCGAGCGCCAGGGCAGTGGCGACGAACGCGCCCGTCGGCCTGCGTTGGAAACACTTCATGGCATGCGATGGTGCAGAACCTCAGGGTTGGGCGGTGACGATGATCCGGGTCGCGGGGTTGTTGTCAAGCATCACCCAGCCGGGGCACGAATTGCCCGAACACGCGCCGCCGGTGGAACGCCAGATCCTGCCGCCGTTGTGGCGCTGATACAGGCCCGAGCCGGTGGCTTCGATCTGCGCGGTAGCGGGGTTGTTGTCCAGCATCACCCAGCCGGGGCACGAATTGCCCGAGCAGGCAGCGCCGGTCGATCGCCAGATGCGGCCGCCGTTGTGCAGCTGGAACAAGCCGCCGACATTGGCCGCGATGTCGATCGTTGCCGGGTTGTTGTCCAGCATCGTCCAGCCTGGGCATGAATTGCCTGAGCAGGCAGCGCCGGTCGAACGCCAGATGCGGCCGTCGCGATGCAACTGGAACAACTGCCCGCCTGCAGCCGCAATCGCCTTCGTTGCCGGGTTGTTGTCGAACATCGTCCAGCCCGGGCATGAGTTGCCGGTGCACGCAGCGCCGGTCGATCGCCAGATGCGGCCGGAGTTGTGCAGCTGGTAGAGCCGGGTGCCATCGGCAACGATGTCGACCGTGGCCGGGTTGTTGTCGAACATGCGCCAGCCGGGGCAAGACGCACCGCTGCAAGCGACCCCGGTGCTGCGCCAGATCTTGCCGTCGTTGTGCCGTTGATAGAGGTTGGTTCCGCCGGCGGCGATGGCCACGCTGCGCGGGTTGTTGTCGAGCAACTGCCAACCGGGGCAGGACGCGCCGCCGCAGCGCACCCCGGTGTAGCGCCAGATCCTGCCGTCTGCATGCAACTGGTAGAGCGCGGTGCCGGCCGCAGCGATCGACCGCGTGGCGGGGTTGTTGTCCAGCATCACCCAACCCGGGCACGAATTGCCGTTGCAGGTGACGCCGGTGCTGACCCAGATGCGGCCGTCGTTGTGGAGTTGGAACAGCATGCCGGTGGTCAAGGCGAAGGGCTGCGGCGCCAACCGGTTGACTGCGGCTTCGATGTCGATGCGGCTTCGGGTGATGGAGTTTCGCGGATCGGTGATCGACCGGCCGGTGGCCTGCAAGGCGGCCAGGATCTGGTCGGAGGTTGCGGTGGGCACCACCGAACGGATCGCGGCGAAAGCGCCGGCGACATGCGGCGCGGCCATCGACGTGCCGCTCTTGATGCCGAACCCGCTGCCGGCCCCCGACGAGTTGATGCTCGACCCGGGTGCCAGCAAATCGACCTGGCCCGAACTGTTGGAGAACGCCGAGATGCCATCGGTCTTGGTGGTGGAGCCCACCGTCACCGCAGTCGAGATGCAACCCGGCGCACCGACCGCGTTGGTCAGCGAATCGTTGCCCGACGAGATCACCGTTGCGACCCGTGCGGCGCGCAGACTGTCGATCAGCGACTTGCGCGCATCGCCGTCGCAAGCGCTGGTGTTGTTGCCCCCGCCCAGACTCATGTTGACCGCAACGACGTTGAGGGCGGCCCGCCGATCGAGCGCGTGTTGCAACCCGCGGATCTGGTCCGAGGTGAAGCTCAGGATGCACGGAGAAGGCCGGCTGACATTGGCGCACGGCGTGTTCCCCGGGCTGTCGCTGAAGCTGGAGAAGACCTTCACGGCGAGGATGTTGGCATCCGGCGCCATGCCGAAGAAAGTCGTCGGTCCGGTGGCGCGACCCGCGGCGATGCCGGCGACATGGGTGCCGTGGTCGCAGCCGTTGATGGCGCACGGCGCCGCTGAGCCCGCTGCCGTGCTGTTGCTGGCGCCACCCGGGCACAGCGAGGTCGAATTGCTGGCAGCCGAAGTGGTGGAGAAACAGGCTTCGGCCACCACCCGGCCGTTCAGGAACGGGTGGTTGCTTTGCACGCCGGTGTCGAGAATGGCGACCGCGGTGCCGGCACCGCGCGCGCCGAGCGAGCGCGCTTGCGGGGCGTGCACCACCGGGCCGGAATCGGCCAATGTGGGCGGCACGGCCACGTCTTCCTGCAACTCGGCGATCTCGCCGTTGGCCACCAGTTGCTGCAGCTGGTCTGGTGTCAGCTCCAGCACCACCAGCGCCGTGCTCGGAATCGGGTCCACCAGCTCTGCGCCGGCTGCGATCATCCGGGTCGCGACGCGCTCGCGGGCACTGCGCAGCTGCGGGGTTTCGCCGATGCTCTGCGCGGGCTGGTCGACCGCGCCGCCACCCACGGCTGCCTGCGACAACCTGGCGATCACCCGCAGCTTGCGATCGGGGGCAGTCGACCGGGCGAGCAAGCTGTTGAAGTTGCGGATGCGGTTGACATCGACGGCGCCCGGTGCCGACGCAGCCCGTTCGGACGTGGGCGCCGATGCGGCTCCTTCGGGCAGTGCGGGCTGCGCGAGCACCGCCGTGGCGCCGAGCAGGGCCAGCACGCCAAGCAGGCGGCACGGTGCACGCTTGGAGGGTTTGGGCGCTGCCGGCAGCCGCAGTCGATCGGCCGAGAACCAGGGATTCAGCTTCAACATGTCGACCCTTCCGGATGCCGCAAGATGCAGCGCCTAACTCCGAGTGTGAGCGCCTCTGCGCGGCGCTGGCATCCCTAGGTTTGCGGACAGGCGTCGCGGACAGGCGCTGCGCACAAGCGTCGCGGACTGGCGGTGCGGACAGGCGGTGCGGACAGGTGCTGCGGACCGGGTTCACGGTCGGGCCGGTCGATCGCGCTTCTCGGCATCGGGCTGTCGAGCGACAGCAAAGGTGATTCAGGGTTTTTCACGGTGTCGGCTTCGGCCCCCGTCGCTATGGTGGTGCTTCCTCCACGGCAGTCCCACCGAGCGATGTTGCAAACCCTCTTTCTCGCAAATCGCCGGCCGCGCTGCTGGACCGGTGCTTTCTGCGTGGCCTTGCTCGCTGCCTGCGGCTTGCTCGCTTCTTCGCTGGCCAGCGCGCAGGCCTGGCCCAGCCGTCCGATCAAGCTGCTGGTGGGTTTCCCGCCCGGTGGCGGCATCGACACGGTGGCCAGGAACCTGCAACCGGGGTTGCAGGAAGCGCTGGGGCAGACCGTCGTCGTCGACTACAAGCCCGGCGCCGGCGGTGTGCTTGCAGCCAGCGAGTTGATGCGCTCGGCACCCGACGGCTACACGATCCTCGTTGCCAATCTGGGCCCGTTCGTGCTGGCGCCGAACATGATGGCCAAGGCGCCCTACGACCCGCTGAAAGACTTCACCTGGATTGCGCAGACCTCGGGCTCGGGCTTCATCGCCGCGATTCCGGCCGAAGTGCCGGCCAACACGCTGGCGGAGTTTCTGGCCTGGGCCAAGACAAACGCGGCCACCGCCAACTTCGCATCCGGCGGCAATGGCTCGATCACACACCTGAACGGTGAGCTGCTCAACCAGGCTGCCGGGCTGAAGTTGCTGCACGTGCCCTACAAGGGCTCGGCGCCAGCGGTGCAGGACCTGCTCAGCGGCCGTACGCACCTGATGGTTGACGTGGCGGCGGTGTTGATGCCGCACATCCTGAGTGGCAAGCTGAAGGCGATCTATGTCACCGATGCCAAGCGCATTGCCGCGTTGCCCATGGTGCAGACCGCGCGCGAGGCCGGCTTCCCGGCGCTTGAAGTGACGGGCTGGCAAGGCATCGTCGGCCCTGCGGGCATGCCGAAGGAGGTGGTGGAAAAGATCGCTGCGGCAGTCAAGGCCACGCTGGCCAAGGCGGATGTGCAGCAGCGCTTTGCGCAAACTGGCAGTGGTGTGATCGAGCGCGGTCCGCAGGCCTACACCGACTTCATCCACGAAGAAGTCGCCCGCTGGGTGCCGGTGCTGCGGGCATCGGGAGCGAAGATCTAGCGGGCAGTTGTCGCGCTGTTTTTGGGCGGTCTCGCCGCCCTCGCAACTGCCAGACCCAGCACGGCGGCCCATCGCCGAAAATCCGGCATGCCCGTGGTGTGTCCGATCCCGCGAGACCCGCGAGATGGGTTGCTTCCCGCCCGTTCTTTCGGCCTCGGTGGGAAGGGGAGGAGCCCATGATCGCTGCACCTTCGACGACCCCCGAACCCGTTGCTCCATGAGGAGCCCCAACCGATGTCCACACCCGCACCACCGGGCGACTCCGACCCCCTGGAGCCGCCCAGACCCACCGGTCCGGAGCATGCTGACCGCAAGCACGGCGACAGTGCCGAAGACGCGTTGGCACAAGCCGACCGGGCCTTGCACGATGGCCGCCACCCCGACGCGCGCGCTTTGGCGCAGTCGGTGCTGATCGCGGCGCGCAGCACCGGTGACTTGCACCTCGAAGCCAGGGCCCTGTCGTGCCTGGCGCTGAGCGACAGCCTGGGAAGCCGGCTGCGCCGTGCCGCCGACACCGCGCGCCGCGCGGCTCAGCTGTTCCAGCGGCTGGGCGATGCAGAACGCGAGACGGTGGCGCAGAACACCCTGTCGCATGCCTGCATGCTGCTGGGTCGCAACGACGAGGCGATCGAAGCGGCATTGCTGTCAGCGAGCCTGGGCGACGCAACCCGACCCGATGCCGCGATGGTGACCGCCCACAACTGCCTGGGCATGGCGTATTGCTGGAGTGGGCACCACGACCGCTCCAACATCGCGCTCGACACCGCGGTTCACATGGCCGCGCGCTGCACACCGCCGCTGAGTCCGTATCCGTCCAGGCTGGATCAGCTCTGGGTCGAAGCCGTGCGCATGGCGGACTTGCGCTACCACTCGGGCGCGATCGGCGACTTGCAGCAGATGGGTCGCCTGATCCAGGAATGCCGCAGGCTGGAGCATCTGGGAGCGCCCCCGGCCTCGGGCGCAACCGACCGGCCCGCCATGCGGACGATCTCGATCTCGACGAAGGGCCTGTTCGCCGCGTGGCGTGGCGACCTTGCCCTTGCGAGGCACTATGCCGATCGGGCGCTGGGGTCGCTGCTGGGCACGGTCACCTGGCTCGACGCGCTGGCGCATTGGGTGGTGGCCGAAGTGGCCTGGGCCGAGGATGACTGGGCAGCGGCCGAGCAGGGTTTCGAAGAGATGCGGGCCTGTGCCGTGGCCGCCGAGCACGAACAACTGGCTTGCCTGGCGCACCTGCTGCAGGTGCAGGTGCTGGAGCTGCAAGGCAAGCACACGCGGGCCTGCGATGAGATGCGGCTGCTGCGCGCCCGCGAACGGCGCGCGCAGGCCGAAGGCGTGGCCGGGCGCGAGGCCGCGGTGCGCTGGCAGCTCGGCGCCCGGCAGAGCGAGTCGAGTCTGGAGCAAGCGCTCGAGGCGGCCAAGCGCTTCGAGCGCTGGTCCCTGGAGGACCCGCTGACCGGGATACCCAACCGCCGTGCCTTTGAACGCGCGTTGGTCGAACGCCTGCCGGCGGCGGTGGCCGACGGGCGCCCGCTGAGTGTGGCGATGGTCGATGTGGACCGGTTCAAGTCGGTCAACGACACCCATTCGCACCAGGTCGGCGACCGGGTGTTGCATGCGGTGGCTTCGGTGCTGTCGTCGTCGGT
>JBBSPW010000188.1:0-6931 GCA_038258365.1 Burkholderiales bacterium | reverse complement strand
TGGGTCGTCGTCGGCCAACAGCGTCAGCTTCCAGTCCAACGCGCCGCCGCAACATTGCCCCAGGCTGGGACCGAGCGCGACGTGGCGTTCAAGCGCCACCGGCTCACCCGCCAGCAGCCGCCGCGCATCGGCCATCGCCTGCCATTCCAGATGGCCCCCGCCGATGGTGCCGAGCGTGGCATCGGCCGCCACCAGCATGCGGGTGCCCGCGGTGCGCGGCACCGAGCCGCGGCTGCTCGTCACCAGCACCACAACCGCCGGCCGATTCACTGCATGCCACTGCAGCGCGATGGCGCGCAGGGCGTCGTCGGTCATCGACCGCCAGGCGCCGCTGCGACTGCACCGACCGCGTTCAAGGCCCGCAGGATCGATTCGGCGGTGGCCGGCGCCTGCAACGGCGGATCGACCCGGTGGCCGCCGGCAGCTGACACCGCATCGCGGATCGCGAAGAACACGCTGAAGGGCAGCAGCAACGGCGGCTCGCCCACGGCTTTGCTGCGGTGGATGGTGTCGGCCGCATTCGGATGCGGGTACAGCCGGGTGCGGAAGTCCACCGGGCAATCGTTGGCCGTCGGGATCTTGTAGGTGCTGGGGGCGTGGGTTGTCAGCGCTCCGCTCTGTGGATGCCACACCAATTCTTCGGTGGTCAGCCAGCCCATGCCCTGGATGAAGGCGCCTTCGATCTGGCCGATGTCGATGGCCGGGTTCAACGAGCTGCCGACATCGTGCAGCAGGTCGGCGCGCAGCAGGCGAAATTCGCCGCTCAACGTGTCCACCACCACCTCGCTGACCGCAGCGCCATACGCAAAGTATTGAAACGGGCGGCCCTGCAAGGTGGTCTTGTCCCAGCTCAATCCCGGCGTGGCGTAGAAGCCATCGGACCACAGTTGCACGCGGGCCAGGTAAGCCTGCTGCACCACCTCGGTGAATGGCACGGCCTTGCCGTTGGTTTGCACCGCCCCGCTGGCAAAGCGCACCGCCGATGCGTCGCCACCCCAGATACCCGCCGCAAACACCGCCAAGCGGTCGCGGATCTGCCGCGCTGCATCCTGCGCTGCCTTGCCGTTCAAATCGCTGCCGGTGCTGGCGGCAGTGGCGCTGGTGTTGGCGACCTTGTGGGTGTCGGTGGCACTGCATCGGACGCGGTCGAAGCCGATGCCCAGTTCGTGCGCCACCACCTGCGCCACCTTGGTGTTCAGCCCCTGGCCCATCTCGGTGCCGCCATGGTTGACCAGCACCGAGCCGTCCAGATAGACATGCACCAGCGCGCCGGCCTGGTTCAGGTGGGTGACATTGAAGGCGATGCCGAACTTCACCGGGGTCAGCGCCAGACCCTTCTTGAGCACCGGGCTGGTGGCATTGAAGCCATCGACCGCCACCCGCCGCGCGCGGTAGTCACTGCTGCGCGCCAGCTCGTCGATCAGCGGCTGCAGGATGTTGTCGTCCACCGGCTGCCCATACGGCGTGGTGTTGCGGTCGCTTGTTCCGTCGAGACCGCCGTACAGATTCAGCCGCCGCACATCCAGCGCGTCCTTGCCCAGCTTGCGGGCCACCGAGTCGATCAGCATTTCGATCGCGATCGCGCCTTGGGGACCGCCGAAGCCGCGAAAGGCGGTGTTGCTCTGGGTGTTCGTTCGACCCGAATAGCCATGCACCGCCACATCGGGCAGCCAGTAGGCGTTGTCGAAGTGGCACAGCGCCCGCGTCATCACCGGCCCCGACAGGTCGGCCGAATGCCCGGCGCGAGAGACCAGCGTGGCCTCGGCGCCCACGATGCGGCCGCTGTCGTCGAAGCCGACTTCGGCGTCGTAGGCGAAGCAATGTCGACGGCCGGTGATCATGAAGTCGTCATCGCGGTCGATGCGCAACTTCACCGGTTTTTGCAGGCGCACCGCGGCGACCGCAGCGAGACAAGCAAAGAGCGCGCTCTGCGATTCCTTGCCACCGAAGCCGCCGCCCATGCGCCGGCATTCGACCTGCACCGCATGGGCAGCGCAGCCCAGCGCATGCGCCACCACGGTTTGCATCTCGCTCGGGTGCTGGGTCGAGCACAACACCTTCATGCCGCCGTTTTCCTGCGGCATTGCATAGGCGATCTGGCCTTCCAGATAGAACTGCTCCTGGCCGCCGACATCGAACTGCAACGTCAACCGGTGGGGTGCGGCTGCGATGGCTTTCGCAGCGTCGCCGCGCTGCAAATGCATCGGCGGCAGCACATAGGCACTCGCAGCATGTGCAGCCTGCGGCGTCAGGATCGGCGGCAAGGCTTCGGCGTCGATCACCTGATGGGCCAGCGCGGCAGCCCGGCGCGCGGCATCGCGACTGCGCGCCACCACCAGGTACACCGGTTGGCCCAGATAGCGCAACACGCCGTCGGCCAGCAGCGGGTCGTCGTGGACGATCGGCCCGCATTCGTTGGCGGCTGGCAGGTCGGCAGCAGCCATCACGTCGACCACATCGGGCATCGCGCGCACCCGCGCCAGTCCGATGCTCCGCAAGCGGCCATGCGCGAGCGGCGACAGCCCCAGCGCCGCATGCAAGGTGCCGGCGATTTCGGGCACATCGTCGGTGTACGGCGCGCTGCCGGCCACATGCAGATGCGCCGATTCATGGGGCCTGCTGCAGCCCACTTCGGCGGTTGCGGCCGCCGATTTCAACTGCGGGTCGTCAGTCAGCAGGGCATGCGGCAGGTCTGCAGGCTTGTTCACACGGAAGCTCCGGTGGCCGCATCACGCGCCCAGACATTGAGCTGCGACTCGGCCAGCGGCGCATCGGCGCGGGTCGCGAGCCAGAAGCGCCGCAGCAAATTCTGCGCGGTCTGCAGTCGATACCCGGCGCTGGCGCGCATGTCGGAAAGGGGCGTGAAATCGACTGCCAGTGCAGCCATCGAAGCCTGCAGTGTGGCTTCGGTCCAGGGCTGGTGGCGCGAGGCCGCTTCGGCGTGCGCGGCACGGCGCACCGTGGCCGCCATGCCACCGAAAGCGAAGCGCACGTCGACCACGCGACCACTGCCGTCGACCTCGATTGCCAATGCCGCGCACACCGCAGAGATGTCGCTGTCGTAGCGCTTGCTGATCTTGTAGACCCGAAGCCGTTGCGCACGATCGGCACGTCGCGGAACCTGGATCGCCTGCACGAACTCGCCGGGTTGCAACCGATTTTTCAGGTAGGCCAGGTAGAAGTCGTCGAGCGGCACCGTGCGCGTGCGGGTGCCGCGGCGCAGCAACAGCGATGCGCCCAGCGCCATCAACAGCGGCGGCACATCGCCAATCGGTGAGCCATTGGCGACATTGCCGCCGATCGTGCCGGCCAGCCGGATCGGCACCGAGGCGAATCGCAGCCACACATCGCGCAGCTCGGGCCATTCGTGCGCCAAGGCAGCGAAGGCGGCTTCCAGCGAAGCGCCAGCGCCGATGTGGATCTCCTCGTCATCGATCTCGATGCGCTGCAACTCGGACACATCGCCGAGCGCGATCAACTCGCCCACATCGCGCATCTGCTTCGTGACCCACAAGCCGATGTCGGTGCTGCCGGCCAGCAATCGCGCTTCGGGCCTTGCCGCGCGCAGTGCAGCCAGATCATCGAGGGCGCGCGGCGCGTGAAAGCAACCGTCGATGGTCAATGGCGCGTCGGCCTGCAAGCGCTGCAGCGCGGCCACCACCGGCAGACGGTCGAGTGGCGTGGCCGGTGCGTCGAACATCCGCAGTGCGGCATCGACGATCGGGCGGTAGCCGGTGCAGCGGCACAGGTTGCCCGACAAATCGTCGGCCACCTGCTGGCGCGTGGGCATGGTGCCGGCGGCGCGATGGCGTTCCCACATGGCCCACATCGTCATCACGAAACCGGGGGTGCAGAAGCCGCATTGCGAGCCGTGGCAGTCGACCAGGGCTTGCTGGACGGGGTGCAAGACGCCGCCCTGCGCCAGGTCCTCGACGGTGAACAACGCGCGGCCGTCCAGTGTCGGCAAGAAGCGGATGCAGGAATTGATCGGCTCCAACCGCAGCGCACCCTTTGCGTCCAGGCTGCCGACCACCACCATGCAGGCACCGCAATCGCCTTCGTTGCACCCTTCTTTGGTGCCCGTGCAGCCCGCGTCTCCGCGCAGCCATTGCATCACCGTGCAGGTGGCCGCTGCCCGGCTGTCGATGGCGGCTTCGGCCACGGTGCCGCGGTGCAGGAATCGGATCGGGCGTGGAGTCATGGGGGCGGTGCGGGGTTGGAGCGGCGCGCACGCAAGGATCGTGCGCTGGTTGGCGCCATGGGTGCGACTACGATTCGCAGCATAGTCAATGTGCGCTTGCCATGGCCTTGTGTCCCCTGCCAGACGGTCCACCGCTCCGATGACCCCGACCGCGATCCGCGCCGACCTGCTGGACTTCAGCGCCACCCCCACCTTCGGCAGCACCGAATCGCATGCGGTGCGCTTCCGGCCCGACCACTGGTTGCTGATCGGCGCCGATGGCCGCATCGAAGCCGTCACGCCAGACGAACCCGGCCCCGACTGGCAGCGCCATGACCACCGCGGCCGGCTCTTGATGCCGGGCTTCATCGACACCCATGTGCATGCGCCACAGCTCGACATTATCGCCAGCCACGGCAGCGGTCTGCTGGACTGGCTCGACACCTACACCTTCCCTGCCGAGCAGCGCCATGCCGATCCGCAAGCAGCTGCGGCCGGGGCCGAGTTGTTTCTGGACGCGCTGCTGGCGCATGGCACGACCACTGCGATGGTGTTTGCGACCGTGCACCCGGCTTCGGCGCAGGCGCTGTTCGAAGGCGCCGGCACCCGCGGCATGCGCCTCGTCACCGGCAAGGTGCTGATGGACCGCAACGCGCCCGACGGGTTGCGAGACGACCTCACCGACGCCGAAGCCGAGTGCGAAGCGCTGATCCGCGACTGGCATGGCCGCGGCCGCAATTCCTGTGCCGTGACCGTGCGCTTTGCCATCACGAGCACGCCCGAACAACTGGCGATGGCCGGCGCACTGGGCCAGCGTCACGAGGGTCTCTACCTGCAGACCCATCTGGCCGAGAACCGCGACGAGGTGGCGCAAGTGGCGCAGCTGTTTCCGGCGGCCCGCAGCTATCTGGATGTGTACCGTCAGCATGGCCTGCTGCACGATCGCTCGGTGCTGGCGCATGGGATCTGGCTCGACGACACCGACCGCGCGCTGCTGGCCGACACCGGTGCGCAGATCGCCCACTGCCCCAGCAGCAACCTGTTTCTGGGCAGCGGGCTGTACGACTGGGGCGCCGCGCACCGGGCCGGCCACAAGACCTCGTTGGCCACCGATGTGGGCGGCGGCACCAGCCTGTCGATGCTGCGCACCATGGCCGAAGCCTACAAGGTGCAGGCGCTGCAGGACACGCGGCTCAGCGCCTGGACGTTGCTGCATGCCGCCACCCGCGGCGCGGCCGAAGGTCTGGGACTGGACGCCGAAATCGGCCCTCTGGAGCGCGGCGCGCAGGCCGATGTGGTGGTCTGGGACTGGGCAGTCGGCGCGGTAGCCCTGCACCGCGATGCGGTTGCGCGGGGCGAGGTGGACCGCATTGCGGCACAAAACCTGCATGCACGGGTCTTCGCCTGGCTGATGCTGGGCGACGAACGCAATGTCGCCGCCACCTACGTCGCTGGCGAACCCCTGTTCAAGCGCCGGGACTGAACCCCATCCGCACCTGTCCACCGCATGTCCAGACTGGTTCTCACCGGCATCACCAAGCAGTACCCCGCGGTGCGGGCCAACGACCGCATAGCCCTGCGCGTGGAACCGGGCGAGATCCATGCAGTGCTGGGCGAGAACGGCGCCGGCAAGAGCACGTTGATGAAGATCATTTACGGCGCCGTGCAGCCCGATGCCGGAAGCATCCGCTTCAACGACCCACCCGTGACGGTGCAGAGCCCGGCGGCGGCACGCGCACTCGGCATCAGCATGGTCTACCAGCACTTCTCGCTGTTCGACACGTTGACGGCTGCGCAGAACGTCTGGCTCGGTCTGGACAAGTCGCTCAGCCTGGCGCAAGTCAGCGCGCGCATCGGCGAGGTCGCGGCCACCTACGGGCTCGATGTGGAACCGGCGCGGCCGGTGCACACCTTGAGCGTCGGTGAACGCCAGCGGGTCGAGATCGTCCGCGCGCTGCTGACCCAACCTCAACTGCTGATCCTGGACGAGCCCACTTCGGTGCTGACCCCGCAGGCGGTGGAGAAGCTCTTCGTCACGCTGCGCAAGCTGGCCGCGGATGGCTGCAGCATCCTCTACATCAGCCACAAGCTGGACGAGATTCGTGCGCTGTGCCATCGCTGCACCGTGTTGCGCGCCGGTGCGGTCACGGGCGAGGTCGACCCGCGACAAGAAGACAACGCGAGCCTGTCGCGGCTGATGATCGACAGCGAGCCCAAGGTGCTGGCGCCGCGCGCGGCGCATGCGGGATCGCCGGTGCTGAGGGTGGCGAGCCTGAGCCTGGCGCGGCTCGATCCCTTCGGCACCGACCTGCAGCAGGTCGGATTCGATGTTCACTCCGGCGAGATCGTCGGCATCGCAGGGGTCTCGGGCAACGGCCAGCAAGAGCTGATGGCCGCGCTGTCGGGCGAAGACCCGCGGGCCGAGCCGGGAACGATCCGGCTGACAGTCGAAGCTCCGGGCGAACCTGTCGTGCATGAGATCGGCCGCGCATCACCGCGCAGCCGGCGTCGGCTCGGCTTGCACTTCATCCCCGAAGAACGCCTCGGCCGCGGGGCGGTGCCCACCTTGAGCCTGGCGCAGAACACCTTGCTGACGCGCACCGAAGCGGTGTCGCGCTTCGGTTTCATCGATCGGGCAAGGGTCCGGCGGCGGGCCGACGATCTGATCGCCCGGTTTCGCGTCAAGGCGGGTGGGGCCGGTGCGGCAGCGCGCAGCTTGTCGGGCGGCAATCTGCAGAAGTTCATCGTGGG
>JBBSPW010000187.1:0-6962 GCA_038258365.1 Burkholderiales bacterium | reverse complement strand
CCAGCACCTCGATGTCGAAGGGCTTGCCCACATGGTCGTTCATGCCCGCAGCCAGGCAGGCTTCGCGGTCGGATGCCATTGCATTGGCTGTCATCGCCACGATCGGCAAGCGCTGCCGGTCCAAGCCCAGTGTCTGGCGGATGCGGCTGGTGGCGGTGTAGCCATCCATCACCGGCATCTGCAGGTCCATCAGCACCAGGTCGAAGGCGTTTGGTGCTGCTTTGGTGCTGGCTTCGCCGTTGGTTTCAGGGTGAATCTCACCACGAACCCCACCAAACGCCGCCTCGACCGCAGCCACGGCCGCTGCCCCGTCGCAGGCCAGCTGAACGGTGGCGCCTTCGGCTTGCAGCAGCTCCAGCGCCACCTGCTGGTTGTTGAGGTTGTCTTCGACCAGCAGCAAGCGCAGGCCGGCCAGCCGTCCCGAGGCTGCGCCGGTTGGCTCGGCGTCGACGCAGGAGGTGTCGCTGTGTCGAGCGCGGCCCGCAGTGTCTGCTGATCCGGCCAGCCGTTCACCACGCGCTTCCGCCAGCGCCTGTTGCAGCATCGCCGCGGTCACCGGCTTGACCAGAAAGCCGTCCAGCAAGGCTTGCTCGGCCTCGTCACGCTGGGCCAGCATGTCGCGGCCATGTGCGGTCACCATCACCACCAGGGTCGACGCCAGCTGCAAATCGCGGATGCGTCGGCTGGTTTGCCAACCGTCCAGACCCGGCATCTGCCAGTCGACGAACACCGCATCGAAAGGCCGTCCCGCAGCCTTGGCGGCTTGCATCAGCATCAGCGCCTGTTCGCCGCTTTCGGCAGCCTGCACCTGCCAGGACAGCGACTCGGCCATGCGCTGAAGCACCTCGCGCGCCAACGGGTTGTCGTCGACCACCAAGGCATGCAGCGGCCCTGGCATCGGTTCTATGCATGCCGGCTCGGCCACCACCGGCAGCGTCAGCCTGAAATGAAAGCGGCTGCCGCGGCCCAGCTCGCTGTCGAGTTGCAGCGTGCCGCCCATCAACGCCACCAGGCGCTGGCTGATCACGACCCCGAGCCCGGTGCCGCCGAAGCGGCGCGTGGTCGAGGCTTCGGCTTGCGTGAAACCGCTGAAGATGCGCGCCTGGTTCTCGGGTGCGATGCCGATGCCGCTGTCGCGCACCGCGATCTCCAAGGTCACCGAGCCGGGGTTCGCGTCAGGCGCCTGCGGGCACAGCTTGACGCTCAGCACCACCTCGCCCTGGCTCGTGAACTTGACCGCGTTGCCCCCCAGGTTGATCAACACCTGTTGCAGCCGCATCGCGTCGCCGAGCAAACGCGGCGGCACCTGCGGGTCGATGTCGAACAGCAACTCCACCGGCTTCTTGCCCACCCCCGTGGACAGGATCACCGACAGGTCCTGCAGCAGCGCTTCGAGCGCAAAGGGCTGCGGGTCCAGCGTCATCTTGTCGGCTTCGATCTTCGAGAAGTCCAGGATGTCGTTCAACAAGCCCAGCAGCGACCGTGCGGCGCCTTCGGTTTTGCCGGCGTAGTCGGCCTGGCGTGGGGTCATCGCGGTTTTGCGCAGCAAGGCCAGCATGCCGAGGATGGCGTTCATCGGCGTGCGGATCTCGTGGCTCATGTTGGCCAGGAACTGGCTCTTGGCCTGCGATGCGGCATGCGCTGCCTCGGTGGCCCGCACGAGTTCGGTCACATCGATGCGAAAGCCCACGATGTGGCCATCGGGCATGCGGCGCTCCACCACGCGCATGGTGCGGCCGTCGGCCAGCTTCTGCAGCGGCGTGGTTTCGCCAGCCTGGTGGGCCAGCATCCGCTCGGCCACCCAGGCCTCGACCCGGCCGATGGCTTCCGGAATCTCGCCGCTTTCCGCACCGCGACGGATGATGTCCTCGAAGCGGGTGCCGGCAACGATCAGATCGCTGGACCGTTGGTAGATGCGGCGGTACTTGTCGTTGCAAAACACGAAGCGGTCTTCGGGGTCGTAGAGCACGAAGGCTTCGTCGATGGCGTCGATCGCCGCGCGCAACAGGCGTTCACTGCGCCCGACCTCTGCTTCGGCACGGTGGCGGGCGCTGACATCGGTGTAAGTCGTGACAAAGCCGCCGCCGGGCATCGGCGCGCCCCGCACCTCCAACACGCTGCCGTCGGCGCGCGTGCGCTCGAACTGGTGCGGCACCACGCCGTTGCGCAACCGCTGCAGCGCGGTGCCGACGATCACCTCGGGGTCGCCGGCACCGTACTCGCCACGGTCGGCATTGAAGCGGATGATTTCCGTGAACTGGGTCTGTCCGGGCCGGTTCAGCAACGGCGGCAGGTCCAGCAACTGGCCGAACATGTCGTTCGACACCGCCAGCGTGAGGTCGCTGTCGAACACGCTCAAGCCACACGGCAGGTTGGCCAGCACGGTTTTCATCAGCGTGTTGTTGCGGCGCACCTCGTCTTCCAGGTGACGGCGCGCGGTGATGTCCTGAAATGCGCCCACCAGGCGTGCCGCGTGGCCGTTCGTGTACTCGACCGCGCCCACCGAGCGCACCCAGATGGCGCGGCCGGTTGCGGTGTTGAGCGGCAGCTCCAGATCGAATCCCTCGCCGGATTCGATGCTGTGCGCCAGCGCGGCCTGCAGCGGTTCGCGGGCCTCTATGGGATAGAAGCTCACCGCTTCTTCCATGGTCGGTCGGTGGCCGGGTTCGAGGTCGTGAAGGCGGCAGGTCTGGTCCGACCAGGTGAGGACCTGTGTCTGCAGATCCACCTGCCAGCCGCCGACCCCTGCGATGCGCCCGGTCTGGTCCAGGAAGGCCTTGCTGGCAGCCAGCTCGGCCGCTGCGGCCTTTTGCTTGGTGATGTCGATGTGGGTGCCGGCGACCCAGCGTGCTCGGCCGTCGGCACTGCGACTGACGGCCTTGCCTCGCGTCAGCACCCAGATCCAGCGGCCATCGGCATGGCGCACACGGTATTCGCATTCGAAGTACGGCACCTCGCCCTTGAGGTGGCTGGCCAGCAAGGCCTGCGCGCGGCCGATGTCGTCGCGGTGGGTCAACGCACTCCAGCTGTCGATCGAGCCGCCCTGCAGTTGGGCTTCGCTGTACCCGATCAACTGAATCCAGTTCGCGTTGAGTTGGACCCGGCCGCTGGCCACGTCCCACTCCCAGGTGGCAGCGTTGGTGCCTTCGATGACGTTGGCCAGGGCTCGGCGCTGGCGCGACAGGTCGCGCTCGGACTGTTTGCGCTCCGAGATGTCCAGCGACGTGCCAGAGATCCGAAACGGCCGGCCCTCGGAATCGCGCTCGGACACTTTGCCGCGCGACTGCACCCAGACCCAGTGCCCCCGCTTGTGGTGCACCCGGTGCTCGCTGGCATAGGCCACGGTGGCACCCGCCAGGTGTTGCTGCCAGGCGCGCTCCACCGCGACCATGTCGTCGGCGTGCACCAGGGTCAGGAACGAGGGCTGCATCGCCGCCAGCACCTCGGGCACGGTGCGCCCGGTAAGGGCTGCGTAAGTGCCGCTCACGCGCACGCGCCCTGCCTGCAGACCGCGCGCCGGGTCGTCGATCAGGTCTTTCTCCCATGTGCCGGTTTCGGTGCCGTCGATGATGTCGGCCAGCCGCTGGCGCTGCTGCGCGAGTTCGTGCGTCACCCGCTGGCTGGCGCTGATGTCGCTTTGCAGCGAGACATACTTTTCGATCGATCCATCGGCTCCCATGACAGGCGCGATGATGCTGTCGACCCAGTACAGCGAGCCGTCTCTGGCGCGGTTGCAGAGCTGCCCGCGCCAGGGCTTTCCACTGTCGATGGTCTGCCACATCGCGGTCCAGAACGAAGCGCATTGCACGCCCGAGTTGACCACCGCATGGGTGCGGCCGATCAACGCTTCGCGCGCATGGCCGCTGATGCTGCAGAAAGCGTCGTTGACCTCGACGAGGGTGCCGTGGCGGTCGGTCACCGAAACGATCATCTGGGTGTTGATGGTGCCCAGCAGGGCGGCGTTCTCGCGCGCCAAAGCGGAGATGCGCTGTTCGGTGTGGCGGCGGTTGGTGATGTCGTTGGCGATCTCGACGAAGCCGGTGACGTTGCCGAGGGCATCCAGCATCGGCTGCACCTCGGTGTCCAGCCACACCAGTTGCCCGTCGTGCGTGCGGTTGACCACCTCGACCCGGCAGCCGAGCCCGGATTCGGCCGAGCGCGCCAGCGTGTCGATCGCCGCGGCCGTGCTGTGCGGCGTGCCCAGCAACTCGCCCGGCCGCTGGCCCAGCGCCTGCGCCAGCGTGTGGCCGTAGAGCCGCGTGAAAGCGTCGTTGACCCAAATGATGCGCAACTGGCGGTCGGTGATGACGACCGAATTGGAGGTGCGCTCGGCGACCACAGCCAGGCGCGCCAGCTCGGCGGTCATGCCCTCGGCAAGGCGCTCGGCGCGGCGTTGGCCGTTGCGCTGCAGTTGCAAGAGCCCGGCCAACAACCCGCTGGTGAGGATGCCGACCAGCAACAGGATGGTCGACGGCAGCGTCGAAAAGCCGGCGTCGAAGCTGCGGCTGCTGCGCACCGTCAGCAATGCGTCATAGCCCGGCAATTGAATCGTGCGGCGCAGATGGTGTGAGCCTGCATCGGCTGCGCTGCCGGCTGCTGGTGCGTGGTCAAGTGCGGTGGCTTTCTCAGGCGCTTCGGTCTGGCCATGCCGGTAGATCAACTCGTCGCTGCCATCGGAAAGCCGGGGCACGCTCAGCATGAAGCCGAAGCCACCGGCCGCCGAGCCCGACACTCCGTCCAGCACTTTGGCCGCCACCATCGGCGCTACCAGCAGCCCCACGAGATCGGCGCGGCGCTGCTGCGGGGTCTGGGGATCGGTGCCTGCTTTGAAAAGCGGCACGGACAGCAAGAACCCCGGGCTGCGCAGCTCGCCCTGCACCAGGGTGATCGGGTCCGATAGCGTGGCTCGCCCGCGGGCGATCGCGCGCTCCAAACCTTCGACGCGGCGCGCATCGGAGCTCATGTCCAGCCCAACCGCTCCCGGATTGTCGACTGCCGGTTCCATGTAGCGGACCACGAAGTGGGTGGTGGCACTGCCTGGCTCCGATGCAGCGCCGGCTGCGGCGAAGCCCGGGATCGGCCGGACGCGGCTGTCGGTTGCGCCTTCGGCCTGTGCGCGGCGTTCGAACTCGGCAAGCCCGCTGGTCGGCACCGGTTCGATGAAGCCGAAGCCGCGCACACCGGCAAACTCGCGCTGCAGGTCGCGCGAGGACACATAGGCGGCAAAGCTCTCGCGCGTCAACGGAGGGTGCGCGGCATACACGCCTGCGGCACCGCGCAGGCCGTACGCCGGCAGCGACAGCCGCCGGCGGATCTCGGCGTCGATCATCTCGGCCCGGCGCTCGAAAGCGGCAGCAGCGTTGCGCTCGATCCCGTTGCGCAGCCAGTTTGCCGTGCTGGCGCTGGCCAGCACGCCAACAACGAAGACTGCAAGAGGCAGTGCGCCCCAGCGGTGAAACAGGCGGGTGGACCAGGGCATGGGATGGCACTCGGGCGGAGGGGTCGCGAGACATGCACACGCAGCAGGCGTGGGCCGAATGTCGCCCGCCGAGTGTCGATGGGCCGCTGGCGCGCCGGTGCTTGGAATTGACCCCTCTACCGCCCGCTAACCCGGCTTGAAAGAGTGCGACTGGGATTGGAGGGACGCAGTCGGCCCAAAGTAATCGTTCCGCAGTCTGCGCACCGATGGCAACGGGCGGCGATCAGGCAAAGGCGCCGCGGGTGCCCGACCTTGTATCGATGCCAGGCGCGCAAAATCAGCGCTGGGCGTCCGGAGTGAGCAGGCGCTACAACCTGGTGCGACCGGCAAGAATCGAACTTGCGACGTGGCCTTCGGAGGGCCGCATGATATCCACTTCACCACGGTCGCGGCAGAGGCTGGCATTCTAGCGCCGGGCTGCATGTGAACCTCCACGCAACCCCGCGCCAACTCGTGGGGCCACCCGTCAGCAAGCGTTGCCTCTTCTATAATCTGCGGGTTTTTGCCTCGCGAGCCCATCCGCATGACAGACCGCAAAACAGAGCAACCCTCATCCGCAAGGCCCCCGGTCGGACCGTCGGAAGGCCCGACCCCGCACGACGAGGCGATGCAGGCCGAAGAGGCCCACGAAGGGCCGATCACCACGTCGAAGCAATTGATCGTCACGGTGATTGCTTCGTTCCTGATTCCGATCGCCTTGATCGTGCTGTTGGTCAACTATGTGGACCTCGGCACCCGCACCGGAGCCGGCAGCGACCTGGCGGGCAAGCAAGCGGTGGCCCGGCGCCTGCAGCCGATCGGCACGGTCGAAGTTCGCGATGCGTCTGCTGCTGCGGTGCTGCGCACGGGCGAACAGGTGTACGCGGGCCAATGCGCGGCCTGCCACGCAGCAGGCGTGGCCGGTGCGCCGAAGATCGGCGATGCGGCGGCTTGGGCACCTCGCATCAAGACCGGCTATGACATGCTGCTGACATCGGCGCTGAAGGGCAAGGGCGCGATGGGGGCGCAGGGCGGCGGGGAGTACTCGGACATCGAGATCGGACGCGCTGTGGTCCACCTGGCCAACCAGGGCGGCGCCAACTTCCCGGTGCCGCAACCAGCTGCTGATGCGGCCAGTGGTGCGGCTTCCGGCGCGGCCTCGGACGCAGTTGCAGGCGCTGCTGCCTCGACCAGCGAGGCCGCCAGCGCGCCGAAGTAGGGTCTGTTCCGGTCAGTTTCCGCCCGGTCCGGGTGGCACGCGCATCCGCAGCGGCCCGGGGCGCGTAGGTTTGGGGATGGTGTCCATTCCTGCTTCCACCGATCCTGACTCAGCCCGCGGCTGTCTGCGGGTGCAGCACATAGCCGAAGCGATCGGGCATCTGCGCGAAGGGGACGTCCTGCGGCTGCCAGACACCGGATTCCACCGCATCCGCTGCAGCCTCCATGTCCAGCGTGTGGACCAAGCCGAAGCCGATGTCGGTGTCCAGGAACAGCCGCCCCATCT
>JBBSPW010000186.1:0-6970 GCA_038258365.1 Burkholderiales bacterium | reverse complement strand
CTGGCCGACCCGCGGGTCGACGCCAACATCGCGGCTTGCGAAGCCGGTTTGCGCCATGTGTTGCAGAGCACCTCGGCCGGGGTGTATTTCTATGCGGCCAACGGCCACGGGGTCTGGGAAGCGGTGGTCGAGAACCTGTGCGCACCCGGTGAAACCGTGCTGGTGCCGGGCACCGGACATTTCTCCGAGTCGTGGGCGGTGCAAACGGAAGCGCTGGGCCGCAAGGTGCTGCGCACGCCTTGGCAAGAGGGCTGGCCCATCAACCCCGACGAGGTCGAGCAGATGCTGCACGACGACCGCGAGCAAACGATCCGCGCGGTGTTCGCGGTGCACACCGACACCGCCACCGGCGTCACCAACGATCTGGCGGCGCTGCGTGCGGCCATCGATGCGGCAGGCCATCCGGCGCTCTTGGTGGCCGATGTGGTGGCATCGCTGGCCGCGAGCCCGTTTGCAATGGATGAGTTGGGTGTCGACCTGGCGGTGGGTGCATCACAGAAGGGCTTGATGTGCCCGCCGGGGGTCGGCTTTCTGGCGGTCAACGACCGCGCCTTTGCGGTGGCTGCGCGCAACCCGGCGCCGCGCTTCTATTGGGACTTCGTGCGCCGCCGCGATGCGCTGTCGTACCGCAAGTTCTGCGGCACCCCGCCGCAGAATGTGATGTTCGGGCTCGAAGCCGCGCTCGGGTTGATCGCCGACGAGGGACTGCCGGCAGTGTTCGAGCGCCATGCGCTGCTGGCGCGTGCGGTGCAGGCAGCGGTCGAGGGCTGGGGCACCGTGGCAGCAGGCCAACCGGCGCTCAGCCTGCTGGCGCGCGATGCGTCCAGCCGTTCGGTGTCAGTGACCGCGGTGGCGGTGCATCCGGATGCCGATCTGGATGTCGATGCTTTGCGCACCGTCGCGCGTGAACGTTTCCAGGTCGCGATGGCAGGCGGTCTGGGACCGCTGGCTGGCCGGGCGTTTCGCATCGGCCACCTGGGCGACTGCAACGCAGCCAACATCCTCGGCGCGGTGGCCGGCATCGAAGCGGCGCTGCGAACGCAACGGGTGGCGATCGGCGATGGGATTGGCCGCGCTGTGGCGGTGATGGCGGAGGGTTGACCGAGGGTTGACCGACGATCCGCGCGGAAGTGGTTCATCGACGGCCAGAGCGGCCCAGTGAGGGCCGACAGGTGCTGGACCTTCCGGCTCCGGCTCAGGCTGCCAGTTTCAGCACCGCGGCATTGGCAGCGTTCTCCCACGGCACGTCTATCACCCAGCTGCGGTCTGGGGCGGCATGGCTGCCTGCGCTGTTGCCCGCAGCCGCCCATGCCTGGCGCAACGCAGGTGCTGGCGCCAGTTCTTCGGGGGTCAGAAGAAGACCTGCGCGCCGCATGGCGGTGCCCAGCCCCGGGTTGCCGGCCCACACCGCCAGCGGCCATGACAGCAGCAGCGGCACCATCACCGGCGCCAGCCACCAGACCATCGCAGGCGCGGCCCACGCGGCCAGGCTCAGCACCGCGGCGCCGACCAACGACAACGGCAGCAGTGCCCCGGCCGCATCGCGCCAACGCAGTCGCTCGGCCTGCCGAGGAGGCGACTTCCATTGCAGCTGCAAACCGGTCAGGGCGCCGAACACGAACAGGCTGTGCGCGGCCATCCGAACCGGGGCTTGCAGGGCCGACGTGACCGCTTCCAGCAGCGCGCTGGTGATCAAGCCACGGCGCCCGCCATAGAGCGATGCCTGCTGTTCGTGCAGCACCAGGGCCACGCCCAGCATCCGCGGCAGCATCAACAGACCGATGGTCGATGCCCACAGCATCAGAAGCGCGCCCGGCCACGCCGCCGGCATCAGCATCAGATGCCCACCGGTTTGCCACAGCACCACCCCGAGCACCACGAAGGCCAGCCACAAGGGTGCCGACAGGTAGGCCATCGCGCCGGTGGCGAACATCGCGCGGTGCACGCGGTGCAGTCCGGGCTCTGCGATCAGACGGGCGTTCTGCAGGTTGCCCTGGCACCAGCGGCGGTCGCGTTGCAACTCGTCCAGGAGGTTCGAGGGCTGCTGCTCCCAGCTGCCGGGCAGGTCGGGCACCAGCCAGACCTGAAAGCCGGCACGGCGCATCAGCGCGGCTTCGACGAAGTCGTGCGAGAGGATCTCGCCCGCCAAGCCGCCGTTGCCCTTCAATGCGGCCAAGCCGCAATGCGCCATGAACGGAGCGATGCGGATGATCGCGTTGTGTCCCCAGTAGTGCGACTCGCCCAGTTGCCAGTACTGCATGCCGGCGGTGAAAAGGCGGCCCGTGACACGGCCGGCAAACTGCTGCGAACGGGCGTGCGGGGTATCGACTCCGCAGGCCACCGGTGCCGACTGAACGATGCCGGCTTGCGGGTTGGCTTCCATCAGCCGCACCAGGCCCAACACCGCCTCGCCGCTCATCACGCTGTCGGCATCGAACACCACCATGTAGCGGTGGCGGCTGCCCCAGCGGCGGCAAAAATCGGCCACGTTGCCGGACTTGCGCTTGCTGCGGCGCAAGCGCCAGCGGTAGTGCACGCGAAGACCGTGGCCGGCAAAACGTTCGCGCAGCGCCAATGCGGCGACGCGCTCGGTGGCGCGCAGCTGCGGGTCGGAGCTGTCGGACAGCACATAGATCTCGACCAGGCCGGCGCCACCTGCGGCCACCAGCGACTCGGCGCTGGCACCCAGGCCGGCGAACACGGTTGTCACGTCTTCATTGCAGATCGGCATCACCAGCGCCGTGCGCGCATCGGCGGCGACCGTGTGCTTCGCCACTTTCCGGTACGACAGCATGTGCGGGTCGCCCCGGCGCAACACCCGATACCCCATGACTGCGGTGACGCAGCCGGCGGTGACCCAGGCGAACAGCAGCGAAAACAGGCCCACCTGTGCCAGGCGCAATGCATCGAAGCCGGCGGCTGGCTGGGTCGCCAACAGCAGCGAAGCCGACAGCACCGCGGCCAGCAGCACCAGCGTCGCCAGCAACGAGCGCCGTTTGTGGGCGGCGCGTTGCCAGCCGCGCAGCCGATCGATCGGTGGCCCGGCCGCTGCCGAGACGGCATGGCCTGGCTTCAGCGCTGCGGTCACGCCAGCCTTGAAGCCCAGCCAGGGCTCGGCCGGCATTGACGCGCGCTGGACCGACGGTGCGGCCGCATGCGTGTAGCGGCGTTGCTGCGTACGCGCCGCCAGGCGCTGCAAGTGCAGCGGTTGCGCTGAAGTCGGAAGCGACTCGGTGGATGTCGAGGTTTGATTCATGGCTGCGGTTCCACGGGCACGAGTGCGGCCCAGGTTTCGGTCAGGGCGTCGGACCCCAGGCGCAGATAGGCCCGGAGTTCGACAGGCTCGGTTTTTTCGTCGCGCTGCACGCGCAGCTGCATCCGCCAGCCCGACACGGGGTGGCGCCAGGCGCGGGCTTCGGTGATGCGTGCGCCCGGGCCCGCGGTCACGACGGCTTGGACAGGCGAGAGGGCGGGAAGGCCGGCGAGCGCGGCGCCGTCGAAATCGACGATGAACTGCAGGTCGCTGCTGGTGTCGCCAGCGCGCTTCCAGCCGATGCCGCGGCGGGTTTGCACCACGCGGGCCACCGCGGGCTGCTGCTGCAGGTCGCCCTGCCAGTGCAGCCGGTACGACAATGCCAGCGGCTCGCCGGCCGCCGGCAAGGTGTTTGGTACCCAGTAGGCGACGATGTTGTCGTGGGTTTCGTCGGGGGTCGGCAGTTGCAGCAACTCGACCCGGCCGGCGCCCCAGTCGCCCACCGGCTCGACCCAGGCGCTGGGCCGACGCTCGTAATGCGCTTCGTCGTCCTCGTAGCTTGCGAATGCGCGGTCGCGCTGCATCAAGCCGAAGCCCTGCAACTGGCGCACCGCAAAGCTGCTGGCCGAAGGCGAGGCCGGGTTGACGAGCGGGCGCCACAGCGATTCACCATCGGCGGCCACCATCAACCCGTCGGAGTCGTGGACTTCGGGTCGGAAGTCGCCGGCGCCGGTGCGCGCTTGGACACGCGGCTGGTTCTCGCCGAAGGCATACATGCTGGTCAGCGGCGCGATGCCCAGTCGCGGTGTGCGGCCGGTGCCGGCCCGCAGGTACAAGCGCTGCTGCACGTCGACCACCGTTTCGATGCCGGGGTGCACCGTGAACCGGTAGGCGCCCGCAGCGCTGGGCGATTCCAGCAGCGCATAGATGACCAACGTGGTGGCATCGGCGCTCGGGCGCTCGACCCAAAAACGGGTGAAGCGCGGGAACTCCTCGCCCGGGCCGTCGGCCGCGCCAACCGTGTCGATTGCCAAAGCACGCGCCGACAAGCCGTAGCGCTGGTTCCGGCCCAGAGCCCGGAAGTAGCTGGCGCCCAGAAACACGATCAACTCGTCACGCACGCCGGGGGTGTTGAGCGCGGTGTGCACCCGAAACCCTGCATGGCCCTGATCCCCCAGCGACTCCAGCAACTCAAGGTCGATGCGGTTCTTGCCGAAAGTCCAGGCGCCGGGTTCGTAGGGCAACGGCAGCGCCTGGCCATCGATCACCTGGTTGATCTGCACCGGCCGGGACTGGCCACCGCCGATGTGGAAGAACTGCAGCTCGAAGGGCAGCCCCTGGTCGCGCCACACCGCACGCTCGGGTCGGTAGCGGATGTCGCGCATCGCGTCATAGCCCAGCTCGGCCAGACCTGCCGGGATGCGCGGGGCGCTCGCATCGGTGCTCCGTGACGGCATGGCCGCAAGCTGCTTGGCCATCGACGACACGG
The DNA here is from genome assembly GCA_038258365.1 of Burkholderiales bacterium. Taxonomy (GTDB): domain Bacteria; phylum Pseudomonadota; class Gammaproteobacteria; order Burkholderiales; family Burkholderiaceae_C; genus Rubrivivax. The sequence continues at coordinate 2,228 of JBBSPW010000186.1, read as the reverse complement.
CCTCGAGCCCGAACCGCGCCGCCGCAGGCGTTTCCGTGGCGGCAAAGCCGGCGCCAGCAGACAAGAAGCCGAGCAGCGCAGTGGCCGAAATCAAGAAAGGGCGAAACATCTGCAGGGGTGGGTTGTGGGCACCCGGTGGCGCCGTCAAACCCCTATTTGCAGAATTCGTGCCAATCTATGATTTCTATCACAAATCAATGACTTGAAGACGAATTTTCCTGCTGGGGAACGGTTTCGAGACCGTCCACCTCCGGAAAGCGTCGCCGATCGGCGACATCGCACCTGCTGCCGCCGGCAGCGACCTTCGGGTTTTACCTAGCAGGCGGGCGCTGGCGCCACTGTCGCTAGCCGGCGACAGGCTCCTCCGAAGCGGCAGTCGCGGGCGGGCCTTCACCTCGAAAGCGCCCCGGTGTCAGTTCATGGCGCTGCAGCAGGCGGTAGAACTCGGTGCGGTTGCGGTCGGCCAGGCGGGCGGCGTCGGCCACGTTGCCATCGGTCAACTTCAGCAGCCCGACCAGATAGTCGCGCTCGAAACGGGTGCGGGCTTCGGCATAGCTCAGCACCTCGACGTTGGGGGTGCGCAAGGCGCGCTGCACCAGTGCCAGCGGGATCAGCGGGGCGGTGGCCAGCGCGCACACCTGCTCGACCACGTTGTGCAACTGCCGCACGTTGCCGGGCCATGGAGCGCTGGCCAGCAGTCGCAGCGCATCGGGCGCAAAACCATTGATGCGGCGGCTGTGCCGGGCTGCGATCTGCGTCAGGAAGTGCTGGGCCAGCAAGGGGATGTCTTCACGACGCTCGGCCAGCGTCGGCAAGCCGAGCGTCACGACATTGAGCCGGTAGTACAGGTCTTCGCGAAAGCTGCCGTCGGCCAGCGCCAAGTCCAGGTCGCGGTGGGTGGCCGAGAGGATGCGCACATCGATGGCCACCGACTGGTTGGCGCCCACCGGCCGCACCGACCGTTCCTGCAGCACCCGCAGCAATTTGACCTGCAGCGCCAGCGGCATGTCGCCGATCTCGTCCAGAAACAGAGAGCCGCCTTCGGCCGCCTGAAACAAGCCGCGGTGGTTGGCCAGCGCGCCGGTGAAGGCACCTTTGACATGGCCGAAGAGCTCGCTTTCCAGCAAGGCTTCGGGAATGGCGCTGCAGTTGACGGCCACGAACGGCTCGGCGGCCCGCGCACTGGCCTGGTGGATGGCCTGCGCCAGCAGTTCCTTGCCGGTGCCGCTTTCGCCGCGGATCAGCACACTGACATCGCTGCGCGCCACCAGCAGGGCTTCGGCCAGCATCTCGTCCATGCGCGCGCTGTGGCTCACGATGGCGCTGCGCCAGGCCGCCGGTGCCGCGATGTCGGCGGCAGCCGGTGCCGCCAGTGCCAGGGCCTGCGCCACCTGCTCCAGCAATTTCTTGCCGTCGAAGGGCTTGGTGAGGTAGGTGTAGACACCGCGCGATGTGGCTGCCACCGCATCGGGAATCGTGCCGTGCGCGGTCAACAGGATCACCGGCAGGGCCGGGTGCGCAGCGCGGATGCGGTCGAACAGCGCGAGCCCGTCGGCACCGGGCAACTGCACATCGCTGATCACGAGTTGCGGCCGCACCTGTTCCACCAGTGCCAGCGCGGCTTCGGCCGATTCGGCACTGCTGACGCGGTAACCCACCGAGCCCAGGCGCATCGCCAGCAGGCGCAGCAGGTCGGTGTCGTCGTCGACGATCAGCACATGGGCGGCAGCCGCTGCCGGGTGGGCATCGCTCACGGCACCGGGCGTCCGCTGGTTGGCGCCGGAGCGGGCGCCGGTTGTGCCGGAGCGGCTGGCGCCGGGGGACGGCCGTTGATGCTGCGCTCGATCGCCCGCAGCGCTTCCAGCTGGGTGCCCAACTGATCGTTGCGGCGCTGCTGTTCGCGCAGTTGCTGATTCAGGCGATCGTTCTGCTCTTCGAGCCGGCGCTGCTCCACCAGCCGGTCCTGCAACAGCTTGGCCAGCGCTCGCCACGGCAGCGCGGCGGTCGGCCGAGTCAAGGGGTCCAGCGCTTGCAGCGCACGCTGCATGTCACCGTTCTGGCGGGACTGCGCCAGCAGCAGCACCAACTGCAGGCGGCCGGCAGGATCGTCCGGTGCTTCGGCCAGGCGCACCTGTTCACGCGCGATCTCGGCCGGGCCGAATTCGCGCACCCGTTCCCCATAGGTCTGCAGGCGCACCGCGGCGGATTCAAAGGCGGTGAACACGGGT
>JBBSPW010000185.1:0-6976 GCA_038258365.1 Burkholderiales bacterium | reverse complement strand
TTGAGCACAATTCCGCGCAAGGTAAACACCGACAGAGTTTCCTAGTTGCGCCCCATCTTCGCGCTCCCGCCGGCGCTGTCGCCTTCGACCAGAAACACCTCGTTGTAGAGCAGGTCGCGGCTTTCGCAATCGGTCAGCTTGCCCGGCAGCACGGCCACGCCGCTGCCCTTCCTCTTCTCGACTTTTTGCGCCGCACGCTGCCGCGTCTGGGCTTGGCGGATCACCAGATCGGCCAGCTTCTTGCCCCAGTCCACATGCTGGTTCAGCCACAGCTCGAGCGAAGGCCGCAGATACCCCGACACCAGTCGCAGCGCATCGCGGCTGTTCAGCCGCTCCTTGATCTGGCCCTGGAACTGTGGGTCCAGCACTTTGGCGCTGAGCACGAAGCTGGCCCGCGAGTACACATCCTCTGGCATCAGCTTGACGCCCTTGGGCAGCAGCGCGTGCAGCTCGACGAAACCTTTGACTGCCGTGAACAGACCGTCTTTGAGACCGGACTCGTGGGTGCCCCCGGCCACCGTCGGGATCAGGTTGACATAACTCTCGCGCAACAGCGGGCCTTCGTCGGTGAAGGCCACGCACCAGGCTGCGCCTTCGCCCTCGGCGTAGTTCTCGGTTTCACCGGCGGTGGCGAACTGCTCGCCTTCCAGCAGCGGGATCAACGGCTCGGCGGCCAGGCCTTGACTCAGGTAGGTGCGCAAACCGGCTTCGTAGCGCCATTCCTGCAGTTCGGGTTTGCCACTGGCGGTGGTCTCGTCACGCAGGGTCACCGTCACACCCGGCATCAGCACCGCCTTGCTGCGCAGCAGGTGCAGCAGATCGCCACGCGGCAGGTCCGGGGTTTCGAAGTAGGTCGGGTCGGGCCAGACCCGCACCGAGGTGCCGTGACGGCGGTCGCCAGCGGCGGACTTGCGCAGCGCCAGCGGCTCCACCACGTCACCGCCCGCGAAGGCGATCGTGGCGACCTGTCCGTCGCGCCACACCGTCACCACCAGTCGCTTGGCGAGCGCATTGGTGACGCTGACGCCGACGCCGTGCAGCCCGCCGCTGAAGCTGTAGGCGCCGCCGCTGCCCTTGTCGAACTTGCCACCGGCATGCAGCCGCGTGAAAACGATCTCGAGCGCCGATACGCCTTCTTCCGGGTGCAGCCCGAAAGGAATGCCGCGCCCGTCGTCGTCGATGCCGATCGATCCGTCGGCATGCAGGGTGACGCCGATGCGCTTGCCGTGCCCCGCCAGGGCCTCGTCGGCGGCGTTGTCGATGACCTCCTGCACCACGTGCAGGGGGTTGTCGGTGCGGGTGTACATCCCCGGCCGCTGCTTGACGGGCTCGAGGCCCTTCAAGACGCGGATCGAGTCTTCGTCGTAAGCCTTGGGGGACTTGGGTTGCTTCGTACTGGGCATGGAGAATTCTAGAAGTCGAGGCTTGGTTAGCCTGCGGCCGGTCACAGGATGGCCGGAGCGAAGCGCTTGGTTCGGCAGCCCGCGGGTGCGCTGGCAACGATGCCTGCGGCGCTGCTCGCCTGCGACCTCAGCCGTAACGCGCCATCGACAAACCGCTGACATCGATCTCGGCTTGTCGCCCCGACGCCAGGTCGGCGATCACGCGGCCGGTGCCCGCCGCCATCGTCCAGCCCAGGGTGCCATGCCCGGTGGCCAGCAACAGGTTGGCCACCGGGGTCGAGCCGATGATCGGCGTGCCGTCCGGGGTCATCGGGCGCAAACCGCACCAGAAGCTGGCCTTGGCAACATCGCCACCGGTCGGGAACAGGTCGCTGACCACATGGGTGAGCGTCGAGCGCCGGCCTTCACGCAGCTTGTTGCTGTACCCGGCCAGCTCGGCCGTGCCGCCGACGCGGATGCGGTCGCCAAGGCGCGTCACTGCCACCTTGTGGGTTTCGTCCATCACCGTCGATTCGGGAGCACCGGCAGGGTCGGTGATGGGCACGGTGATCGAATAGCCCTTGACCGGATAGACAGGGATGCGCACGCCCAACGGTTGCAGCCACGTCGGCGAATGGCTGCCCAGCGCCAGAACATAGCGGTCGGCGGTCAGTCGATCGGCGGAAAGCCGGCCAGCGGCCAAACTGCCAGCGCCCGCCCCGCCGGCCGGTTTTGCGGATGCGATGCGCACCCCGTCGATTTGTCCGCCCGCGGTGTCGATGCCTTCGATGGTGGTGTCGAAGCGGAAGGTGACGCCGAGTGCACGCGCCATGTCGGCCAGGCGATTCGTGAACAGGAAGCAGTCGCCGGTCTCATCGCCCGGCAGGCGCAGCGCGCCGACGAACTTTTCACGCGTCAGCCGCAGTGCCGGTTCTATGCGGCAGAACCCATCGGGGTCCAGCACCTCGAACGGCACCCCATACTGCTTCAGCACCGCGACATCGCCGCCGATCCCGTCGAGCTGCTTCTGGGTGCGAAACAACTGCAGCGTGCCCTGCGTGCGTTCGTCGTAGGCGATGCCGGTTTCGGCTCGGAGTGCCTTCAGGCAATCTCGGCTGTATTCCGCGATCGGCACCATGCGGCTCTTGTTGAGCGCATAGGCCTTGGCGGTGCAATTGGCCAGCATCGACAGGCCCCAGCGCCACATGCGCGGGTCCAGCAACGGCCACACCACCAGCGGGCTGTGGTGCATCAGCATCCACTGAATCGCCTTCAACGGCACGCCGGGGCCGGCCCAGGGAGCGCTGTAGCCGGGCGAGACCTCGCCCGCATTGGCGAAGCTGGTTTCCATGGCGGGCCCGGACCGGCGTTCGACGACTTCGACCTCGTGCCCGGCGCGCGCCAGGTAGTACGCACACGAAACCCCGATCACGCCGCCACCCAGTACCAATACCTTCATGTCGATGTGCCCGAAACGAAAGCAGGACTGTAGCCAGTGCCCCGGTCACAACGCGGTTTCCAGGACAATCGCCGCATGCAAGCCGCCCCCGCTGCCACCGCGATCAGCAAACCGCAGACGCTGTCGCTGACCCAGGTGCTGCTGTGCGGTGCCGCGATCGTCACGCTCAGCATGGGCATTCGCCACGGCTTCGGTTTGTGGCTTCAGCCGGTGACGATGGACCGCGGCTGGTCGCGCGAGACCTTCGCCTTCGCGCTGGCGATCCAGAACCTGTCGTGGGGCTTGATGGGGCCGTTCGCGGGGATGGTGGCCGACCGCTATGGCGCCTTCCGGGTGCTGATCGCCGGCGCGGTGCTGTATGCCGGCGGCCTGATCCTGATGGGGCTCGCGACCTCGGGTCTGGCCTTCACCGGCAGCGCCGGGATCCTGCTCGGCATGGCGCAGTCGGGCACCACCTATGCGGTGGTCTACGGGGTCATCGCGCGCAATGTCGATGCGTCCAAACGGTCGTGGGCGATGGGCATCACCGCCGCCGCGGGCTCGTTCGGGCAGTTTCTGATGGTGCCGGTGGAAGCCTGGTTGATCGGCGGATTCGGCTGGCAGAGTGCGCTGTTCGTGCTGGGCATCGCGTCGCTCGCGATCATTCCGCTGGCGATCGGCTTGAAGGAACCGCCGCGCGCAGCGCCGTTGTCCACCGACCAGAGCATCGGCGCCGCGTTGCGCGAGGCGTTCGCATACAAGAGCTTCAGGTTGCTGATGGCCGGCTACTTCGTTTGTGGTTTCCAGGTGGTGTTCATCGGCGTGCACATGCCCAGCTACCTGAAAGACAACGGCATGAGTCCGACCGTGGCCACCACCGCGCTGGCGCTGATCGGGCTCTTCAACGTGTTCGGCACCTACACCGCCGGCTCGCTGGGCCAACGCATGCCCAAGCGCTACATCCTGGCCGCGATCTACGCCATGCGGGCGGTGGTCATCACCACGTTCCTGCTGGCGCCGCTGACGCCGATGAGCGTCTATGTGTTTGCTGCGGTGATGGGCTTTCTGTGGCTGTCCACGGTGCCGCCCACCAATGCGCTGGTGGCGCAGATCTTCGGCGTGCAGTACATGTCGATGCTCGGCGGCTTCGTGTTCCTGTCGCACCAGTTGGGATCGTTCATGGGCGCGTGGCTGGGCGGCAAGCTCTATGGCCTGAACGGCAACTACGACATGGTCTGGTGGATCGCGGTGGTGCTGGGGGTGGCGGCTGCGCTGATCAACCTGCCGGTGCGCGAGAACGCGATTGCGCGCGTGCGCACCGTGGCGGTGGCTGCGCCGTGAAGCGCACCGCGGCGATCTGGACGGTGGCCGCAGTCGCCTTGGCGGCGGTGTTCGCGGCCTACCTGAACCCGCATCTGGCGGTCGATCTGGCCAACCGGGTCTGGGCCTGTTTCTGATGGCGCAAGCATCGGCATGGCTGCTGCGGTTTGCCCATCTGCTGAAACCCGGCGCCCGTGTTCTCGATGTGGCCTGCGGCAGCGGCCGCAACCTGCGCTGGCTGGCTGCACGCGGGTTTCGCGTCACCGGCATCGACCGCGATGCCGCTGCAATCGGGCCGCTGCGCGAGATCGCCGAGATCATCGTGGCCGACATCGAAGCCGATCCTGGGACACGGTCCTGGCCGCTGGCAGGCCGTCGATTCGATTTGGTACTGGTCGCCAACTACCTCTGGCGCCCACTGTGGCCGGCCCTGACCGATGCGGTGGCCGAGGATGGGTTTTATCTCCACGAGACCTTCGCCCACGGCCAGCAGTTCATCGGCAAACCCTCCAGAGCCGACTTTCTGCTGCAGCCCGGGGAACTGTTGCAGGCTTGCGCGGGTCTGCAAACGGTGGCCTACGAGAACGGGTTCGAGGGGGCGTCTGCAAGCCCAGATGGTTTGAGCGGCGCCGGCCGCCATGTGCAACGCATCGTCGCCTGGAGGGCCACGGCCCCGACCGGTGAACCGCAGCGGCTGGCCCTCGAGACGGCCCGGCTAAACTCCGCGGATTGAGCCCGGCTTCCGTCTGCCCCAGCAGCCCAACCTTCCCACGACCGTCATGAAACCGATCATCGGCAGCATCGTCGCCCTCGTCACCCCCATGACCGACGACGGGCGCATCGACCACGACGCACTGAAGCAGCTGATCGACTGGCACATCGCCGAAGGCACCGACTGCATCTGCGTCGTGGGCACCACCGGAGAGTCGCCGACGGTGACCGTGGAAGAGCATTGCGAGATCGTTCGCGTGGCGGTCGTTCACGCGGCGGGCCGGGTGCCGATCATGGCTGGCACCGGGGGCAACGCCACCGCCGAAGCGATCGTGCTCACGCGCTATGCCAACGAGGTCGGCGCCACCTGCAGCCTGCAGGTGGTGCCCTACTACAACCGCCCGTCGCAAGAAGGCATCTACCAGCACTTCAAGGCGGTGGCCGAAGCGGTGGACCTGCCGGTGGTGCTCTACAACGTGCCCAGCCGCACAGTGGCCGATCTGCTGCCGGAAACCGCGCTGCGCCTGGCCCGGCTGCCCGGTGTGGTCGGCATCAAGGAAGCCAGCGGCGACATCGAGCGCGCCAGCTGGCTCATCAAGCACGCGCCCAAAAGCTTCGCGATCTACTCCGGCCACGATGGCAGCGCCGTGGCGATGATGCTGCTCGGCGGCCAGGGCAATGTCAGTGTGACGGCCAATGTCGCCCCGCGTCTGATGCACGATCTGTGCATGGCGGCCATCGAAGGCAATGCCCGCCGCGCGGCCGAGTTGCACCTGCGTTTGATGCCGCTGCACCAGCATCTGTTCTGCGAGCCCAGCCCGGCTCCCACCAAGTGGGCGCTGGCGCAGCTGGGGCGCTGTGGCGCGCATGCCCGGTTGCCGATCGTGCCACTGACCGAAGCCGGTCAGGCCACCATGGGCCTTGCGCTGCGCGAGGCCGGCTTGTTGATGGACACCGAAACCGAAGGTCGCGCCCCAGGTGCCGCCCCTGCTGCCCCTGCTGCATTGGCCCGCCGCGCTTGATCCGATCACCGCGGCGCCATCCGGCGCCCGATAACCACAGCCGGCCGCTTTGCAGCCGCCACGGAGTCCCGACCCACGTGAATTCCATTCGATGCCCTTCCCACTCCCGCAGCCCTGTCGCAGCGGCTGTCTTGCTGCTGGCGCTGGCCATGCTGGGTGGATGCTCCGCCATCGGCGGCCTCTTCGATGGCGACAAGGCCGAGTACCGCACGGGCGGCACCACGCGCACCGCCGGACTCGAAGTGCCACCCGATTTGACGCAGTTGGCCGGTGATTCGCGCTATGCACCGCAGCGCGGGGTCATCAGTGCTTCGGCAGTCAATGCGCCGCCGCGGACAACGCCGGGTGGCGGCCAGAACCCCGATGTGTCCGCAGTGCCCACGGTGGCGCCGATTGCGGACGGCGCGATCCGCGTGCAGCGCGACGGCCAGGAACGTTGGCTGGTGGTGCCGCAAGCGCCCGAGCAACTCTGGCCCAGGCTGCAAAGCTTCTGGGAACAGCGCGGCTTCATCCTGATCGAAAACAACCCGCAGGTCGGCGTGATGCAAACCGAGTGGGCCGAGAACCGCACCAAGCTGCCCGACGACATCATCCGCAATTCGATCGGGCGCGTGCTGGGCGGCTTGTACGACACCGGCGAGCGCGACCGCTTCCGCACCCGCATCGAGCGCACCGCCACCGGCAGCGAGATCTACATCGCCCACCGCGGCTTGCAAGAGATCTACACCAACGCGCAGAAAGAGAACACCACCTGGGTGGCGCGCGCCAGCGATCCGCAACTGGAAGCCGAGATGCTGTCGCGGCTGATGATTGCGCTCGGAACCGACGAAGCCAGGGCACGATCGGCCGTGGCGGCGGCAGCGCCGGTCAAGGACCAGCAGGCCCGGACCGTTCCGTCGTCGGCGTCCGGCAGTGCGCCGGTTATCGCATCGAGCGCCACCTCGCTGGTGGTGGACGAACCCTTCGATCGCGCATGGCGCCGGGTCGGCCTGGCGCTGGACCGCAGCGGTTTCACGGTCGAAGACCGCGACCGTGCCGGCGGTCTGTATTACGTCCGCTATGTCGACCCGAAAAGCGTGGGCCAGGAAGGCCCCAGTTGGTGG
>JBBSPW010000184.1:0-6979 GCA_038258365.1 Burkholderiales bacterium | reverse complement strand
TTGCTGGACGAGCCGGTGCCGGTGGGCGGCAAAGGCAAGGGGAAGGCTAAGGGCGGCAAGGACGACAAGTCCGCAAAGTCTGGCCAGGCGCTGCATGTCAAGCTGCATGTCAACCTGTTAGGCAGCGGCACCATCCTGCGCGAAAGCCAAGCGGCGCAGAAGCTGCTGGCCGACGAGTGGGGCGTGTCGGCCACGGTGTGGAGCTGCCCCAGCTTCAACGAACTGGGCCGCGAAGGCCAGGACTGCGAGCGCTGGAACCTCCTGCATCCCACCGAGCAGCCGCGGGAGTCCTTTGTCTCGCAACAGCTGGCGCCGCATGAAGGTCCGGTGGTTGCGGCCACCGACTACATGAAGAGCTATGTGGAGCAAATTCGCGCCTTTCTTCCACAGAACCGGACGTTCAAGGTGCTGGGCACCGACGGTTATGGCCGCAGCGATTTCCGCAGCAAGCTGCGCGAGCACTTCGAGGTCAACCGCCACTACATCGTGGTGGCCGCGCTGAAGGCCTTGGCCGACGACGGTCTGGTGCCGGCCACGCAAGCCGCCGATGCCATCAAGCAGTACGGGCTGAATGTCGATCGGGTCAACCCGCTGTACGCCTGACCCCGCACGGTTCACGATCCCCGCAAGCAACGGTCAAGACAAGAACAACGGAGACAGGACATGGCGTTGGTCGAAGTGAAGGTCCCGGACATCGGCGACTTCAAAGAGGTGGAGGTGATCGAGCTGCTGGTGAAAGCCGGCGACACGATCACCGCCGAGCAGTCGCTGATCACGGTGGAGTCGGACAAGGCGTCGATGGAGATTCCTTCGACCCATGCGGGCACCGTGAAGGAGCTGAAGGTCAAGCTGGGCGACAAGGTTGCTGAAGGCACGCTGTTGCTGATGCTGGAAGGTCAGGGCGGTGAGCAAGCCGCTGCTGCCGCGGCGCCGGCGCCGGAAACGGCTTCCAAGTCAGACAAACCCGATGCCGAGCCGCCTGCCCCGCCGGCGTCGGCGCCCGCCAAGGCCGGCGGCGCTGCGGCCGGCGGCAGCAGTCAGAGCACCGACGTGGTGGTGCCCGACATCGGTGACTTCGACGAGGTCGCGGTGATCGAGGTGCTGGTCAAGGAAGGCGACACGGTTGCGGTCGAGCAAAGCCTGATCACGGTCGAGAGCGACAAGGCTTCGATGGAGATACCGTCGTCCGGCGCCGGCACGGTCGAGAAGCTGCTGGTCAAGGTCGGCGACAAAGTCAAAAAGGGCTCGCCGATCGCGGTGTTGAAAGGGGGCGCTGTCGCATCGGCTTCGGCAACTGATCCTGCACCCGCACTCGCCCCTGCCCCCGCAACCGGTGGCGCAGCCGATGGCGGCGGGTCCGCCGCCGCTCCGGCACCACAGGGCGCGCCGCCTTCACCTCAGTACACCGACACCGGCGCAGCGCCGGCTGCAGCGGCACCGCCGGCTGCAGCGCCGCACGAGCCGGGGCCACCCACCGGCAAACTGCCGCATGCCTCCCCCTCGATTCGCCGCATGGCGCGTGAGCTGGGAGTGCCATTGATCGAGGTCAACGGCAGCGGACCCAAGGGTCGCATCACCGAAGCCGATCTGCAGGGGTTCGTCAAGCAGGTGATGGCCGGCGCGGTGCAGACCGCCGCACAAAAAGGCAAGGGCGGCGGCGCACCAGCAGCCACCGGCGGCGGGCTTTTGGGTTTGCCAGCCTGGCCGCAGGTCGACTTCACGAAATTCGGCGAGGTCGAACGCAAGGAGCTGGGTCGCATCAAGAAGATCAGCGGTGCTGCCCTGCACCGCAACTGGGTGATGATTCCGCATGTCACCAACCATGACGATGCCGACATCACCGAGCTGGAAGCGTTTCGGGTTCAGCTGAACACAGAGAACGCAAAGAGCGGGGTCAAGGTGACGATGCTGGCCTTCCTCATCAAGGCTGCGGTGGCGGCGTTGAAGAAGTTCCCGGACTTCAACGCTTCGCTCGACGGTGACGCGCTGGTGTTGAAGAAGTACATCCACATCGGCTTCGCCGCCGACACCCCCAACGGTTTGATGGTGCCGGTGATCGAGAACGCCGACCAGAAGGGTGTGATGCAGATCAGCATCGAGATGGGCGAGCTGGCAGGCAAGGCGCGCGACGGCAAGCTGTCGCCATCGGAGATGAGCGGTGGCTGCTTCAGCATCAGTTCGCTGGGCGGCATCGGCGGACGTTACTTCTCGCCGATCATCAATGCGCCGGAAGTGGCCATCCTCGGGGTCAGCAAGAGCTTGATGCAGCCCCATTGGGACGGCAAACAATTCGTGCCACGCTTGATGCTGCCGCTGAGCCTGAGCTGGGATCACCGCGTCATCGACGGCGCATCGGCGGCTCGTTTCAACGCCTATCTGGGCTCGATCCTGGCGGACTTCCGCCGGGTGCTGCTGTGAGGCGCGCATGACCATGGCGAGCGCCACCACAACAGAAGTCAAGGTTCCCGACATCGGCGACTTCGACACCGTGTCGGTCATCGAAGTGCTCGTGAAAGCCGGCGACACGATCGCCGTCGAGCAGAGCCTGATCACCGTCGAGAGTGACAAGGCGTCGATGGAGATCCCGTCGTCGGTGGCCGGCGTCGTCAAGGAAATGATGGTCAAGGTCGGTGACAGCGTCAGCGAAGGCTCGGTGCTGCTGACCGTGGAACCGATTGGCGCTGCGGCGCCAGCAACATCAGCGGCTGCGGTACCGGTTGCAGCATCGAAACCGTCGCCGCCCACGTCATCGCCATCGCCCGCCAAGGCGCCGGGGGGCACCTTGGTTGCAGCACCGGCCGCCGACACTTACTCGGGCACTGCCGACCTGCAATGCCAGTTGCTGGTGCTGGGGGCCGGCCCCGGTGGCTATTCGGCTGCCTTTCGCGCTGCCGACCTGGGCTTGAAGACCATCCTGGTCGAGCGCTATCCGACGCTGGGCGGGGTCTGCCTGAATGTCGGCTGCATCCCCAGCAAGGCGCTGCTGCATGTGGCGGCGGTGATGGACGAGGCGGCGCACTTTGCCGACCTGGGCGTCGATTTCGGCAAGCCGAAGATCGATCTCGGCAAGCTGCTGGCGCACAAGAACAAGGTGGTGGGAAAACTCACCGGCGGTCTGGCGCAGATGGCCAAGATGCGCAAGGTGACCATTGTCAACGGCGATGGTGCCTTCATCGACCCGCACCACCTGAGCGTGAAGACAGCAGACGGCAAAACGCAAACCATCCACTTCGAGCAAGCCGTCATCGCGGCCGGCTCCGAGGCGATCAAGCTGCCGTTCATGCCAAACGACGAGCGCATCGTCACCAGCACCGGCGCGCTCGAGTTGCGCCAGCAACCGAAGCGCATGCTGGTGATCGGCGGCGGCATCATCGGGCTGGAAATGGGAACGGTCTATTCCACGCTCGGCGCCAAGCTCGATGTGGTGGAGATGCTGGACACGCTGATGACCGGTGCCGACCGCGACCTGGTCAAGGTCTGGCAGAAGATGAATGCCAAGCGTTTCGACCAGTTGATGCTGAAGACCAAGACAGTGGGTGCCGAAGCAAAGAAGGACGGCATCCACGTCCAATTCGAAGGCCTGGACGGCAAGAAAAGCGAAGGTGTCTACGATTTGGTTCTTCAGGCTGTCGGCCGCACGCCCAACGGCAAGCGTATCGGTGCCGAGAAAGCGGGCGTGGCGGTGGGCGAGCGCGGCTTCATCGCGGTCGACCAGCAGATGCGCACCAATGTGCCGCACATCTTCGCCATCGGCGACATCGTCGGCCAGCCGATGCTGGCGCACAAGGCGGTGCACGAAGCGCATGTCGCAGCCGAGGTGGCTGCGGGCGACGACAAGGCGCTGTTCGACGCGCGCGTGATTCCGAGTGTGGCCTACACCGACCCGGAGGTGGCCTGGGTGGGTCTGACCGAGGACGAAGCCAAGGCCCAAGGCATCGCGGTCAAGAAGGGTCTGTTCCCGTGGTCGGCATCGGGCCGAGCCATCGCCAACGGCCGCGACGAAGGCTTCACGAAGCTGCTGTTCGACGAGCGCGAAGGTGGCGGCCACCGCATCCTGGGTGGCGGCATCGTCGGCACCCATGCCGGCGACATGATCGGTGAGGTGGCGCTGGCGATCGAGATGGGTGCCGATGCGGTGGATATCGGCAAGACCATTCACCCGCACCCGACACTCGGCGAAAGCATCGGCATGGCAGCCGAGGTGGCGCATGGCAGCTGCACCGATCTGCCGCCGGCCAGACGCTAGGCACAAGCTGCACCGGATGCCGCTCGAATTCCGCAAGGCGCAGCCGGAAGACTTCCCGGCGTTGCAACAGATGCTGGAGCTGTATCAGTACGACCTGTCCGACGTGTGGCTGCAGGAAACCGATGCCGAGGCGAAGTTCGGCTTCGACCTTGCTCGCAACAAGCTCGGGCTGCGTTTTCATGCCCATGTGGCACTGGAGGGGTCGCAGTATGTCGGCTTCGCGCTCGTGGCACCGGCCATCGTCACGCGCAAGGAGGGCTCATGGATGGAGCAGTTCTTCATCATGAAGCGCTACCGCCGCAGCGGCGCTGGTCGTGCGTTGGCCCTGCATGTCTTTCGGAACCACCCGGGCCTTTGGGAGGTGGGGCAGATGCCGGACAACCTGCCGGCGCAAGCGTTTTGGCGCGAGGTCATTTCAACCAACACCGCCGGCGCCTATGTCGAGCTTCAGGTCACCGAAGGTTGGTGGCAGGGCGTGGTTCAGCAGTTCGAGGTTGCCCCTTCGACCTGAAGCAGCACCAGGCAGTGCGCGGCAACCTCGATGACGTTGTGCACCGCATCGGTGTGTGGCGACCTGCCATCCGCGATGCCGGTGTCCAGTGCCACGAGCCAGTTCCCTGCTGGTAGCTTGAACCCGACGGCAGCAGTGCCGGCGTTGATGAGCAGCAGCAGCCCGCATCCGAACCAAGCCTGCAAGCTGCGCTCGAACGGGTTCTGCCAATCGTCCGGCTGCATCGGTTCGCCGTCGCTTCGCAGCCAGGACAGGTCGGTTCGGCCTTGCGCATCGGCCACGCCGGTGAACCACCGCGCGCCGCGCGGCAGCAGACGGCGTCGCACATCCAGCAGGCGCGCAGTGAAGCCGCTCAGCGTGTGGTCGGCTGCGGCCCAGTCGATCCAGGTGGTGTCGTTGTCCTGGCAATACGGGTTGTTGTTGCCACCCTGGCTGTGACCGAGTTCGTCGCCAGCGGCCAGCATCGGCGTGCCCTGCGACAACAACACGGTGGCGAGCAGTGCCCGTTGCAGGCACCTGCGCAGATCGTTCACCGCCGGGTCGTCGGTCGGCCCTTCGACGCCGCAATTCCAGCTCAGGTTGTGGGCGTGGCCGTCGCGGTTGTCTTCGCCGTTGGCTTGGTTGTGGCGCCAGTCGTAGCGGACCAGATCGGCGAGCGTGAAGCCGTCGTGCGAGACCACATAGTTGACCGATTCCAGCGGTGTCCGGCCGCTCGTCTGGTACAGATCGGCCGACCCTGCCAGCCGCAGCGCCAGTTCCGCTCGGGTGCCTTCGCCGTGCAGCCAGAAGCTGCGCACGGTGTCGCGGAAGCGGTCGTTCCATTCGAGCCAGCCACGGGGGAATTGCCCCAGTTGGTAGCCACCGGGGCCGATGTCCCAGGGTTCGGCAATCAGCTTGACCCGTTGCAACAGCGGGTCCTGTTGCAACGCCTTGAAGAACGGGCCGTCGCGCTCGAAGCCGCTGTTGCCGCTGTGGCTGTGATTGCCGCGACCCAGCACCGGCGCCAGGTCGAAGCGGAAGCCGTCGACATGCATCGCTTCGACCCAATACCGCAAGCTGTCCAGCACCATTTGCAGCACGCGCGGCTGGCGGATGTCGAAGGTGTTGCCGCAACCGCTGTGGTTCTCGTAGCCCCCGGGTCGTTCCGCAGGCAAGCGGTACCAGTGGCGGTTGTCCAGCCCGCGCCAACACAGGGTCGGTCCGGTTTCGTCGCCTTCTGCACTGTGGTTGTAGACCACATCCAGCAGCACCTCGATACCGGCTGCGTGCAGTCGCCGCACCATCTCGCGGAACTCGTCGCGCGGGTTGCTGGACGAGGCCAAGCGGGGGTCCGGGCAAAAGAAGCCGATGGTGTTGTAACCCCAGTAATTCTGCAGCCCCATCTCGACCAGGCGATGCTCGCTCAGCGATCGCTGCACCGGCAGCATGCACACGGCAGTGATGCCGAGCCGCTGCAGGTGTCCGATGGCCGCATCGGACGCCATGCCGGCATAGCTGCCGCGCTGCGCGTCTGGTACCCCGGGCATGCGGCGCGTGAAGCCGCGCACATGCACTTCGTAGATCACGCTGTCGGCGAACGGCAGGTGCAGCGCGCGGTCGCCCTGCCAGTCGTAGACGCCGTCGTCGACCACCCGCGATTTCAACGCGACCGCCGAATTGCCGATGTCGTTGCGCTGCTGCGGGTGAGCCGGGTCGTCGCCCCGGTGGATGTCGTGCCCCTCCAGCGTGCCGACGATCTCGCGCCCCCACGGGTCGAGCAGCAGCTTGTGCGGGTTGAATCGCAAACCCAGATCGGGTTGCCAGGCGCCGTGGGCACGCAGGCCGTAGAGCTGACCTGCGCGTGCGCCGGGCAGGTGGCCATGCCACACATCGCCGCTGCGCCCCGGCAGAGGCATGCGCGCCAGTTCGGTGTGGCCATCGGCGTCGAACAGACACAACTCGATGGCGGTGGCATCGACCGAACAAACTGCGAAATTGACCCCGAGCACATCGACGCTGGCCCCCATCGGCCAGGGCTTGCCGATCCCGATCGCACCGAGTGCGCCCAGTGCCGCATCGGGTTCGTTCAGTCGCGGGGCGCGGTCCACCGGGGCCTTGTCGAGCTCAGCTGATGTCGGTGCCCGTCTGTGCTCGTCAGGGCTTGGGCTGCAGCCCCCAGACCTGGGTCGCGTACTCCCCGATCGTGCGGTCGGAAGAGAAGAACCCCATGCCGGCGACATTGG
>JBBSPW010000183.1:0-7083 GCA_038258365.1 Burkholderiales bacterium | reverse complement strand
CGCCCGATCAACATGCGGCGGATCTCCGAGGTGCCGGCGCCGATCTCGTACAGCTTGGCATCGCGCCACAGGCGGCCGAGCGGGTAGTCGTTGATGTAGCCGTTGCCGCCGAAGATCTGGATGCCTTCGCCGGCCATCCAGGTGGCTTTCTCGGCGCACCACAGGATCACGCTGGCGCAGTCCTTGCGCACCCGGCGCACATGGTCCGTGCCGATCAGGTCCAGGTTCTTGCCCACCGTGTAGCAGAAGGCGCGGCCGGCTTGCAGCACCGTGTACATGTCGGCCACCTTGCCCTGGATCAGCTGGAATTCGCCGATGCTCTGACCGAACTGCTTGCGGTCGTGGATGTACGGAGTGACGTTGTCCATCACCGCCTGCATGATGCCGATCGGCCCCGCAGCCAGCACCGCGCGCTCGTAGTCGAGCCCGCTCATCAGCACCTTGGCGCCGCCACCCACCGTGCCCAGCACGTTCTCGGCCGGCACCTCGACATCCTGGAACACCATCTCGCCAGTGTGCGAACCGCGCATGCCCAGCTTGTCCAGCTTCTGCGCGGTGCTGAACCCCTTCATGCCCTTCTCGACGATGAAGGCCGTGACGCCCCTTGCCCCCTGACCGGGGTCGCTCTTGCCGTACACCACCATGGTGTCGGCATCGGGGCCGTTGGTGATCCACATCTTGGTTCCATTGAGCACCCAGCGGCCGCCCTTCTCGACCGCCTTCAGCTTCATGCCGATGACGTCGCTGCCGGCGCCGGACTCGCTCATCGCCAAGGCGCCCACATGCTCGCCGCTGATCAGCTTGGGCAGGTACTTCTTGCGCTGCGCGTCGCTGCCATTGCGCTTGATCTGGTTGACGCACAGGTTGCTGTGCGCGCCGTAGCTCAAGCCCACGCTGGCGCTGGCGCGGCTGATCTCTTCCATCGCGATCATGTGTGCCAAGTAGCCCATGCCGATGCCGCCGTCGGCTTCCGGCACGGTGATGCCCAGCACGCCGATCTCGCCCATCTTGCGCCACAGGTCCATCGGAAACCGGTCGCAGGCATCGATCTCGGCAGCGCGCGGCGCGATTTCGGCTTGCGCGAACTCGCGCACCGCGTCGCGCAGCGCGTTGATGTCGTCGCCGAGTTGGAAGTCGAGTCCGGGCAGGCTCATCGAAGGTCTCCTGGTTGCTTTGGGTTCGGTCGCCGGGATCATGCCAGTCTGCTCGGTGCTGGGTAGACTGCCCGGCATCGCGCGACGGCGCCACCCCGGCCGCACTCCGGCTGCTCGCATCCATGGCCAACGCCGAAGAAGCCGCCCTGCACTACCGATTCGGCGACACCCTGCCCGAACCCGGCACCACGCTGGAAGTGGTGCCCGGCGTTCGCTGGTTGCGCATGGGGCTGCCGTTTGCGTTGGACCACATCAACCTGTGGCTGCTGCGCGACCGCATCGACGGTGCCGATGGCTGGACGATCGTCGACTGCGGCATCGCCGATGACGCCACCCGCGCCAACTGGAACCGCATCTTCGACAGCGACGCTTTGCAGGGCCTGCCGGTGCTGCGCCTGATCGTGACCCACATGCATCCCGACCACATCGGCCTCGCGCACTGGCTTTGCGAGAAGCACCGCATCCGGATGTGGATCAGCGCCACCGACTACAACGCGGCGCGTATCGGCAGCGAGTCCACCACCGGCTTCGGCGGCGATGCAGCAGCGGACTTCTTCGCCTGCCATGGCCTCACGGACTCAGAAGCGCTGGCCAAGGTGCGACAACGCGGCGGGTACTACGCCAGCATGGTGCCGACGGTGCCGCGCAACTACCGGCGCTTGATGGACGGCATGCAGCTGCGCATCGGTGAGCGCACCTGGCATTGCATCAGCGGCTATGGCCATGCGCCGGAACACATCGCGCTGCATGCGCCGGCCAGCGCCGATGTTGGCGAGAGCCTGCTGATCAGCGGTGACATGGTGCTGCCGCGCATCTCCACCAATGTCAGCGTCGTGGACATGGAACCCGAAGCCGACCCGCTGCCGCTGTACCTTCAGTCGATCGAGCGCTTTCGCGCACTGCCGGCCGACACCTTGGTGCTGCCGTCGCACGGCAAGCCCTTCACCGGCTTGCACACCCGCATCGACCAACTCCAGTCGCATCACGACGCCCGCTTCGCCGATGTGCTGGCCGCCTGCACTGAAGCCCCGCAAAGTGCGGCCGACCTGCTGCCGGTGCTGTTCAGGCGCAAGCTGGATTTGCACCAGACCACCTTCGCGATGGGCGAGTCGGTGGCCCATGTGCATGCGCTGGCGGGGATGGGCAAGCTGGCCGCTGTCGATAGAGGCGATGGGGTGCTGCGCTGGAAGACCTTGCAGCCGGCTTGATCGTGCGAAGCCAGCGCTGGCGTCGACTTCAGCGAAAGATCAGCTCGACCCCGTTCTGAGCCGGATCGCTGAAGAACACCTGCAGGGATTCGGTGCCCGGCACGAGACTCTGGCGGTAAGCGATGCCGTGCCGTTCCAGCAGCGCGCGCTGCGCGGGCCAATCGCTGGCTTCCAGCGCCACATGGTCGAAGGTCAGGTCGCAGCCGGCACGGCGCGGATCGTTTCCCCGCTGCTCGGCCAGGTGCAGCACATCGCGGCCACCGGCGTAGAGCCAGTAGCCGTCGAAGGTGAAGGGCGGGCGCGGGCCGATGCTGAGCCCGACCACGGTCACATAGAAATCGCGCAGCGTCTCCATCAACCCGGCTTCAACGCGAAAGGTGTAGTGGGCGATGCCTTGAATGGACATGGGCTTGGCTCGGACAATAAACGGGGGATGGAGCAGCCTGGGTCAGACTCGGGTGCCGGATCGGTCGCCAGAGAGCAGCAGCCAAAGGACCACCAGCAGCAGTCCTACCGTGATCCACACGGCGGCCCGTGAGCGGCTGCGCGGCACTTCGCCAGGCGACAGCCCGCTGATCCGGGGTCCGGGTTCGTTGCGCATCCGCGATCGATCGCCCACTGCCTGCCGTAGCTGTCCGGCGTTCGACGGCAGCTGCCCCGACTCGATTGCCGCCAAGGCCTGACGCAGGTCGAACCCGGTTCGGGTGCGCAGCAAACGCAGCGCTTGAACCTTCTTGCCCGCGGCAAGCGCTTGGCGAACGTCCTCTGGCAAGGGTCTGGACGGGGGCATCGGCAAGTCGCTGCGGTCGGGGTCCGGGTGCTTCAGTCGAACACCGGCAAGACTTCGCTGCGCAGCGCGCCGCGGGCCGACTCGAACTCGGGCAATGCACCGCGCACCACCTCCCAGAAAGCCGGGCCGTGGTTCATCTCGCGCAAGTGGGCCAGCTCGTGGGTCACCACATAGTCGATCACCGGCAGGCCGAAATGCACCAGTCGCCAGTTCAGCCGGATCGACCCGTCTGCACTGGCGCTGCCCCAGCGTGTGGCGGCCGAGCTGAGGCTGAGCCGCTTCATGCGCACATCCAGCCGCACGGCGAACACCGCACAGCGCTCTTCGAAGATGCGTCGCGCCTGGCGTTGCAGCCAGCTCTGCACGGTGTCGCGGATCTGAGCGGGCTCGGCGGTGGTCGGCAGACCCAGATGCAGACTGGCCTGATCGGTCAGATGGTTCTGCAGCACCGCACCGGTGGTGGCGCTGTCCAGCACCAGCGCCACCGGTCGCCCCAGAAACGGGATCGTGGTGCCGGCCCGCCAGTCGACGCGGGCAGCGTTGAGGCGCTGCGCCCGTTCACGCTGCTCCTGCAGCTTGCGCAGGATCCAGCTGCCCTTGTCGCGCAAGGCACTGTCGATCTCGGCCTGGCCGACCCAGCGCGGCGCGCTGACCGAGAGGCCTTCGACACCGATCACGAAGCCGATGCTGCGGCGCCTGGAGCGGCGCATCTCATAGCCGACCGCTTGGCCGTCCAGCACGATGCGCCGTTGCGAACGCGGGTGGGTGAGGCCGGGCTGCTGTGGGGTAGACGGGACCGGCAACGCAGGTCGCAAAGAAGTCGGGTCGGCCGGCTTGCCGCCGGCAAACGGTGCATCGGCGGCCGTGTCGAACAACGACAGCTGCATCGATGGCACGAGCGATGCAAGCACCGATGACAAAACCGCAGGCCGGGCAATGGGCATATGCGCCGAATTCTAGGACCGGAGCTTCTCCGCGGACGGCGCCGCATCGGCGGCCGCATCGCGCCCCGCCGAATGCAGCGGGTAGGCCGACGGATCGAGCCGCCGCATCTCGGCTTCGATCCAGCTTTCGACCTCGTGCATCAATGCATCGGGCTGGCGACCGCGGCTGTCGATGGGGCGTCCGATCGACACGTCGATGACCCCCGGGCGCAACATGAAGCTTTTGCGCGGCCAGCACTTGGCCGAACTGGCAGCCACCGGCACGATCGGTACCCCGGCCGAGATGGCGAGCCGCGCTGCGCCCGCCTTGTACGGCCCCTGACCGCCACGCGGGGTGCGCGTGCCCTCCGGGAACATGATCACCCACACCCCTTGATCGAACAGCCGGCGGCCCTGTTCGGCCACCTTGTTCCAGGCTTCGGCGCGCTTGCTGCGGTCGATGTGGATCATGTCGAGCCGGCCCATCGCCCAGCCGAAGAACGGTATCTTCAGCAGCTCCCGCTTGAACACATACGCCAGCGGGTGCGGCATCAGGGTCGGGTAGGCAAAGGTTTCCCAGGTCGACTGGTGCTTGGCCGCCAGCACCACCGCCGAATGCGCCTGGTCGGCGCCCGGCAGGTGCTCCATGCCCTGCACACGCCAGCGTACGCCGCAGATCAGCCGCGCGCCCCAGACCGCCATCCGCAGCCACATCATCGTGGCCCAGTACAGGCGCGTGCCACGCACCGCCATCGACAGCAGCAGCATCAGGAGCGCCCACGGCACCACGCTCACCGCCATCCACAACACGAACAGCAGCGACCGCAGACCCCAGAACAGACGGCGCAGCAGACCGGGGTCGGAAGGCGGATCGTCTGCGCGCGTCATCGGTCGCCGAGCCGCGCCGAGCCGCTGTCCACGACATGGTCGCGCTGCAGCAGGAAGTCGGCAAAGGCGCCCAGATCGGCATGCACGCGGCCGGCAGGCACCTGGGCCAGCATCGAGGCCACCTCGTCGTCGGCCAGCGTGGCGGCGCGGCCGCTTTGCACCAGATGCGGCTCGCAGCCGGCCGCAGCAGCGGCCTGCAGGTCGCGCAGGGTGTCGCCCACCATCGGCACAAGGGACAGGTCGACGCCATAGCGGCGCGCGATGTCCAGCATCAACCCGGGGCGCGGTTTGCGACAGTCGCAGTCGGCTTCGGGCGTGTGAGGGCAGAAGAACACCGCGTCGACGCGTGCGCCTTGCGCCATCAACTGCTGGTGCATATGCGCATGCACCGCGTTGACGGAAGCCATGTCGATCATGCCGCGGCCGATGCCGGCCTGGTTGGTGGCCACCACCACATGCCAGCCGGCATGGTTGATGCGCGCCACCGCTTCCATCGCACCGGGTATCGGCTGCCATTCGGCCGGGTCGGCGACATGCGATTCGCGGTAGGCATTCAAGATGCCGTCGCGGCCGAGGATCACGAGCTTCAACATGGGTCAGTTCGCGAGGCGTGAGAGATCGGCCACGCGGTTCATCTTCTGCTGCAAGTGCCGCAACAGCGCCAGCCGGTTGCGGCGCAGGGAGTCGTCTTCGGCATTGACCATCACCGTCTCGAAGAACGCATCCACCGGCGCTTTCAGCACCGCCAACGCGCGCAATGACGCGGTGTGGTCGCCGCGATCGAACGCAGCGTCGGATGTGGCCGCCGCTTCGCCAAGCGCGGCAGCCAGCGCGTGTTCGGCCGGTTCGCGCAGCAACGCTGGGTCGACCGAAGCAGGCGCAGCGCCTGCGGCTTCGTCACCGGCCTTTTTCAAGATGTTGCCGACCCGCTTGTTGGCCGATGCCAGCGCGGGCGCTTCGGGCAGCGCGCCGAAATCGCGCACCGCCTGCAGGCGCTTCGGGATTTCGCCCCAGCGCTCCGGCCTCAGGGCCAATACCGCGTCGACCTCCTGCGCCGTCCAGCCCTGGTCGCGCAAGGTACCGACGAGCCGGTCGTAGAGAAAGTGCTGCAATGCATCGCTGGCCTGCTTGCTGCCATGAACCTGCGGAAAAGCCATGAACGCCGCCTGCACCAACGCAGGCACCGCCAGCGGCAGATCGCGCTCGATCAACATCCGGATCACCCCGAGCGCATGCCGGCGCAACGCGAACGGGTCCTTGTCGCCGGTGGGCGCTTGGCCGATGCCGAACAGGCCCGCCAGCGTTTCCAGCTTGTCGGCCAATGCCACCACGGTCGCAGCGTGGCCATGCTCGACACGCGGCAGTGCATCGCCTGCAAAGCGCGGCTTGTAGTGGTCCTCGATGGCTTGCGCCACGGCTTCGGATTCACCGTCGTGGCGCGCATAGATGCCGCCCATCACGCCTTGAAGCTCTGGAAATTCGCCGACCATGTCGGTGACCAGATCGGCTTTGGCAAGCAGGGCCGCGCGGTCGGCGCCTGACGCCGTTGCGCTGTCCGCGCCCATCAGCTTGGCAACGCCGGCAGCGATGGCCCGCACGCGCTCGATGCGGTCGCCCTGGCTGCCGAGCTTGCCGTGATAGACCACCCTGGACAACGCCGGCACGCGCGCTGCCAGCGGCTGCTTGCGGTCCTGCTCGAAGAAGAACCGTGCATCCGCCAGCCGCGGCCGCACCACCCGCTCATTGCCTTCGATCACCCGCGACGGATCGGCAGGGTGGATGTTGCTGACCACCAGAAAGTGCTCCGTCAAGGCGCCCTCGGCATCCAGCAGCGGAAAGTACTTCTGGTTCGCCTTCATCGTCAGGATCAGACACGGTGCCGGCACCTGCAGAAACTCGGGCTCGAAACGGCACAGCAGCACGTTCGGGTGCTCGACCAGTGCGGTCACTTCGTCCAGCAGTGCGGCGTCGTCGATTGGCGTCAGTCCCTCCTTGGCGGCGGCTGCCGCGAGCTGACGGGCGATCTCGCCGCGGCGCTTGCCGAAGTCGACGGTCACGCCGCCCTGCTCCTGCAACTGGTGTTCGTAGTGGTCGCCGTCTTGCAGCACCACCGGGTCCAT
>JBBSPW010000182.1:0-7157 GCA_038258365.1 Burkholderiales bacterium | reverse complement strand
GGTGAGACCAACCGGCTGCTGGCCCTGGCGCGCGAACTGGCGCCCGACGCGACCTCGGACGCGGCCCGGCGCGAGCTGGACGCTGTGGCGGCCACCGGCGAGCAGGTCTCGGTGGGTTTGCTGGCGTTGGCGCTGCAACACGCGGGCTTGCAGGCTGTCAGTTACGGTGGCTGGCAGGTTGCGATCCAGACCGATGCGGCCTACACCAAGGCACGCATTTCGAAGATCGACGAGACCCGGGTGCGCGCCGACTTGGCCGCCGGCAAGGTGGTGGTGGTGGCCGGCTTTCAGGGCGTCGATGCCGATGGCAATGTCACCACGCTGGGCCGAGGCGGCAGCGACACCTCGGCCGTCGCAATGGCTGCGGCACTGCAAGCCGACGAATGCCTGATCTACACCGATGTGGACGGGGTCTACACCACCGACCCGCGCATCGTGCCCGAAGCTCGGCGGCTCAAGAGCATCAGCTTCGAGGAAATGCTGGAGATGGCGAGCCTGGGCAGCAAGGTGCTGCAAATTCGCTCGGTGGAGTTCGCCGGCAAGTACCGCGTCCCGGTGCGGGTGTTGTCCAGCTTCACGCCTGCCGACCTGCCGATCGAGGTCGAGGCTACGTCGGGCACGTTGATCACTTTCGAGGAAGACGAAAAGATGGAACAAGCCGTGGTGGCCGGAATAGCGTTCAACCGGGACGAGGCCAAGATCAGCGTGCTGGGGGTGCCCGACAAGCCCGGCATCGCCTACCAGATCCTCGGGCCGGTGGCCGATGCCAACATCGATGTCGATGTGATCATTCAGAACATGTCGCACGAGGGGCGCACCGACTTCTCGTTCACGGTGCACCGCAACGACTACCAGCGCACCCTGGACCTGCTGAAGGCGCAGGTGCTGCCGACTACGGGTGCGGCCAAACTGGTTGGCGACCCGAAGATCTGCAAGATTTCGATCGTCGGCATCGGCATGCGCAGCCATGTGGGGGTGGCCAGCAAGATGTTCCGCACCTTGAGTGAGGAAAGCATCAACATCCAGATGATCACCACCAGCGAAATCAAGACCAGCGTGGTAATCGACGAGAAGTACATGGAGCTCGCGGTGCGCGCGCTGCACAAGGCCTTTGAGCTTGAGATCGAGCCGGGCGCACTGCCCACTTGATGACAGGGCAGCCGTGCCAAGCGGCAGTGTCGGCCCACAGCGCGATGCCGCTAGAATCGCGGCTTCGCTGGAGTCGTGACCGAGTGGCCGAAGGTGCTCCCCTGCTAAGGGAGTATGTGGGCAAAACCTGCATCAAGGGTTCGAATCCCTTCGACTCCGCCAGCGTAAGGGTTTTCCCTGATCTTGTGAGCTCTCTGCAGTCCTCGGACGTTCACCTAAGTCCTTGACTTCATTGAACTTTGGCATTCTGTTGGGTCCTGCTGCGTTCTACTCGACGTGTCTCGATCCCCTTACACATGTGGTTTCGTGGTGGTTTCCGGACCTGTGTGTGGTTTCAGGATTGGGCGTTGTGGTTTCGGCGTGTGGTTTCCGCTGGGCTTCATAGGTAAAAGCAGGATTGAAACCACCGGGCTGGACTTCGCTGCGGTGGTTTTGAGGTGTGGTTTCAGGAGGCAGTCTCAGGAGACCGGAGATGTCGGACGACCACAACAGCGTCAAGGCCAATCCACCCAAATTGCCGTCTGTCGAACAAGCCCCCTTCCCCACTATGTGGGTGGCGCGGGCCTAGCCTGGGAACTATCCTGAGCCGGCCCCTACACCTCACCGAAGGAACTTCAGATGAACCGTCGCAACCTACTTGTGTCAACCCCGGCGTTGGTTATCGCGCCGTCCGTGCTGGCACTTCCAACGCAGAAAGAGGCAAGTCGCCTTTTCACGGCATCGACATCCCCCGATCGGCTTACCCAGGAGATTTTGACGAAACCGCTCAGGCAGATCGGCGCCGGTCGTTACGATGTCGCCACCAATATCAGCCTGAACTTCCCACAACTAATCGAGCAAAACTATGCTCGAATGAACAGCCGACGCTTGGCTGCAGCGCTCAACGGTATGGATGCGAAAGAGCTAAACGGTCTTGCACAGCTTTATGCGAGCGCAAACCTGAACCAGGGTCGTACCGCGCGCCTGCACGATTTGATGGCGCTTCGTTTGGATGGTGCTCAACTGGGGCGGGTGTCCGCGAATTTTGGGTACGCACCGATGTATGAGGCCGTGAACAGGGTCGCTCAGGAGAAGATGCAGTCCTTTCTGCAGCATTCAAACGCGAGCTACTCGGTTGGCGGCGGGGGTGCGGGAACCTTCCAATCGGGGCCAAATGTCGGGATGACTATCTATGAGATATATCAGATCTACAGGAGCGCCCCCATGGGCTCGCTCGCCCCAGTAGCGGCAACGTACATGACAGGTGTGTTTGCAATCGGGCACCTCTCGGCAGCGGCAAGTCTTGGCTATGGGATAGGAACATCAATCTCATGGCTGATGCAGACGTATACTCCCTCGCTGCACAACGCGCTGGGAGCTGGACTGTACTATATGTTTAATCCCTTGATTCAGAGTTTCCAGACCAGCAGCATCAGCCAAATTGGAGACGCCCAGAGGGACCTGTCGTATGACTTCGGTCTGAGCCCATTGACACCGCTCTTTGAATCGACTGGTGGTGATTACGGTGTCGTTTCCGCGTGGGCTTATTCAAGCGGGAGTAGCGGCGGCAGTTGCTGGCTATCTGAAGACCCCTGCCCGGCTGTGCAATGAACGGCAAACAGCATCTCGTTGTCGCGCACACGGTCATAGTCGCGCTGGCGCTGATACTCATTTTTGTACCTGAGTTTCGTGCTGAGCCAGTTCTGAAATGGCCGTTCGTGGTACTGCTCTTGGTTGTAATGGCCTACGACATTTGGGAGGCTTACCGGTCTGGCAACCTAACGGTGCCGATGTCTGAGCTGCACAGGCGACGACCGCATATGGGCGCAGACCAATTTCTCGCCAGCATCTGCGGGACGATCGCTTTCTTTTTGGTGCTATGACTGACGACGAGATGCTGACCCTCCAGACCGACAACGGCTATCTTGCCGTTCGTCGGCTGGAAGACGGTTCAATCGCAACGCTGTGCGATCTCATGTTCACCCGATCGATCTGCCTTGGCGTCGACTGCTACAGCCCCTTCACCACTCGGCGTTTCTGCTTCGAGGGAAGGGCATGCGCCGGCCGGGAGTTCGCCATGCTCGAGACTAGGGCAATTTGTGAAGGATCAAGATCAGCAACACCATTGAACGGGAGCATTTGGAAATCGAGGACCTCCGTGCTCAGATTTCCATTCTCATCTCCGAGTCCGGCAAGCTGGATCGTGAAGCGCGATATTGCCCGTTCCTCGCGCTCGGTGCGTTCTTCGGCGCAGTCTTGGCCTTCGGCAAACTGATCTTCGGGGGCTGACCAGGATCCACGTCCGCAAGACTGGAGATGAATTCCACGTTCAACAGAACTTCGGATATGACGATGTCTGGGAGAGCGTTAGTGGATCGAACGACCAGGACGAATTCTTTCGGGCCACTAGGATCGCGGGGTCTTGTCCAAGGGCCCCGGCGCTTCGGAGTCGTCTGCCGATTCGCGAGCGGCTTTCAAACTCGTGGTCCGAAATGCACCGAGCGCGGAGTCGCGACGTTGCCCGTTCGAATACCTTCGACTCCGCCAGCTATTACACAGGGCTGCTGCAACAGCAACTCGACGAATTGCCTGTGCGCTATCCGAGCCTCCGCGTCGATCTGCAGCCGTTGCCTTGCCTGAGATCGAACAGCGCAAACAGTCTGCGGCCAATCGTGAACGGGTGCTGAGCTTTGCACCGCTGCTGGGCCGTACCGGCCCCGACTTCGAGCGGACCCTTCTGCTGACCCTGTCCGGTGGTCTGAACCAGCTTCGCTTTCTGACGCAGGTGATGGCCGAGCAGGAGCGCAACGGCGACCGCGCCGCGTTCCTCAATGGCGCACACGACCGTTTGCAGCAGCTCTACCAGCAAACGTTGAAACTGCTCAGCGAGCAGTACTACAAGGTCAACGACTACAACCCTGCCGACTTCAAGAAGCGCTGAGCCAACAGCTTTTGCCCCTGCATCAAACCAAGCCCATGCTGACTTCCCTTCGACGGCCGAGAACGTTGCTGCTGGTGATTGGCGTTGCCACCGCGCTGGCTGGTTGCGCCATGCCCGGAAACGACCGCGTGCCCAAGGCAGCCGAAGCCCGCGACAACACGCTGCTCAACGATGGCTACAGCCTGCTGTATGCGGGCGTGTCGGGGCTGCGATTCTCGGATGAGTTGCTGCTGGTGAAGTTCGAGAGCAACCGGCTCGAACGTGTCATCAAGTCGGTGTCTGACGGTGCGTCGAAAATGCGCGCTGATCTGCAGCGCGTCGCCAAAGACTACCCGGCTGTGCAAATCGATCGCCAGCCGTTGCCGGAAATCGAAGTCGAAAAGCGCAGTGCAGTCAACAAGGACCGCTTGCTGAGCATCGCTCCGCTGACAGGCCAGAGCGGCGCAGGATTCGAGCGCACGCTGCTGCTGAGCACCTCGGGAGCGCTAAACCAGATGCAGTTCCTGTGCCAGGTGATGGCCGAGGCGGAGCCCGACCCGAATCTGAAGCGCTTTCTTACCGACGCCGAGCAGCGCTTTGCCAAGCAGTACGAGGATGTGGTGGTGCTGTTGAACGAGGTGCACTTCAAGCACAACACCTACCGCCGGAAATGAGCGGCAGCCCGCCTGACTGTGGGTGAATCAACCGATCCGGACGGTCGCCATCAGCACGCATTCCTCGTTGCCTTCGGCTCGCGCCAGCACCTTGTCCAGCGGATGGGTGACTTGCGACCTTCCGCTCAGCACAGCGTCCAGGCCTTCGGCCTTCAATTCGCCAGCGGCATTGCAGTAGGCAAACGCCAGCCCGTGCTCGAAGGCGCGGGTCAGGCACAGCGAGTCGATCAGTGCGATCTCGCCATTTTCCACAGCTTCCACCTCCGGTGCGGGACGGGTAAAGGACCAGTAACTGGGGGAGATCACCAGTTGCGCGCCCTCGGCCTTCATCTGTGCGAACAGCGGCGCAAACGACAGGTCCCAACAGATGCACAAGCCCACCCGACCGTAGGCGGTCGCAAAAACCGACACGGCCGCTCCTGGCGTCAACAGCGCCTGCTCGGTGGGCCAGAGATGGATCTTGCGGTAGCTGCCCAATACGGCGCCATCGCTCGCGATGTAGTGCGCCATGTTGTGCAAGCCTGTGGGCTCCGACACCACCCAGGTGCCCGGAACCAGGTCGACCCGGTGTTTGACCGCCAATGCCTGACAGTCTGCGATGAACGTCGGCGCACTGGCCACATGGGCGACCTGCGCCGACAACGGTCCGGTCAGGGCGTCCTCTGGAAACACCACCAATTGGGCACCCTTCGAGGCCGCCTCGCCGATGAACGAATCCATGCGAGCCAGATTGGCTACAGGGTCGCCATGGGCGATGCGAAATTGCACCAGCGCAATCTTCAAGTCCATCTCGGCTCCGTTGCCTGAGGTCGAATCGACCACAAAAAAAGGCGGCAACCGAAGTTGCCGCCATCGGCGTCAGCGGCTGCTGAAGCTCACTTCCAATACGGCGTGGTCGAGTAATGCTTGTGTACCGATTCCTGCCAGGTGCGGTCGGCAAAATCGGGCCAATGGTCCTTGTCGAAGCCGTGCGCGTTCTCGAGCGCCTGCTTGGTGGTGTCCATGACAAAGCACTTGTCAGCGGCGTTCTGTCGCATCGCTTGAAGCGGAACGGCGAACAGCTTGCTGCCGATGCCGAACAGGCCCCCGAATTCAACCACCGCGTAGGCTACGCGGCCGCTGCTCAGGTCGATCATCAGGTCCTTGATATCACCCAGTGATTCGCCTTTGGCGTTTTTCACATCGGTGCCTTGCATGGTGCTGGAGCTGAGCATGCTCATGTCGAGTCCTCGTCTTGTGAGTGAACCCCTACTCTGACTTCGCGTGCGCCAGTCGTCGGTCGGCCGGAGGCGCGGGGCCGTGTCAGCCAAGGGGCCGTGCTTCGACCGTGGTTATGCCGATCCCGGACCCCTGACATCGCCTGGTTCGAATCACGCATTGCGCGGAACCCGTTGACTCAGCGCGCGCCGATCCAGCGCAGCGCCCGGGTCAGCCACTCGAAACCCTGCCCGTAGGGCGGCGCCATCAGCGCAGTGCCGGCCCAGCGCGACTGCACGAACACCGGTTTGTCGTGGCTGAAGCTGCGAAAGCCGGCTTCGCCGTGGTAGCTGCCTTGCCCACTGGCGCCGATGCCGCCGAAGGGCAGTTCTTCTTGTGCCACATGCCACAAGCAATCGTTGATGGTGACCCCACCCGCCACGGTGTTGGCCAGCACGCGGTCCCTGTCGGCTGCGCTCTGGCCGAACCAATACAGAGCCAGCGGACGGTCGCGCCGGTTGACATGGTCGATGGCTTCGTCCAAGTCGTCGAAGGGCAGCACCGGCAGCAACGGGCCGAAGATCTCCTCCTGCATCACCTGCATGCGGTCGTCGACCCCGAACAGGGCCTGCGGTGGCAGCTTGCCCTCGTGCACCGCGGTTTCATCGTGAAGAGGCACGACGGTGGCGCCTTGTTTGCGGGCATCGTCGAGCAAACCCTGCAAGCGCGCCAGATGGCGCGCATTGACGATGCTGGTGTAGTCCGGGTTCCGGGCCAGCGTCGGGTACATCTTGAGGGTGGCGGCGCGCAAGGCATCGGGCAGCCGCTCCATCAGGCTGCGGTGCACCAGCAGGTAGTCGGGTGCAATGCAGGTCTGGCCGCTGTTCAACAACTTGCCGGCCATCAAACGCGGCACCGCCACATCGAGATCGCAATCTGCATTGAAGATCGCCGGCGACTTGCCCCCCAGCTCCAGCGTCACCGGGGTGAGGTTGGCCGCAGCGGCCAGCGCCACCTTGCGGCCGACCGCAGTGGAGCCCGTGAAAAACAAGTGATCGAAGGGCAGAGCCACAAACGCGCTGCCGACCTCGGCATCACCGTTGATGACCGCGAGCTCGGTCTCGTCGAAGCGTTCTGCCACCGCTTGCTGCAACAGTTCCGAAAAGCGCGGCGTGGCTTCCGAGGGCTTGATCAGCACCCGGTTGCCGGCTGCCAGCGCCGAAGCCGCTGGCGCAATC
>JBBSPW010000181.1:0-7165 GCA_038258365.1 Burkholderiales bacterium | reverse complement strand
CTTGCAAACGGTCCAGCACCACCAGCGCCTCGGCCATCGAAGCGTGCTGCACGAAGCCGCCGCAGCGCTGCAGGTTCTCGTGCATGGCTTGCGACAGCGGCTCGATCAGCCCGTCGTCGATCTCGACCGCATGGACGGTCTCGGTGGTGTTGACCAGTTGGCTGCTGCGCCGGTCGGCGGGCACGGTCACCGGCACCTCGCGGCTGGCCAGCGTGCGCGCCTGCGGGGCGGTGCGCTGCAACAGCGCGTGTGCGCGCTCGCCGATCGTGATCCAGGCCGGCGCTGCGAAGCCCGTGCCGGCGGTCAACAGGCCGATTGCACAGACGATGGCGCTGCGGATTCCAGTACGGGCGGCGATACGGGCGGCGCGGTGCGGGCAGGTTGCGTTCATTCGGTCCTTCCAGGGTCGGGCATCACGGCGGCGCGATGGCCTTGGATTGTGTTCCACGGTCCGGCAGTTTCAGTCGGTGGCGCACGGCCCGGCGCACGTCTCGGAGCCGGTGGCTGTCAAGCAGCCGTCGCGCTTGCCGCTCAGAAACCGGCCGGCGCTCAAGGCCCGCGGGTTTTCACGGACTTTGCATACACTGCGCGCTCCTTGCCGGCTTGACCGCCCTGCCTTCCGGGGCTCTGCGACGCCCGGCTGCCGTGCGGAAACATCGTTGCGATACGCCCGCTGCCGGCCCCCTCTTTCAGCCGACCGGGTTCGCCATGTCCAGCAGCCTTGCATTGCCCCTCCTCTCCGCATCCAACCCATCGCCGCGCCTGCTCAGCCGCGCACGGGCCGTCGCCAGTGGCGCCGCAGCACTGCTGGTGGCACTGTCGCTGACAGCCTGCGGGCCCGCAGGCGACAAAGGCGCCGCCGGCGGCCCACCGAAGGGCGGTGGACCCGGCGGTGGCCCCGGTGGCGCACCACCGGCGATGCCGGTCACCGTGCGCACCGTGTCGCAGCAAACCGTGCCGATCCTGATCGAAGCGGTGGGCCAGGCCGAAGGCTCCAAGGAAGTGGAGATTCGGGCGCGCGTGACCGGCTTGCTGGAAAGCCAGCGCTACACCGAAGGCGAGCGCGTCAAGGCCGGCCAGACCATGTTCACGATCGAGCGCGCCCCGTTCGAGATCGCCCTGGCGCAAGCCAAGGCCGCATTGGCACAGCAGCAGTCACTCCTGGACCAGGCGCAGCGCGAAGCCAAGCGGCTGCAGCCGCTGGCAGCGATGCAGGCGATCTCGCAGCGCGAAGCCGACGATGCACAAAGCTCGTCGCGCAACGCCGAAGCCGGTTTGTCGGTGGCCCGGGCGCGGGTGCGGGAAGCCGAGTTGAACCTGTCCTACACCACCGCGAAAGCGCCGATTTCCGGGATCGCCGGGCGCGCCGAAAAGTCGATCGGCAGCTTGGTCGGCCCCACCGACGGCTTGCTGGCGCGGGTGTCGCAGTCCGACCCGATCTGGGTGCGCTTCGCTTTCAACGACAGCGAACTGACGCAGTTGCGCAAGCAGATGGCAGCGCGCAACGGCGGCGACAAGAGCGGCACCGCGGTGCGTTTGCTGGGCGCCGACGGCAAACCGCTGGATGTCACCGGCAAGCTGAACTTCACCGGCTCCACGGTCGACCCGAAGCTGGGCACGGTGCAGTTGCGCGCGGTGTTCCCGAACCCCGGCATGCAGTTTCTGCCGGGCCAGTTCGTCAAGGCGCAGGTGCAGGCCGGTGAGCAAAAAGGCTGGCTGGTGCCGCAG
Source organism: Burkholderiales bacterium (assembly GCA_038258365.1). Taxonomy (GTDB): domain Bacteria; phylum Pseudomonadota; class Gammaproteobacteria; order Burkholderiales; family Burkholderiaceae_C; genus Rubrivivax. The sequence goes on along the minus strand of JBBSPW010000181.1, from coordinate 5,437 downwards.
GTGTCGGTCACCACCAGCGAACAGGGCAAGGCGGTGTGGACCGTCAAGGACGGCAAGGCGACGCCGACCCCGGTGGAGGTGGGCGGCTGGTTCGGCGGCGACTGGATCGTGTTGAAAGGTCTGCAGGACGGCGACCAGGTGGTGGCCGACAACCTGATGAAGCTGCGACCCGGTGCGCCGCTGCAGCCGAAGGCGGCGGGGGCGGGCGCAGCGACGGCTGCAACCGCCGCAAGCGGCAATCCCCCGGCCGCGGCCGGTGCGGCATCGGCCGCCAGCCGCTGAACCCGGAGGACGCCGAATGAATTCGCGCTTCTTCATCGAACGGCCGATCTTCGCGGCGGTGCTGTCGATCGTCATCGTGCTGGCCGGGCTGGTGTCTTTGTCGATCTTGCCGATCGCGCAGTACCCCGAGATCGCACCGCCCACCGTCACCGTCACCGCCACCTACCCGGGCGCATCGGCCGAAACCCTGGCCAAGACCGTGGCCGCACCGATCGAGGAACAACTCTCCGGGGTCGACAACCTGCTGTACTACGGCAGCAGCAGCTCCAGCAACGGCCAGAGCACCATCACCGCCACCTTCGAGGTCGGCACCGATGTCGACCAAGCGGTGTTCAACGTCAACAACCGGGTGCAACTGGCCACGCCGCGGCTGCCCGACGAGGTGCGCCGCAACGGCGTCGTGGTGGCCAAACGCAGCAACAACTTCCTGCTGGTGATCGCAGTCAATTCACCGAACGGCACCCACGACTCGCTCTTTCTGTCCAACTATTCGACCCAGAACATCGTCGACGAGTTGAAGCGGGTGCAGGGCGCTGCCGATGTGCAGGTGTTCGGCGCCCGCGACTACTCGATGCGACTGTGGCTGCAGCCCGACAAGATGGCACGCCTGGGCGTGACCACCGGCGACATCGGGCAAGCGGTCAGCGCCCAGAACGCGCAGTTCGCGGCCGGCAAGATCGGCGCCACGCCGTCACCGCCGGGGCAACAGTTCGTCTACACCGTGACCGCGCGCGGCCGGCTGATCGACGCGGAGCAGTTCGGCAACATCATCCTGCGCTCCAGCGGCACCGGCGGCACCCTGCGCTTGAAGGACGTGGCGCGGGTGGAGCTGGGGGCGCAGAGTTACGACGCCAGCAACAGCGTCAACGGCAAGCCGGCGATTGCGCTCGGCGTGTTTCTGCAGTCGGGTGCCAACGCGCTGGACACCGGCAAAGCCGTCAAGGCGCGCATGGCCGAGTTGAAGCGCGAGCGTTTCCCGGACGATGTGGACTATGTGATTCCGTACGACACCACGCGCTTCGTGTCGGCGTCGATCACCGAGGTGGTCACCACCATCATCGAAGCCGCGATCATCGTGGTGCTGGTGGTGTTCGTCTTCCTGCAAACCTGGCGCGCCACCCTGATCCCGATGCTGGCGGTGCCGGTGTCGCTGATCGGCACCTTCGCGGGTTTGTGGCTGGCGGGGTTCTCGATCAACACCCTGACCCTGTTCGCGATGGTGCTGGCGATCGGCATCGTGGTCGACGATGCGATCGTGGTGTTGGAAAACGTCGAACGGCTGATGCGCGAAGAAAAGATGCCGGCGATGGAAGCCTCGATCGAAGCCATGCGCGAGGTGTCGGGCGCGGTGGTCGGCATCGTGCTGGTGCTGTGCGCGGTGTTCATTCCGGTGGCCTTTCTGGGCGGCATCGCTGGTCAGTTGTACCGGCAGTTCGCGGTCACGGTGGCGATCGCGGTGGTGATCTCGGGCGTGGTGGCGCTGACCTTGACCCCGGCCTTGTGCGCCTTGCTGCTGAAGGTGCACGACGAAGACAAACCCGGCTTCATGCAGAAGGTGTTCAAGCCCTTCAACCGCGGCTTCGGCTGGCTCACCGACCGCTTCACCGGCGCGGTCGGGCTGGCGCTGCACCACCGGGTGATCTCGGTCGTGCTGTTTGCGGTGATGCTGGGTCTGGCGGCCTTGATGTTCACCCGCGTGCCGGGCAGCTTCGTACCCCCCGAAGACCAGGGCTACATCATCGCGGTAGCCGCCTTGCCCGACGGCGCCACGCTCGAGCGAACCAGCGCCACCACCGAGCAGTTGCGCAAGAACATGGCGGGCAACGAAGCGGTAGAAGCCTTCTTCATCATCAACGGCTTCGATTTCGTGGGCGGTGGCGCCAAGGCCAACGCAGCCACCATCTTCGTGCCGATGAAGTCCTGGGGCGAGCGCAAACAAAGCTCGTTCGAGATGGCGGGCGAGGTCAGCGGAAAGGGCTTCGGTTTGCCGGATGGCTTGGTGTTTGCCTTCAACCCACCGGCGATCCAGGGTCTGGGATCGGCCGGGGGTTTCGAGGTCTATGTGCAAAGCCGCAACAGCAGCGACCCGCAGCAGTTGGCGCAGGTCACCAATGACTTCATGGCCGCGCTGCGCCAGCGGCCTGAACTGGGCGACATGCAGACCTTCTTCCGCCCGACCGTGCCGCAGCTGCGGGTCGAGGTGGACAGGGAGAAAGCGCTGGCGCTGGGTGTTCCCGTCAACGATGTCTTCAGCGCCTTGCAGGCGCAGCTGGGCTCGCTCTACATCAACGACTTCAACCTGCAGGGCCGCACCTACCGGGTGACGATGCAGGCCGATGCGCAGTTCCGGTCGAAACCCGAAGACATCGGTGCGATCTATGTGCGCAGCACCACGAGTGGCGACATGCTGCCGCTGAAGGCATTGATCACGGTGTCGAACCTGATCGGCCCAGAGCAGATCGAGCGCTACAACGGCTACACCGCGGCCCGGGTACTGGGTGGCGCCAAACCCGGCTACAGCTCGGGACAAGCGCTGGCTGCGGTAGAAGCCGTCGCCAAGCAGGTGCTGCCGGCCGGCTACAGCTATGCCTGGACCTCGCAGGCCTACCAAGAAAAGCGCACCGGCAGCGCCAGCGTGTTTGCTTTCGGCTTCGCAATCGTGATGGTCTATCTGATCCTGTCGGCGCTGTATGAACGCTGGGGGGTTCCGCTGGCGGTGCTGCTGGCAGTGCCGTTTGCGATGACCGGTGCGCTGCTGCTGGTGTGGATGCGCGGCATGAACAACGACATCTACTTCCAGATCGGGCTGATCGTGCTGATCGGCCTGGCGGCGAAGAACGCGATCCTGATTGCCGAATTCGCGATGCAGGGCATGGCGCAGGGCAAGAGCGCGATGGAGGCCGCAGCCGAATCGGCACGGCTGCGCTTCAGGCCGATCGTGATGACCTCGCTGGCTTTCATGCTGGGCGTGGTGCCGCTGATGATCGCCACCGGCGCCGGCGCGGCGGCGCGCCAGAGCATGGGCACCGGCGTCTTCGGCGGCATGCTGATTGCGACTTTTGTGGCGCCGATCTTCGTGCCGCTGTTCTTCTCGCTGCTGGCGCGCAAGCCGCGGCCCGTGCATGGCGACGCGGCTGGGCATCTGCCGCACAAGCCCCATTCGCCCCAATCGCCGCCATCCGGCGGCAGCAGCAGTCGCCCGGTGGCCGGCACCGCAGACGCACCGGCGGAGCTTTGATGAAACCGAGCATGACGCACAGCCCCATTCGACATCCGGCGCGGCTCGCCATCGGAGCGGCCATCGCGCTGCTGGCAGGCTGCGCGGCGGTCGGCCCCGACTACGAGCGCCCGGCGCTCGCACTTCCGACCAGCTTCGGGCCAGCGGGTTCCGAGTCGATCAGCGGCCCCGAAGGCAGCCTGCCGTCGGACTGGTGGCGCTTGTACGGCGACGCCGAACTGACGGCTTTGATCGACCGCGCGCTGGCTGCCAACACCAGCATCGCGCAGGCGGTGGCACGGGTGGAGCTTGCGCAGGCGCAACTGCGCGAAGCCGGTGGCGCCTATCTGCCATCGCTCAACGGCAACGCCAATGCAGCGCGCGCCGGCACCAGCGCGCTGTCGCTCGGCAACCAGGGCCGCTCGTTCACCGGCAACAGCTTCGGTTTGTCGCTGGCGACCAGCTACGAAATCGACTTCTGGGGCCGCATCCGGCGCACCGAGGAAGCCGCCCGGGCGCAGCTGCTGGGCAGTGCCGCTGCGCGCGACACGGTGCGCCTGACGGTGGCCGGCGCAGTGGCGCAGAACTGGTTCGCGCTGCGTTCGCTGGACGCGCAGATCGCCGCCACCCAGGAGACGCTGCGCTCGCGCGTCGAAGGTCTGCGGCTTTTCAGACAGCGGCTCGATGCCGGGGTGGGTTCGCGCCTGGAGGTCGAGCAGGCCGAGATCCTGCGGGCCGACAGCGCAGTGCTGCTGCGCGAGTTGCAGCGCCAGCGCGGGTTGACGGTGTCGCAGCTGGGCCTGCTGACCGGTGAACCGGGGCTGGCGCTGCAGGCGCCGGCGGTGCCGCCGCTGATGGTCGGCTCGGCGGCTTCGGCTGCGGCGTCGGCGGTGCCGTCGTCGACCCCGTCCTCAGTGCCGTTATCGACCGCCGTCACACACTCGCCTCAGATCGCGGCCACCCGTGTGGGCGTCACGCCGCCACCGCCACCCCTGCCGCCGCCGGGCCTGCCGTCGACCTTGCTGGACCGCCGCCCAGACATCCGCGCAGCCGAGGCGCTTCTGGCGGCCGCCAATGCCGCCATCGGTGTGGCGCAAGCCAACCGCCTGCCCACGGTGTCGTTGACCGGCACGCTGGGCCAGCAGAGCAGCGAGCTGGAATCGTTGCTGAATGCGCCGGCACGGCTGTGGTCGCTGGGCATCGGTCTGACCGCGCCGATCTTCGACGGTGGCCGGTTGGCGGCCCGCGCCGAGCAAGCACAGGCGCGCCAGCAGGAAGCCCTGGGGGCCTGGCGCGGCACCGTGCAAACCGCCTTCAAGGAAGTCGCCGATGCCCTGATCGCAGCCAGCGCCGCGCGCGAATCGGCAGTCGATCTGCAACGCCGTGACCAGTCGGCCCAAGCCGCGCTGCGTCTGGCTCAAGCGCGCTTCGATGCCGGCTATTCCGGCAACCTGGAATTGCTGGACGCGCAACGCGTGGCGACTGCCGCGCAGCTGGAAGCGGTGCGCAACCTGCAGCAGCAATACAGCGCCAGCATCGATCTCATCAAGGCGCTCGGCGGCGGGTACTGAGGAGCAGCCGCGCTCGTGGGCGGCCGCGCCAAGCCGGTGTTGCGGCTTTCATCGTTTCATACCGCCCGTGCGCTGTGCGGCTGGCGCTTCGCCAGGCCGTTGAAGCAGGTTTGCATGACCCAGTCGACGATCTGCTCGTCGGTGAATTGGCCGCCAGCCTTCAGCACCGCCGGCACCGGGTCGCAGCCGCGGGCGTAGAGCGTGTACAGCACCAGCTCGGGTGGCAATGAGGAATCGATGTCGCCGGCTGCCTGCGCGGCCACGATCCAGTCGCCCAGCGATTCGCTGACCTGCATCAGCAAGTCCAGGTAGGCGCGGCTGGCCATCAACTCGGCGGTCAGCGACGAGTTATGCGAGGGCAGCAGCG
>JBBSPW010000180.1:0-7193 GCA_038258365.1 Burkholderiales bacterium | reverse complement strand
GGCAGTTGCTGGCGGCTTGACCGGTTTGACGATCCCGCCGGCCGTGCGGCCTGCGGGATGGCGCGTCAGTGGGTGGCCGGCCAGCGTTGCTGATCGTGTCGCCCTGCCCTTTGCAGCGGGCCCCTGCCGTCCTGCAAGCGCGACGTCCAGCCGCGGGTCGTGGACGACGGAGCGCCGAGCGCCCCGCGCCGCGCTTCAGCGGCCGTGGCCCTTGATGTAGGTTTCGAGGAAACCGATCTGCTGGCCCATGTAGCGCACGGTGTCCTTGACGATGTCGCCGATCGAGACCACGCCGACCACCTTGTCGCCATTGACCACCGGGAGGTGCCGGAAGCCGCGGCTGGCGATCAGGCCCATGCAGGCCTCCAGAGGATCTTCGGGCTTGACCGTGACCGGGTCGGGCGTCATGACATCGCGCACCTGCGTGGATGCCGCGTCGAGACCCGGCAGCAGAACCTTGATGGCGCAGTCGCCCTGCGAAACGATGCCGACCAGGCGTTCATCGTCGATGACGAGCACCGCGCGAACCCGGTTGTCACGCATGCGCTCGAGCGCAGCGATAACCATGTCGTCGCTGCGCACGGCGATCACGTTCGAAGGTTTCTGGCTCAGGCACTGCTTGACATTGATCACGGTGAAATCCTTGATGGCACGCCGGACCGGGCGCCGGATTCGGATGCTAGCTTGCGGCGCATGGCTGATCCTGCCGCAGGGAAGCTCCGTTCTCACAACCGATGCGATCCCGGTTCCGCATCATCCCGTGCCTGCTGCATTCGTGGGCGGTATGCAGGGGTGCGTTCGAGCAGGCGATCGCGCGACCGATCGATGTCACAGGCGCTACCCCGGCCGCTCCAGGCTCTGCACATAGTCGTGAGCAGCGGTGTGCAGCATCGACACCCGGTACTCCACCGGCTTGTCGCCGAAGGTCAGAGCGGTGCGCCGCACCTGCAACATCGGCATGGCAGGCGGCAGCGCCAGCACCCTAGAGGTTTCACGGTCGGCGGCCACCGCGCGTGCCCGCTCCAGCGCGCGCACGACGGTGATGCCGAATTCGTCCTGGTAGAGCTGGTAGAGCGTCGACCGGCGCTCGCGCAGGCGCTTCTCTGTCAGGCTTCTGAACATCGAGGCCGGCAGCACGATGCGGTCGTGCACCACCGCCCTCCCCTGCAGCAGCAAACGGTTCTCGAACAGCCAGGCACTGTCGCCAGGGCGCCGGTGCAGTGCCTCTGCCGATTCATCGTCCAGTTGTCCGCGTTCAAAACGCAGGAGTTCGACTGACGGGGCTTCGCGCAGCCCGTCACTGCGTTCGAGGTGAAAGAACTGGAACAGGAAGCGCTCGGTGCTGTGGGTGGCCACGAAGGTGCCTCGGCCCTGGCGGCGCACCAGGATGTGCTCGGCCACCAGTTCACCCACGGCCTGGCGCAAGGTGCCGATCGAAACCTGAAAGGCCGCGGCCAGATCGGTTTCGTTCGGCAGCGCCGCAGCAGGCGTCAGTTCGCCGTTTTCGATCGCGCGCAGCAATGCGCGCTTGGTGGCGCGGTACAGCGGCAGGCCGCCTGCATTGGGCCCTATCGGAGAAAAACGATCACCCCGAACAGCACGCACAGCCATCCTGCACTCCTTCAGTCATCTGGATGACCAGTTTGACAGCTTCGGCTCGTTGGCCAAAATGCAGCACTTGCGAAACGCCAGGCACACAGCCGGTGTCGTCCGCATCGCACCCCATCAGGAGACAAGCGAATGATTCATTTCGTGTTGCATGACGCCAAGGACACCGTCGCGGTGGTCGTGGTCGAAGGCGTGAAAGCCGGCACCGCCATGGACGGCTGGATCATGGACGAAGACAAGACCATGAAGGTCAAGGCTTTGCAGGACATTCCGATCGGCCACAAGGTGGCGTTGAAGGACATGGCCGTGGGCGACACCGTCATCAAATACGGCATCGACATGGGCAAGGTGGTCAAGGCTGTCAAGGCTGGCGAACACGCCCATGTCCACAACATCAAGACCAAGCGTTGGTAGGCCCAGAGGTCACAGGAGCAATCGAATGAGCATCGTCGACAAGAACACCACCTTCCTCGGCTACCGGCGTGAAAACGGCCGCGTGGGCGTGCGCAACCACGTCATCATCCTGCCGCTGGACGACCTGTCCAACGCAGCAGCCGAAGCCGTGGCCTACAACATCAAGGGCGCGATGGCGATTCCGCACCCGTATGGCCGGTTGCAGTTCGGCGCCGATCTGGACCTGCACTTCCGCACCCTGATCGGTGCCGGCTGCAACCCGAACGTGGCAGCGGTCGTCGTGATCGGCATCGAAGACAGCTGGACCCAGAAAGTGGTCGAAGGCATCGCGTCCACCGGCAAACCGGTCAGCGGATTCGGGATCGAGTTGCATGGCGACCACGACACCATCCTGCGCGCCAGCAAGGTCGCCAAGGAATATGTGCAGTGGGCCAGCGAAAAGCAACGCGAAGCCTGCCCGATCAACGAGTTGTGGGTCTCCACCAAGTGCGGTGAAAGCGACACCACCAGCGGCTGCGGCGCCAACCCGGCGGTCGGGAACGCGTTCGACAAATTGCACCCCCTCGGCAGCACGCTGTGCTTCGGCGAAACCACCGAGCTGACCGGCGGCGAGCACATCGTGGCCGCACGTTGCAAGGACGACGAGGTGCGCAAGAAGTTTCAGTTCATGTTCGACCGCTACCAGGCGGTCATCGAGCGCCACAAGACCAGCGACCTGGCCGACAGCCAGCCCACCAAAGGCAACATCGCTGGTGGCCTGACCACCATCGAAGAAAAGGCGCTCGGCAACATTCAGAAGATCGGCAAGGTCTGCACGGTCGACGGTGTGCTCGACAAGGCCGAGATCCCGACCCACCCGGGCTTGTGGTTCATGGATTCGTCATCGGCCGCGGCCGAAATGGTGACGCTGTGCGCGGCTTCGGGCTATGCCGTGCACCTGTTCCCGACCGGGCAGGGCAATGTGATCGGCAACGCCATCGTGCCGGTTATCAAGCTGTGCGCCAACCCGAGAACGGTGCGAACGATGAGCGAGCATGTGGATGTGGATGTGACCGGTTTGTTGCAACGCGAGTTGACGCTGGACCAAGCCGGCGACCGGCTGCTGGAGAACATGCTGCGCACCGCCAACGGCCGACTCACCGCGGCCGAATCGCTCGGCCACCGCGAGTTCGTGATGACGCGCCTTTACGAATCGGCTTGAGCCTGCGATGAGCGCCCATCGAATCGCCGTATTGCCCGGCGACGGCATCGGCAAGGAAGTGGTGCCTGAGGGTCTGCGCGTGCTGGACGCCGCAGCACGGCGCTTCGGCATCGACTTCGCCTTCGACCATTTCGACTTCGCCAACTGCGATTGGTATGCGAAGCATGGCGACATGATGCCGGCCGACTGGAAGGACCAGTTGGGCGGGCACGACGCGCTGTTCTATGGTGCGGTTGGCTGGCCGGCCACCGTGCCCGACCACATTTCACTGTGGGGCTCGCTGATCAAGTTCAGGCGCGAGTTCGACCAGTATGTGAACCTGCGCCCGGTGCGGCTGATGCCGGGGGTGCGCAGCCCGCTGGTCGACCGCAACGGGCAGCCGCTGGCACCCGGTGCCATCGACATGATGATCGTGCGCGAGAACACCGAAGGCGAGTACAGCAGCGTCGGCGGGCGCATGTTCGGCGGCACCGAACGCGAGTTCGTGACCCAGCAAACGGTGATGTCGCGCATCGGGGTCGACCGGGTGCTGCAATTCGCCTTTGATTTGGCACAGAAACGGCCACGAAAGAAGCTGACATCGGCCACCAAGAGCAATGGCATCTCGATCACGATGCCGTATTGGGACGAGCGTGTTGCCGAGATGTCGAAACGTTATCCGGATGTGGCGGTCGACCAGTTTCACATCGACATCCTGTGCGCTCACTTCGTGCAACGCCCGCAGCACTTCGATGTGGTGGTGGCCAGCAACCTGTTCGGCGACATCCTGTCGGACCTGGGACCGGCTTGCACGGGCACCATCGGCATCGCCCCGTCGGCCAACCTGAACCCGACGCGCGAATGGCCGAGCCTGTTCGAGCCGGTTCATGGCTCGGCACCCGACATCGCCGGCAAGGGCATTGCGAACCCGATCGGCCAGATCTGGACCGCGGCGCTGATGCTGGACTTCTTCGGCCACCGCGATGCGCATGACGCGGTGATGGCGGCCATCGCAGCGGGCTTGGCCGACCCGGCAGCACCCCGCACCGCGGACCTGGGCGGCAGCGCATCGACCGCCGATGTCGGCAAGGCCATTGCAGCCCATGTGTCTGCCGGTTGAGCCCGAATGACACCGGGGCGGGGTTAGCGCCGATGGCGCCACGCCCCGCTTGCGGCATCGTGTGGCCGCAGGTTCCGCGTTTCAGCCACCCACCGATTTGCACTTCGATTCGCATCTGAAGGAGACCGACATGACACATCAATCCAGAACCACCACCCGCACCGTCCGTCTGGCACTGGCCGGCGCCGCCATCGCAGCGGTCGCCACCACGGCCTTTGCCGCCTACCCCGACAAGACCGTCAACTACATCATTCCCTTCGGCCCCGGTGGCGAATCCGATGTGTCGGCACGTTTCCAGGAGCCGGTGTTCAAGAGGCTGACCGGCCAGTCGATGGCGATCCAGTACCGGGCCGGTGCCGGTGGCGCTGCCGGCTGGTCGCAGCTCAACGGCATGACCGCCGACGGCTACACCGTGATGGGCACCAACCTGCCGCACATCGTGCTGCAGCCGCTGGAAAAGGACGTGGGCTACAAGACCGACGACATCACCACGGTCTACTGGTTCCACTACACCCCCGATGCCTTGCTGGTGCCAGCCGACAGCCCCTACAAGACGCTGAAGGAGTACATCGACGCGGCCAAGAAGGCGCCGGGCAGCATCACGCTGTCGGGCTCGGGCACCAATTCGGCCAACCACCTGGCGCAACAGCAATTCGACAAGATGGCCGGCATCAAGACCACCTATATGCCTTTCGGTGGCACCGGACCTTCGAACTCGGCGTTGCTGGGCAAGCAGGTGGGCGGCAGCTGGGGCTACACCACGGTGAAGATGTCGCTGGGTGACCAGGTGCGCTGTTTGGCGGTGGCGATGGACAAGCGCCACCCGGCCATTCCCGATTGCCCCACCTTCAAGGAACAGGGCTTCGATCTGGTGGGCGGGGCTTACCGCGGCGTGGCGGTGCCCAAGTCGACCCCGGCCGATGTGCAAGCCAAACTGGCAGCCGATCTGCGAAAGATCAACAACGATCCCGAATTCATCCGCAAGATGGAAGAGGGCGGCTTCGCGATGCTGGATGTGGGCCCGGCAGAAATGCCCGCTTTCATGACCAAGATCAAGGCCCGCTACGAGGAGCTGGCGAAAGAAATGGGCATCAAGAAGAAGTGATGCGCAGCAACCGCTCGCTGATTCGCCGAAGCTGAAGTCGTAGCCGCGCACCATGGACAGCCTGCAGTACCTGCTGGCGGCGCTGACGCCGCTGAACCTGCTGCTGGCCCTGGCCGGCGTGGTGGCGGGCACCGTGATCGGCGCCCTGCCCGGTCTCACCGCCACCATGGCGGTGGCGGTGCTGGTGCCGTTCACGTTCTCGATGGAGCCGGCGGCGGCGTTGATCGCGCTCGGTGCCATCTACACCGGCGCCATCTACGGCGGCGCCTACGCGGCTATCTTGCTGAACACGCCGGGCACGCCTTCGTCGATCGCCACCACCTTCGACGGCTACCCGATGGCCCGCGGCGGCAAGGGCGACCTGGCGTTGACCTTGGCCTGTTTGTCGTCGGTCGTCGGCGGCTTGGTAGGGGCAGCGTTCTTGCTGTTGCTGGCGCCACCGATGGCCACGGTGGCATTGAAGTTCGGCCCGGTGGAGTACTTCTGGTTGGCCGTCTTCGGGCTCACGTTGATCGCATCGCTGGGCGAAGGCAGCACCATCAAGGGGATGATCGGCGGCGGGCTCGGATTGCTGTTGTCGATGGTGGGTGTGGCTGAAGTGGGCGGCGACATCCGCTTCGTCGGCGACTTCAAGACCCTGCTCGGCGGCATCGATGTGGTGTCCGCGCTGATCGGCCTGTATTGCATCCCGGTGCTGATCGAACTGGTGGCGACCCCCGTGGCCCATCTGGACAGCGGCACGAAGGTTGCCGGCTTCAGGCTGCGCGAAGCGGGCGCGATCATCGGCCGGGCCAAGTTCAACCTGGTGCGAAGCTCCTTGATCGGCACCCTGGTCGGCATCCTGCCCGGCGCCGGCGGGTCGATCGCTTCGCTGGTGGCGTATTCGGAAGCCAAGCGCAGCTCGCCGCGGCGCAGCAACTTCGGCCATGGCGAGCCCGATGGCATCGTCGCCACCGAATCGGCCAACAACGCCACCGTCGGCGGCGGCTTCATCCCGACCCTGGTGCTGGGCATTCCGGGCACCCCGCCCGACGCCATCATCCTGGGTGCGCTGCTGGTGCAAGGCATCCGCACCGGGCCCACCTTGTTCACGCAGCAGGCGCCGATCGTCTACACCTTCATCTGGGGCTTGATCCTGGCCACGGTGATCATGCTGCCGGTGGGCTTGTTGATCGGCCGCTTCGCGTTCCGCTCGATCGTCGCCATCCCGAAAGCGGTGCTGGTGCCTTCGGTGGCGCTGCTGACCGTGCTCGGAAGCTTTGCAGTGCACAACAACGTGCACGAGGTGCAGCAGATGGTGGTGTTGGGCGTGCTGGCCTGGGTGCTGTCGCGCTTCGGTTTCAGCGCCTCGCCGATCGTGCTGGGGCTGATCCTGGGCACGATCGCCGAACGCGGCTTCGTGCAGGGCAACCTGATCGGCGGCGCCCGCGGCAACATTCCGGCGGAATTCTTTGCGCGTCCGATCTCGATGGCGATCATCGCCTTCATCGCGCTCGGCTTGCTGTGGCCCTGGTGGTCGGCGCGGCGCCAGCGCTTGAGCGAAGAGCAGAGCCGAAACAAGAGCGAGAACGAGACGCGTGGCTGAAGCTCCAATCCAAACGACGCGGCGCGACTGGGCCGGCGCATTCGGCAGCGCGCTGGCCATGGCGGTCGGTGCCGGCGCGATCTGGGCTGCGCGCGATTATTCGGACCTGGGTGCGGTGTTTCCGCGCACCGTCGGCGGCTTGCTGGTGCTGCTGGGCGCGCTCTACATCGGATTCGTGATG
>JBBSPW010000179.1:0-7196 GCA_038258365.1 Burkholderiales bacterium | reverse complement strand
GCAGACCCTGCGCTATCGTTTCCCGCATGGACGCCATCACCCCCCGCCGCTCGCTGGTTGCCCGCACCTGGGACGCCATCGTCGGCGCCGGCCCGCTGGTGGTGGCGCTGCTGTTTGTCTTGCTTGGATTCACGCTGTACGGCGCCTGGAAGGTGCTGGACCCCACACCGACCAAGCACCTGGTCATCGCCACCGGCCCTGAACGCGGCGCCTACATCGAGTTCGCCAAACGCTACCTGCCGCTGCTGCAGGCGCAAGGGGTGACGGTGGAACTGCGGCTCACGCAGGGGTCCAGCGAAAACCTGAAGCTGCTGCGCGACCCGGCGGCCGGCATCGATGCCGCATTTCTGCAAAGCGGTGTCGACGGCTTCGATGCGGCAGCGGATGAGCGGGTCATCGAATCGCTGGGCCACGTGGCTTACGAGCCGGTGTGGCTGTTCTACAGCGATGCGGCTGCAAGCCGGCTGCTGAGAACGCAGCCCATTTCCGAGGCGGGCCGCTCGCGCCCGCAGGGTCAGGCGGGCGAAGGTCCCCTGCTGACGAATCTCGCCCAACTGGTTGGCTGGCGCTTGAACATCGGCCCCGATGGCGGCGGTGCCGGGCCGCTCTTCAAGCAATTGCTGAAGGCCAACCAGATCGATGCCGGTCAAATCACTTTCGGGGTGCAGACCCCCGTGCAGGGCGCGCTGGACTTGGTGGCCGGCGGCACCGATGCGGTGTTGATGGTGGCCGCAGCCGACTCGCCGATGGTGCGCTACCTGCTCACCACGCCCGGCGTCAGGCTGTTCGAATTTGCCCAAGCCGACGCTTACGCCAGGCGCTTCGCGTTTCTGCGCGCGGCCACACTGCCGCGCGGCATCGTCGACTTGGCGGCTGACAAGCCACCGCACGATGTCCGGCTGGTGGCGGCCACGGCTTCGTTGGTGGTGCGGCGCGACTTGCATCCGGCATTGGTTCAACTGTTGGTGCAGGCCTCGCAACGTGCCCATGCCGAGGCCGGCTGGTTCAACAGCGTGGCCGAGTTCCCGAATCCGGGTGCGTCGGAATTGCCGCTGGCGCCAGAAGCCGCACGGTTTTACCGCGATGGGGTGCCGCTGCTGCAGCGCTACCTGCCGTTCTGGGTTGCCAACTTCATCGACCGGATGTGGATCGTGGTGCTGCCGCTGGTGGCGGTGATGATTCCGCTGTCGCGCGTGCTGCCGCCGCTGGTGACGATGCGTTTGCGTTCTCGCATCTACCGCTGGTATGCCAACCTGCGCGCGGTCGAGCAGGCACTGGAGCGGCCACAGCCGCCTTTCGAGGCCTTGCGAGCCGAGATCGCTCGCATCGACAACCAGACCGAGCACATCGGTGTGCCACTGTCGTATGCCAACGAGTTGTATGCGCTGCGCCACCATGTGCAACTGGTGCGCCAACGCATCGAGGACCGTGTCACGGGCGCCCTGGCCGCTAAAGACCCGAATCCGAACGCCGACAACGACAGACGCGCCTGACCGACCCGGCGCGGGCCTGAACCCGGAGTCCGATCGATGTCGTCTGCGTCGTCCCCCGCCCTGCCACTGCGCGCCATGGCGTCCGCAGCCGTGTCCACATCCTCGTCGGACCCTGGCGGGATCGCCGGATTTTTCCGCTACCACGGTGCCTGGGCACCCGGCGTGCGGCTGTTTCGATCGATCGGTTTCAAGTCCAAGGCGGCGATCATTGCGCTGACCTTCGTGCTGCCACTGGCCACTCTGGCGTGGCAGTACTTCAACAGCCAGGCCGACCTGATCGCGTTCTCGGCCAAGGAACGGTTGGGCGTGACGTATGCGCAGGAGTTGATGCCGCTGCTGGGGCTGCTGGAGCGCTCGCAAACCGGCTCGGCCACCGAGGTGGGCGCAGCGATCGATGCCCAAGCCGCCAAGCTGGCCGCGTTGCAAGCCCGGGATGGCGAAGCGTTGGGAACCGCCACCAGCCACGCCGAACTGGCCAAGGCCATGGCTGCCGTTCGCAGTGGCGCAGCCGGTGCGCCGGCGCGCGCCAAGCAAGCGCTGCTGGATCTTGTGGCGGTGGCCACCGACGGTTCCAACCTCACGCTCGACCCCGACATCGACAGCTACTACCTGATGGACGCAGCAATGTTCAGGCTGCCGGCGATGATCGATGCGGCGGACCAGTTGCGCGCCACCGGCAAGGCGGTGGCCGCGGCGGCTGCTGCCACGCCCGCGCAGGTGCGGCTGGTGACCGAGAAATGGACGCAGTTGCGCGACAACCAGCTGGCGGTGGACGCCGGCCTGGCCAAGTCGGTGGCCTACAACGCAGCGGTGGCCAAAACCGTACCGGGCGGCGGCGCGGCGGCAGCGGTCCAGTCGCTGTTGGAGGCTGTCAATGCTGGCGTGCTCGATGCGGCCGGCGCGCGCGTCGACGCGGCTTCGGCTGCCGCCCTGGACGCTGCTTCATCGCGTGCTGCAGCAGCCCTGTTCAAGCTGGCAGCCGATGCCAGCGCGCAACTCGACGCATTGATCGCCGAACGCGTGGCCAAGCTCGAAGCCGGCCGCAACTTCACTGCGGTGGTGCTGCTGATCGGCCTGGCGCTAAGCCTGTATCTGTTCATGGCCTTCGGCAAGGTGCTGTCGGGCGGCTTGAAGGAAGTCGCGTTTCACATCGACGCCATGCGCGACGGCAACCTGACCACCCGGCCGCGCGCCTGGGGCAACGACGAAGCAGCCGGGTTGATGCACACCCTGGTGCAGATGCAGACCGCATTGCGGCGCATCGTTTCGCAGGTGCGTGGTGGCTCGGACCAGATCGTCGGCGCCAGTGCCGAGATCGCCAGCGGCGCTGGTGACCTGAGCGCCCGCACCGAACAGTCGGCAGCCAATCTGGAACAAACCGCGGCGGCGATGGAGCAGATTTCGGTGACCGTGCAGCGCAATGTGGAAACCGTGCATGAAGCCAACCAACTGGCGTCGTCCAACGCCCAGGCCGCCGAACGCGGCGGCCGCATCATCGGTGAGGTGGCGCAGACCATGGAGCGCATCAACGGCGCGTCATCGCGCATCGGCGACATCATCGGCACCATCGAAGGCATCGCGTTCCAGACCAACATCCTGGCGCTGAACGCTGCGGTGGAAGCCGCACGGGCGGGCGAGCAGGGCCGCGGCTTTGCGGTGGTGGCGTCTGAAGTGCGGGCGCTGGCGCAGCGCTCGTCGACCGCTGCCAAAGAGATCAAGGGGCTGATCAGCGACAGCATCCAGCAGGTCGAGGGCGGTGTGCGCGTGGTGCGCCAGGCCGGCACCACGATCGGCGAGTTGGTCGAGACCTCCAAACGCATGAGCGGGTTGTTGGACGAAGTCTCGACCGGTGCGCGTGAGCAATCGGCCGGGGTGTCGCAATCGGCGCGCGCGGTGCAGGAACTCGACAAGGTGACGCAGCAGAATGCCGCGTTGGTGGAGCAGACCGCAGCCGCAGCCAGCGTGCTGCGCGACCGCGCGAGAGCGTTGGCCGGCGAGGTTTCGCAATTCAAGCTGCCGGGCTGAGGCCCGAGCGAACGGTTGCGAACTAAAGTCGAGTCTTGTCGTTGTGACGCTCTAAAAGGAGCCGGTTCATGTCCTTTGTGATCTACATGGTTGGGCTTGCGATCCTGATCGGGGGCATCGCCTGGGGATTGGTGGCTGCAGGTCTGGCCACCACCTACGTGATCATTGCCTGCCTGATCATCGGCGGCATCGGCGTCATGTCCGCAGTTTCGCGGACCCGGGCCAAGGACCCGCCGCCCTGAGCGATCAGCGGGCTTGATGCCGCGCCGACCGCCAGGCGGTGCTGAACGACCCTGCGCCGGGCCCACCGCATGGCCATCTTCCCCCAGGGCCTGAGCCAGATCGACGCGCGTTGCAACGCCGGCGAGCGGCGGGTGCTGCACCAGCTCAAGCGTTGCCTGGAAGACGACTACCTGGTTTGGCACGACGTGCCGATCGGACCGCGCGCGCGCCAGCCCGACTTCGTGGTGCTGAGCCCTCGCTGGGGTGTGCTGCTGCTGGAAGTGAAGGACTGGCGCCGCAGCACGCTTGGTCCCGCCACGCGCGACGCGGTGGTGCTGAAGACCCCGCGCGGCTCTGTCACCGTGGCGCACCCCCTGCGCCAGGCGCGCGACTATGCAATCGAGCTGGTGCGGCTGATGGAGCACGACCCGGCATTGGTGCATGCCAGCGGCGCGTTCGCCGGTCGGCTGTTGTTTCCGTATGGCTGGGGGGTGGTGATGGCATCGTTGCGCGCTGCCGATGTGCAAGGCAGCGACTTCGAGAACCTGTTTCCGGCCAGCCGCACCCTGTTGCGCGACGAGTTGGAAGACAGCATCGACGCAGCTGCGTTTCAGCAGCGTTTGTGGGGCATGTTCACTGTCAGCTATCCGCACACGCTGACCCTGCCGCAACGCGACCGTATCCGATGGCATCTGTTTCCGGAGTTGCGACTGGATGCGCAGACCGCCTTCGACTTCGGCGCTGGGTCAGGCGCCGACACGGGCGATGCCGAGCGTTCGCCGCCTGCGCTCGAGTTTCCCGCCCTGCCCGATCTGCTGCAGGTGATGGACCTGCAGCAAGAGCAGGTCGCCCGCAACCTGGGCGAAGGCCACCGCGTGATCCACGGCGCGGCAGGTTCCGGCAAGACCATGATCCTGATCTACCGTGCGCAGTTCCTGGCCGCAGCGGCGAGCCCCTGCAAGCCGATCCTGGTGCTGTGCTTCAACCGCACGCTGGCCGATCGCATCGACCACCAGTTGCGCATGCGCGGGGTCGACGAGCGGGTGCTGGTGCGCACCTTCCATGCCTGGTGCCAGGATCTGGTGCGCAGCTACCAGCTCGATCTGCCGCAGGGTCTGAAGGGCGATGCGCACTTCGACGCATTGGCCGGCGTGGTTGAACGCGCGGTCGACACGGGCCGCGTGCCGGGCTCGCAATACCTGGCGCTGCTGATCGACGAAGGCCACGATTTCCAGGACAGCTGGCTGCGGATCGCCGCGCGCATGGTCATGCCCGACACCAAGAGCCTGCTGGTGCTGTACGACGACGCGCAGAGCATCTACCAGACCCGGCGCGGCAAGTTCAATTTCGCAAGCGTCGGCATCGAAGCGCGCGGCCGCACCAGCATCCTGCGGCTGAACTACCGCAACACCACCGAGGTGCTGGCGCTGGCGATGCAGTGCGCACAGCGGTTGCTGGCGGGACGCGACCCCGAAGCTGGCGCCGAGGCGGAAGACGACGATGAGATGCGCCTGGTGCAACCCGCCACCGCCGGCCGGCGCGGGCCGATGCCGGTGCTGGTTCGAGCCGCCGATGCGGCGGACGAAGCGCAACTGCTGCTCGAACGCATCGAGGCGTCGGTGGCTGCCGGCGTGCCTGAAAACGAGATCGCGGTGCTGTGCCGCAGCCGTGCGCAGATGCGGGCGATCGAAGCCGCGCTGTTGCGCGCGCGGGTGCCTATGCAGTCGATGAACGCGTTGGCTTTCAAGCGTTTCGACTGGCGCCGCAACAGCGTCAAGCTGTTGACGCTGCACAGCGCCAAGGGCCTGGAGTTTCGCCAGGTCTTTGTCGCCGGCTTGCAGGCGCTGCCGATGAAAGGCGAAAGCGAAGCCGAGGCGCTGCGGCTCTTGTATGTGGCGATGACCCGCGCCACCCACGAGCTGGTGCTGTCGGCGCATGGCGACTCGGCGATCGTGCAGCAGGTGCGGGTGGCGCTGCGGGCGGTGCAGCTGCGCTTCAGTGCCGGGGTTTAGCTGGCGGCCAACTGGCGGGCTATCGAGAGCGTTGATCGACGGATTGCCGGGCGAATTGACCAGCGGGCTCTATTCCCGCGGCTGCTGCTGAGATCGGGATTCGCGTTCGTGCCAGGCGCGGTCCAGCGTGGCGTCCAGGGTGTTCACGTCCAGGCCCTTCAGTGCGCAGAAATTGGCGCGCGACAGGGGGCTGCTCTCGAAGGCGCGCAGCAAAGCAGCGCGGTCGCGTCGGGCGTGGTGCTCGGCGCGGGCTTCGGGGCTGGTGTCGGAACCTGGGTTGGATGGAAAGCCGTCGGCGTCGCTGTCTTGCTGCGGTGGCCGCGGTGGCCGAGCCTGTTGCGGGCGCGCACCCGCGGCCTCACCGTCTGCACGCGGCCGGGGTGCGCCAGGGCCGCGGTTGCCGCCTGCAGGGGCGCCCTGGCGCGGGGGTTTCGGACCTCGATCGCTTCCGGGTTGCGCGCTGCGGGGTGGCCGGTCGCGACCCCGATCGCGATCACCTTCGGATGCGGGGTGGGATGAGCGGGGCGGTCGCGCGTGTCGCGGGGGTCGTTCGTCGGCGCGCCGAGCTGTCGCCGGGTCCGTTGCGTGCGGCCTGGATGTGTGGGCGTCCGCGTTGGGGTTCGCATTGGCATTGGTGTCGGTGCTCGCCGCAGCCGTGCCGGCGCCAATGGGTTCACCGGAAGCTGCATCCGCAGGTGCACCGGCCGCCGCATCACCCGGTGCCGGCTGCGCCGAGGCGCCTTCGCGAGAACCGGCATGCGCCTTGCGCTGCGCCTGGCGACCCGCATCGCGTTCCGCTTGGCGACGTTGCTGGACGATCTCGCGGCGGCGTGCGATCTCGGTGGTGGCGGCTTCGCGGTGCTCGGCAGTGATCTCGCCTGCAGGCTGGCCGTCCAGGTCGAAGCGGTGGGGCGCGGCCAGCAAGGCCTTGATGTAAGGAGTGGAGGTGGTGTGGCGATGCAGGAACACCGACAGCGACCGGCGGCTGAAGACCCCCGGCAGCCGGGCCTGGATGTCACTCTGGATGCGCAGCTTGATCGGCAGCGCAACGCCCTTGCCGAACAGCGCCGGAAAGTGCTCCGCCAGCAAGGCCGCGCTGGCCGCCGGGCCCAGATCGGCAGGCCGGGCTGCCGGTGGCGCCGCCGGCGAATCCGGGGGTGAGTCGGGGGACGCATCCGGGGACGCGTCAGGCGGCGTCGCAAGAAGCGTTTCGGACGTTGATTCGGGCGACGACGCAGGCAGCGATTCAGACGGCGATTCAGACGGCGTGGGATCGGCCGTTTCCGTTTCCGTTTCCGCTTCCGTTTCCGCTTCCGTTTCCGCATCTACTACCGCCCCAGCCTCTGCTTCGACCTTCACCTCCGCTGCGGGTGACCCGTCCTCGGCCAGTGGCGGTACCTCGGCGTCGCCGGCCGCCGGCTGCGCTGGCACTTCCTCGGGATGG
>JBBSPW010000178.1:0-7239 GCA_038258365.1 Burkholderiales bacterium | reverse complement strand
CACCGTCGCCGCCGTGCAATTGGTAGGTCATCACCTTGGCCACCGGCAGCTTCGCGAGGGTGTCGGTCAACGCTTGCTGCAAACCGTCGGTGAGGGTGGCACCGCGTTGGGTGGTGTCGATGAAGAGCGCTTCGGCCTTGCCTTCGCCTTCGTGTCGCACTTGCTTCACCGCAGCCACATCGAGCCCCATGCCCTGCAGCCGCTTCGACAAGGCCGCGGTCGGCTGGCCGGCAGCGTCGATTCCCACCGCAGCCGGCATCAGCTTGATCGATTGCGCGCGGTCGGCTGCCACCGCCCGCACATGGCTGATGCGCGCCGCGAGCCTTCGCGGGGTCGCGAACACATTCAGCGCCGACCCGTCGCCGGCCAGACCTTGCGCCCGCAAACCGGCCAGCAAACCCGTGCCGAAAGCTTCGGACAGCTTCGACAGCGACTTCGGCGGCAGTTCTTCGACGAACAGCTCGACCAGCAGGTTGCGGAGGTGATCGTTGACCGTGGTAGCAGGCGCAGTCACGATCAGGCCGCCCTTCTTTGTGCTGGGGTTTGCTTGACAGCCTGAGCCTCGGCCTGCGCCGCGATCTGCGTCAGCACCTCGTCGGCCCAGGGCTTCGGTGCCATCGGAAAGCCGAGCCGCGCGCGGCTGTCCAGATAGCCCTGCGCCACCGCCCGCGCCAGGTTGCGGATGCGGCCGATGCTGGCTGCCCGCTCGGTGACGCTGATGGCGCCGCGGGCGTCCAACAGGTTGAAGCTGTGCGCGGCTTTCAGCACCTGCTCATAAGCCGGCAGCGGCAGGTGCTTCGCGCTCAACTCAGCCGCCTGCCGCTCGTGCGCTTCGAAGGCCAACTGCAAGAAGGCCACATCGCTGTGCTCGAAGTGGTAGGTGCTCTGCTCGACCTCGTTCTGGTGGTAGACATCCCCATAAGTTAGACGACGCTGGTTCGCGGGGTCCTCGGTCCACAGCAGGTCGTAGACGTTCTCGACGTTCTGCAGGTACATCGCCAGCCGTTCCAGCCCGTAGGTGATCTCGCCGGTGATCGGCCGGCAGTCGATGCCGCCGACCTGTTGAAAGTAGGTGAACTGCGTCACCTCCATGCCATTCAACCAGACCTCCCAGCCCAGGCCCCAGGCGCCGAGCGTGGGGTTTTCCCAATCGTCTTCGACAAAGCGCACATCGTTGACCGTCAGATCGAAGCCCAGCGCTTCCAGACTGCCCAGGTACAGCTGCAGGATGTCGGCCGGCGCAGGCTTCAGCACCACCTGAAACTGGTAGTAGTGGCCCAGGCGGTTCGGGTTGTTGCCATAGCGGCCGTCCTTCGGGCGGCGGCTGGGCTGCACATAAGCGGCTTTCCAGGGTTCCGGCCCCAGTGCGCGCAAGAAAGTGGCGGTATGGCTGGTGCCGGCGCCCATCTCCATGTCGTAGGGTTGCAGCAATGCACAGCCCTGCGCATCCCAATACGACTGGAGCCGCTGGATCATCTGCTGGAAGCTCTGCATGCGCACCGGACCCGGTAACAGTCGAAGAGCGACGAGTTTAAGTGGGGGCCGGGCGCAGAGCCGGCGCGGCCAGCGCAGGGCCGGCGCGATCGCGCCACACGCGCTTCGAACCCGGCGCCTTTGCATCTCAATTGCGAACGATTCGCATTGCGATTACAGTTCAGCCATTGGGAGGGATCATCGCCAGGCGTTCTTCGCGCCGGCGGACCCTCGATGGACGCACCACCGAATGGAGAACTGTGTCGCCAGGTTCACGACCCGGATCGAAACCGCCACCGCGGGTGTTCGCAGAGCCGGGGCGGCTGTGCCGGCCCAATTGACCCTGGCCGATCTGCCGGTGGGCACCCGTGCGGTGGTGGTGCAGGTGGCTGCGCCGGGCAGCGCGGCTGCCGGCGCAACCGCGTCCGATCCCCTGTTGCTGCGCCGCCTGGGCGAGATCGGCTTCGTTCCCGGCGAACCCCTGCACCTGCGACACCGCGGCCCTGGCGGCCGCGAGCCGCTGGCGGTGCAGATCGGCGAGACGATGTTTGCGCTGCGCCTGCCCGAAGCGCGCTGCATCCAGGTGCGAATCCGAACCGGAGCGGAAGATGACTGAGCTGGCCCTGCACACGGTGGCGCTGGTCGGCAACCCCAACTGCGGCAAGACCGCGCTCTTCAATCGCCTGACCGGCGCGCGCCAGAAGGTCGCCAATTACGCGGGCGTCACGGTCGAACGCAAGATCGGCATGGCGCGGCTGACCGACGGCCGCCGGGTGGCCGTGGTCGACCTGCCCGGCACCTACAGCCTGAGCCCGGCCACGCCGGACGAGCAGGTGACATTGGATGTGCTGCAGGGCCGGCGCCAAGGCGAGGCCACCCCCGACCTGATCGTGGCGGTGCTGGACGCCACCAACCTGCGCATGGGGCTGCGGCTGGTGCTGGAGTTGCGCAGCGCACTGGCGGACATCGGCCGGCCGATGCTCGTGACCTTGAACATGGCTGACGCCGCGCGCGCCCAGGGGCTGGAGATCGATGTGCCGCAGTTGGCAGCAGAACTCGGCTGTCCGGTGGTGGAGTCGGTGGCGGTGCGCGGCAACGGCCATGCCGCGTTGTTGCAGGCCTTGCAGACACATCTGTCCTCCGCGGTCCAGACCCCGGCGCCGGCTGCCTTGCCTTCGGCTGCGGACGCGCCGACCTTGCAAGCCGAAGTGCGCCGCATCCTGGCCGCGGTGGTGCCGAAAGCGGCTCCCCGCGCACGCTTCCGCCACCGCATCGACACGGTGGTGCTGCACCCGGTGTGGGGGCTGGTGCTGCTGGCGGCGATGCTGTTCCTGATCTTCCAGGCGGTGTTCTCGTGGGCCGAAGCGCCGATGGACGCCATCAAGTCGTTGATGACCGCGAGCGGCGAGTGGGTCACCGCCCACATGGCCGACGGTCCGCTGCGCAGCTTGCTGGTGAACGGTGTGCTGGCCGGCGTCGGCGGGGTGCTGGTGTTTCTGCCGCAGATCCTGATCCTGTTCACCTTCATCCTCGCACTCGAAGATTCCGGCTACCTGCCGCGCGCGGCCTTCCTGCTCGACAACCTGATGGGCAAGGTGGGGTTGTCGGGGCGCGCCTTCATTCCGCTCTTGTCGAGCTTTGCCTGCGCGGTGCCGGGCATCATGGCCACGCGCACCATCGCCAACCCGCGCGACCGGCTGGCGACCATCATGCTGGCGCCGTTGATGACCTGTTCTGCGCGCCTGCCGGTGTATGCGCTGATCATCGGCGCCTTCATTCCGGCGCGCGCGATCGGCCCGTATGGCCTGTTCAACCTGCGAGGCCTGACGCTCTTCGGCTTGTACCTGGCCGGGGTGCTGTCGGCGCTGGCGGTGGGCTATCTGATGAAGCGCTTCTGGATGAAGGGCAGCCAGCAGTCGCTGATGATGGAGCTGCCGCCCTACCGGCTGCCGAATCTCTCGGGACTGGCGCTCGGCTTGCTCGAACGAATGCGCATCTTCCTGCGCCGGGTCGGCACGATCATCTTCTCGCTGATGGTGTTGCTGTGGTTTCTGTCCAGCTGGCCCGGGCCGCCTGCAGGCGCGGTCGAACCACCGATCTTCTACAGCATTGCCGGGCAGATCGGCCGGGCACTGCAGCATGTGTTTGCACCGATCGGCTTCAACTGGCAGATTTCCGTCGCGCTGGTGCCGGGGCTGGCTGCGCGCGAGGTGGCCGTGGGTGCACTCGGCACGGTCTACGCGCTGTCGGCGGCCGGCGATTCGGTGGCCGATTCGCTGTCGCCGTTGATCGCGCAAGGCTGGTCGCTGGCCACCGCGTTCTCGCTGCTTGCCTGGTATGTGTTCGCCCCGCAATGCCTGTCGACATTGGCGGTGGTGCGGCGCGAGACCAACAGCTGGCGCTACCCGCTGCTGATGGCCGCCTACCTGTTCGGGCTGGCCTACCTGGCGTCGTTCATCACCTACCGCATCGCCCTGATGCTCGGCGGGGGTGCGTGATGGTGGATTGGCAAACCGTTGTCACCGCGCTGTTGGTGCTGGGTTGTGCGGTCTATGCGCTGCGCAACCTGTGGCCGCGTGGTTGGTGGCCGCGCTCTGCAGCGCACCCAGCCGCCGGGAAGGCCACCAGCGCTTGCGGAGGCTGCGACGGGTGCGCGCCCGCTCCGGCTGCTGGCGGCGCCAAAGCCAGTGCGACACCGCAGCTGTCAGCGGGCGAATCCGTCATCCGGATCGTGCGGCGCCAGCCCGGGGGCTGAGCGCTGCGGCCCCCACAACCGCCACCACAGCCAGCGCCAGCCCCACCAGCGGCCACAAGCCGCCGCGAGCAGCCCACCAGGCAAAGGGCGTGATGCCGCTGCGGCCATCGACAGCGGTGGTCAAGACACCGCGCTCGAAAGCCGGCAGCCGTGCGACGACAACGCCATGGTGGTCGATCGTCGCGGTGGCGCCGGTGTTGGTGGCCCGAACCATCGGGCGCTGGAATTCCAGGCTGCGCATCCGCGAGATGTTCAGGTGCTGCGGCAAGGCGCTGCTGTCGCCGAACCAGCCCAGGTTGCTGACATTCGCGAACAGCGTGGGCGCTGTTGCCGGGTTGCGAAAGCGACGCGCCAGCTCTTCCCCATACAAGTCCTCGTAGCAGATGTTGGGCGCGATGCGCTGGCCGCCGAAGTTGAACGACGGCGGGTCGACCACGCCACGGTTGAAGTCCCCGAGCGGGATGTTCATCATCTGCGTGAACCAGCGAAAGCCCGTGGGGATGAATTCGCCGAACGGCACCAGGTGGTGCTTGTCGTATCGGTAGGCGGTGGAGCCGACCCCCGGGCCTGACAGTCCCACCACCGAATTCGTGTAGCCGCGCTCGAAGTCGCCCAGCGGCACACCCACCAGCGCTGCCCGCCCGGGCTCGGCAAAGTGCGCGCGCAACCCTTCCCACAAACCGGGCGCGAGTTCGGCCAGTTGCGACGGCAGCAGCGGCACCGCGGTTTCCGGTGCCACCACCAGGCCGGGCGGCGCGGCCTGCAGCGCAGCGCTCGTCCAGTTCAGGTTTTGGTCCAGGTGCTCGGCTGCAAACTTCTGGTCTTGCGGCACATCGGTCTGAAGCAGACTGACCGACAGGCTGCCGCTGCTGCGGGTGAAGTCACGCGGCGCCAGCCACAGCGCTGTGGCTGGCGCCAGCAGCACGAACAGCAACACCACCGGCGGCGACCACGCCCGAACGCGTCCGCCACCGGGCAACACCCGAACGACCGCAGCAGCCAATGCGGCCAGCAGCGCGCCGATGCCGTAGACGCCGACCCAAGGCGCAAGCGCCGCCAATGGCGAATCCACTTGCGAATAGCCCACCGCCACCCACGGAAACCCGGTAAAGATCAGGGCCCGCGCGGCTTCGGCCAACAGCCACAGCGCAGCAAACAGCGCCACGTCGCGCGCCGTGCCGCGCCGCAGTCGCGCATACAACCAGCCTGCTGCCGCCAGATAGACCGACAACGCGGCCGCCAGCGCCAGCACGGCAGCCGCAGCCAGCGGTGCCGGCAGCCCGCCAAAGCGGTGCATGCTGATGTAGAGCCACCAGGTGCCCGCCACCAGCCAGGCCGTGCCATACAGCCACGCGAGCAGCGCCGCGCGCCGCGGCGTTGCAAGGTCCAGCCGCCAGACCAGCCAAGCCAGCGTGGCCAGTGGCAACGGCCACCAATGGGTGTGGGTGTAGGCGAGGGTTTGCAGGGCACCCAGCACGACTGCCAGCGTCGCATCGAGCGCCAGCGAAAGGGGCCTCACACGCACGGGCCCGTCGGCCAACGACGGACTCAATCCTGATCGGCGTCGGCAGCGGCGCGATCGTCGACTTCGACCCGCCCGACGCGGAACCAGCGCACCGCACCGCCGCGCGTCAGCATCACGGTGAAGCGCAGCCCACCGGTTTCGACGGCCTCGGTTCGGCGCGGCACACGGCCCAGCTCGTGCGCCAGCAAGCCGCCGATGGTGTCGAAGTCTGCTTCGGACAGGCGGGTACCGAAGGCTTCGTTGACGGCATGCACTGCCACATCGCCGGCCACGCGGTGGCTGCCGTCAGCCAGCGTGACGATGCCGCTTTCCTGTTCGTGCTCGTCAAATTCGTCTTCGATCTCGCCGACGATTTCTTCGAGCACATCCTCGATGGTGATAAGCCCGGCGGTGCTGCCGAACTCGTCGATCACGATCGCAAGGTGGTTGCGGTTGCTTCGGAAATCACGCAAGAGCTCGTTCAACCGCTTGCTCTCGGGCACGAACACCGCCGGCCGCAGCAGCGTGCGCAGGTTCAGCTCGGGCGCGCGCTGCAGCTTCAGCAGGTCCTTGGCCATCAGGATGCCGATGATGTTTTCGCGTTCGTCTTCGTAAACCGGAAAACGCGAATGCGCGGTGTGGATCACCGCACCCAGCAGGTCGTCGTAGTCGCTGTCGATGCTGAGAATGTCCATGCGCCCCGTAGGCACCATGACATCGCCGGCACTCAGTTGCGCCATTCGCAAAACGCCCTCCAGCATCAGGCGCGATTCGGGTTCGATCAGTTCGCGGTTCTCGGCATCGGCGAGGGTCTTGATGAGCTCGGCCATGCTGTCGGGGCCGGGCGAGATGAACTCGACGAGCCTTTCGAAGAACGACCGCTTGTGGTCGAGGTCCGACGCGGCGGAGCCCGGGGCGGGCGAACGCGGGGACCTGGAATGAGCGGGGTCTGGCACGAAGGATGGCAGCCCGCGTGGGCGCCTGTGATGCGAAGCAACCAAGAATAACCGAGCGCCGCGCACGGCCGTTGCACAATCGCCGCCGTGAAATGGCTGCCTCCCTCCGCCTTGCGCCTGCCGATCCTCGCGATGGCCGCGGTCATCGTGCTGTCCAACGTGCTGGTGCAGTTTCCGATCAATGCCTGGCTGACCTGGGGCGCGTTCACCTACCCGGTGGTCTATCTGGTCACCGACCTCAGCAACCGGGCGTCGGGGCCGCAAGCGGCGCGCAAGGTGGCGGCCATCGGTTTTGCGCTGGCGGTGGCACTGTCGTTGGTGTTGGCACCCTGGCGCGTCGCGTTGGCTTCCGGCAGCGCGTTCATCCTGTCGCAGCTGATGGACATCGGCGTTTTCAACCGGCTGCGCCGCGCGAGCTGGTGGAAAGCACCGCTGATCGGCTCGCTGGTGGCGTCCGTGGTCGACACCGCGGTGTTCTTCTTCCTGGCCTTCGCCGGCACGCCGGTCGACTGGCTGCCGCTGGCGGTCGGCGACCTGGGCGTCAAGGCGCT
>JBBSPW010000177.1:0-7241 GCA_038258365.1 Burkholderiales bacterium | reverse complement strand
GCGGCTTCGTGGATCACTTCGGCGTCGCTGTCCATGCGGTGCACCGCAAAGGCCATCGCGAAACTCGCAGCGCGACCCGACCGGTGCAGCACGTTCATGAAGCCATCGAGCGCGCCGGGTACGGATGCCAGCCATGCTTGCACCGTCGACAAACCGCCGAAGGCCGTGAAAAAGGGCGGAATGCCCAGCATCACCAGCGCCGCGGTGACGGTTTCGGTGTCGCTGCCCTCCCGGTGCACGCGTTTGCGCCGCAGGCGGGCCACATGGGCCAGCAGCTTCAGCACCAGCAAGGGGTCATTGCCGATGGCCTCGGCCAGCAAATGGGCATCGACCGCGTCTTCGTCCAGCCGCAATTCGGCCAGCGCAAAGGCAGTGGCGCCCAGCACCGGCAGGGAATCGAAGTCAAAGAGCGCAACCCACCCCGCCAGATCGGGCGGTGCTGCGTTGACGAAGGCGGGGGCGGACACAGTCGGTTCAGTCAGATTGCGGGCAGAAGTCGGACTTCAGCATCAGGCGGGTGACGCACTACCGTGTGCTATCGGCCATCGGCCGGCCGGGCTTGAGGCGGGAGCCCGTTGCAGGGCACCCGCTTTAAAACCCAGCCGTGCTCGAGCCGCCTCTTGCGGCCGATCACAAGCGCTTCACGCCCAGCACATGGCCCACGAGCTGGCCATCGACATACAGCGCGCCTTCGGGTGCGCCGGCGTCGGCATGAAACTCCAGCACCGCGTCGGGTGCCAGCCTTGCGGGTTCGCTGGCCAGGGCGGTGGCCAGGCCGTCAAGGAGTCGGCTGGCACCGCGCAGCGCGGCAGCGGTCAGCAGGATCAAAGGGCGGCGGGCGCGGGGCCTGGCCGGTGCGGGGGTCAGGGGGGTGTCGTGCATCCACATGGTGGGCTCCCAAGAACGCGGCATTCGCGTTCGGTCGTTTCAGAGGTGTTTTTCGTGTCGCCGCGCGCCGTCTTCGGCACGCAGCAGCTTGCGGGTCTCGTGCCGTTCGGCTTGCCGGCGGGCGCCAACGCTGGCGCGGTGCGGGCCGGCGACCCGCCGCAGGCTGGGTGCGACGAACGGGTTGCGGGGCTTCAGGGCTGTGAGGATCAGTTGCTTCATCGAAGGTCTCCTGGTGGTGGGACAGAGCAAGAATGCAAACGGCCCGGGCTGCTGCTGCAACCCGGGCCGTGGTGAAGCATCGGCCGCCCAAGGCGGTTTGCGCTTCGGGCGGTCTCAGTTCATGGGCACCCCGGGCGGGGCAGCAAGGATCGGATCAGCGTGCATGTACGGCGGGTGGGGTGGGTCGGTGGCAAAGGGACTTTGCAAAGGCCTGTCGACGACGTTGGTCGACAGGCCTTGGTGGCATCCCCGGCGGCTTGCGCAAATGATAAATAAACCGTTATCAGTGCGCAAGCCGAAATTCACTTCTTGCGTTTCAATGGAGCCACAGAGAGCTGGGTTCGCTGCCACAGGTCGGCCGGGTCGACCGGCGTCACACCGCCGGTTGGGCGAATCGCTTCGGCAGGGCTGCCGCTGCGCGGCGCCGGG
This sequence comes from Burkholderiales bacterium, assembly GCA_038258365.1. Taxonomy (GTDB): domain Bacteria; phylum Pseudomonadota; class Gammaproteobacteria; order Burkholderiales; family Burkholderiaceae_C; genus Rubrivivax. The sequence goes on along the minus strand of JBBSPW010000177.1, from coordinate 5,705 downwards.
CGCGGGCTTGGGTTTGGGCTGGCAGGGACGAGCACCTCGCCCAGCAAGTCGAGCAAACGCGTTCGCGCCCGCTGCGGGTGGCGGCGGTAGTAGGTCAGCAGCAGGCCGACGATGAACCGCTCGTCCTCGTCCTGCGGGGTCAGGTCGTCAGAGGAATTCGCCGGCGAACCTGCTGGCGCAACGTCGGCTTGCGGGTCGGACGCTGTGTTGTGCGGCAGGTCCATCCAGCCCCGCGGCTTCTTGCATTGCTGCTCGAACTGGCGTGCCAGCCGTTCGCCGATCTGCCGCGATCGGCTCTTGATCTGGCTCCAGTAGCTGGGCTGGATCTGCACCCGTTCGGCAAAGCGCCTTTCGAGTCCGCGCAGGGTGGCGGCGTCGGCGTGGCGCGCGGTCTGGCGAACGAATTCTTCGAACAGCGCCAGCGCATTGACATAGCGCGTCTGGGCAAGGTCTTGCGGGCCGGTTTGCATCCTCTCCAATGGTAAAGCCTCGTTCACCTTGCGCTGCCTGACGTCGCTCGACGTTGTCTGGCACCGCCTGCGTCCGGGCAGCAGCCCGCCCGGCTTTCGACCCCCCTTGCGTACAGGCTTGCACGCCGTGGCCCGCCACTTAGGATCGGCCCGTGAACGCTTTCGACCCAGCACCCCGCGGCCCCACCCCCGAAGTCACGCTTGCCAGCGGCGAGACGCGCCCGGCCATCGGACTGGGCACCTGGCGGTTGGGTGAGCGGCCACCGCATCGCAACACCGAAGTGCAAGTTCTGCGGCGCGCCCTACAGGGCGGGTGGCGCGTGTTCGACACTGCCGAGATGTACGGCGACGGGGGTGCCGAATCGGTGTTGGGCGAGGCGCTGGAAGCTGCTTTGGCAGAAGGGCTGGCCCGCGATGCCCTGGTCGTGATCACCAAGGTGCTGCCCCACCACGCCAGCGTCGAAGGGATGGTGCGAGCCTGCGCCGCCAGCCTGGAACGTTTGCGGCTGAACCATGTGGACCTGTATCTGCTGCACTGGCGCGGCAATGTGCCATTGAAGGACACCGTGCGCGGTTTCGAGCAGCTGCAGGCCCGTGGCTGGGTTCGCCGCTGGGGCGTCAGCAACTTCGATCTCGACGACCTGCGCGAGTTGTACAAGGTGCCCGGCGGCAAAGCCTGCGCGGTCAACCAGGTCGACTATTCGCTGGCCCAGCGCGGCGTCGAATTCGACCTGCTGCCCTGGATGCGCCTGCAGCAGATGCCGCTGATGGCCTACTGCCCGCTGGACCAGGGTGGGCTGGTCGACCACCCCGCATTGCACGGCCTGGCGCAGCGCCACCGTTCGACCCCGGCGCAAGTGGCATTGGCCTGGTTGCTGCACCAACCCGGGGTGATGGCCATTCCCAAGGCCGGCAACCCGCTGCATCTGCGCCACAACTGGGCCGCCCAGGGTTTGCGCCTGTCCGCTGGCGACCTCGCCGAGCTGGACGCCGCGTTTCCGCCGCCGCGCCACAAGCAGCCTCTGGCCGTGCGCTGAGCGCCGGCTGCTGAGCGGGGGCGGCGGGTCGGCGCTGGGTGGGCGCCCCGTTGCCAGACCGTCAGCCGCGTCAAGATCGAAAACGGTTGCTACGAGGTCTACGGCAAGGACGCCAGGGGCCAATGAGCAAAGCGGACCACCCGCGCAGCGGATCAAGCCGGCGGCCACAGCCGCGGTGATACCGTGCGGCGCCGCAGCGCGTCATGAATCCGTCTTCTTCCGCATCTCACCCTGCCACGGCGTTGCGAACCCCGCCGCGCCGTGTGTTGCCCGCGCTGGTTCTGGCGCAACTGGCCGGTACCTCGTCGTGGTTCGCGGTCAATGCGGTGATGCCCGATCTGCAGCGCCAGTACGGCTGGGACGCCGCTGCGGTGGGCACACTCACCGCGGCGTTGCAAGGCGGCTTCATCGTGGGCACCTTGGTGTTCGCGCTGCTGGCGGTGGCTGATCGGTTCTCGGCGCGCCGGGTGTTCGGTCTGTGCGCGCTGGCAGCGGCAGTCTGCACGGTTGCCGCTGCGTGGGCCGCGTCGTCGTTCACCTTTTTGTTGGTCTGGCGCGTGTTGACCGGGTTCTGCCTGGCCGGGATCTATCCGGTCGGGATGAAGATCGCCGCGACGTGGTTTCCAGCCGGGCTCGGCAGCGCGTTGGGCTGGCTCGTTGGCGCACTGGTTCTGGGCAGCGCCAGTCCGCATGCGCTGCGTGCGCTGGGGGCCGACCTGGACTGGCGGCTGGTGTTCTATGGCGTGGCCGCTGCAACCGCCGCGGCGGGCGCGCTGTTGATGGCGGCCGTGCCCGAAACTGCGCGTCCCTCGCGCCCCGCCACTTTGCACCTGAGCGCGCTGGCCAGCATCTGGACCGACCGCCGGGTCCGCGCCGCAGCCAGCGGCTACTTCGGCCACATGGTGGAGCTGTACACGGTGTGGGTGCTGGTGCCGGCAGTGCTGGCGACCCGGCTGGCGTCGCAGGGCGCGGTGTCGTGGGGTGCCTTTGCGGTCATCGGCGCCGGCGCAGTCGGTTGTGTGGCGGGTGGTGCATTGGCGCGCCGATTCGGCAGCGCGCGCGTCGGTGCTGCGATGCTCGCCACCAGCGGTTTGTGCTGCCTGATGGCACCGGTGATGCTGGCTGCACCGCTTTGGCTGTTCGGTTTGTGGATGGGGGTGTGGGGCGTCAGCGTGGCCGGCGACTCACCGCAGTTCTCGGCCCTGACCGCCGGCGCCGCGCCGCCGCATGCGGTGGGCAGCGTGCTGACCCTGGTCAACAGCATCGGCTTCGCGATTTCTGCGATCTCGATCGAATGGTTCGTGCGACTGGTGCACGACCACGACCTGGCCAGCGTGTTGCCGTGGATCGCCCTTGGGCCGCTGCTGGGGTTACTTGGGCTGCGCAGAATGCGGTCGTGACTGCTGCGCTCGATGCGCCCGCACCGCGCTTGCATGAGATCGTGAAAGAACGCCGCAGCATCACCGCCGACCCTGATGCGTCTGGCCAGGACCTTTGGCGGCGATGCGGCCTCGTGGCTCGTGCTGCAGGCCAGTCACGACCGCGAAACATTGGCAACCCGGCACGGCATCGAATGCAGGTGGCTGACGCCTGATGCACCGATCCTTCGGCTGCCGCAGACCGCCTACTGAAACGCCACCTCGGCAAAACTCCGCAGCTTGCGGCTGTGCAGCTTGCCGGGCCGCTGCTGGCGCAGCAACTCGACCGCCCGCATGCCGATGCGCAAGTGTTGATCGACGCGCTCGCGGTAGAAGGTGTTGGCCATGCCGGGCAGCTTGATCTCGCCGTGCAGCGGCTTGTCGGACACGCACAGCAATGTGCCGTACGGCACCCGGAAGCGGAATCCGTTGGCGGCGATGGTGGCGCTTTCCATGTCGAGTGCCACCGCCCGGCTCTGGCTGAAACGGCGCTGCGGGCCGTTGTGCGGCAGCAGCTCCCAGTTGCGGTTGTCGGTGGACGCCACCGTGCCTGTGCGCAGGATGCGCTTCAGTTCATAACCGTCCAGTTTGGTGACATCGGCGACGGCTTGTTCGAGCGCCAGTTGCACCTCGGCCAGCGCCGGGATCGGCACCCACAGCGGCAGTTCTTCGTCCAGCACATGATCCTCGCGCACATAGGCATGCGCCAGCACGTAGTCGCCCAACTGCTGGCTGTTGCGCAGCCCCGCGCAATGGCCCAGCATCAGCCAGGCATGCGGGCGCAGCACCGCCACATGGTCGGTGATGTTCTTGGCGTTGGAAGGGCCGACACCGATGTTGACCATCGTGATGCCGCTGCTGTCGTCGCGCACCAGGTGGTAGGCCGGCATCTGCGGCAGCCGCGGCGGCTGCGCGCCCAGCTCGTCGCCGGGCTTGGCATCGGTGCCGGTGCGGCGGGTGATCACATTGCCAGGCTCGACGAAGGCCGCGTAGTCGCTGCCTGCATCGGCCATCAACGCATGGCCGAGCTTGATGAATTCGTCGATGTAGAACTGGTAGTTGGTGAAGAGCACGAAGTTCTGGAAATGGTCGGCCGCGGTGCCGGTGTAGTGGCGCAGCCGCTGCAATGAATAGTCGACCCGCGGTGCGGTGAACAGCGCCAGTGGGTGTGGGTCGCCGGGCTGCAACTCCAGCGTGCCGTTGGCGATGCCGTCGTCCATCGCTGCCAGGTCGGGCAGGTCGAAGCGGTCGCGCATCAGCACCCGGCGTTCGGGGCTCATGCTGCCTTCCAGGTGGTCGTGTTCGGCCAGTGAAAAGTGCACCGGAATCGGCGCATGGCTGGTGCCGACTTCGAGCGCCTTGCCGTGGTTCTGCAGCAGCAGCCTGAACTGCTCCAGCAGGTAGTCGCCAAAGAGATCCGGGCGCGTGATCGTGGTCTCGAAGCTGCCCGGTCCGGCCACGAAGCCATAGCTCACCCGCGAATCGGGCCGCGCCACGGTGTCGGTGCGGATCCGCACAAAGGGGTAGCAGGCCCGCACCGGCTGACCGTCGTCTTCCCCCGCTATGAAGCGCTGCAGGCTGGTGCGCAGGTGCTCGATGCTGCTGCGGTAGATGCGCTGGACTTGTGCCAAGGCCTCCTCTGCGTTGTCGAAGCGAGCCGGGGCGATGAAGGGTGGGGTTGAAGGCATGGACGGAATTGTCTCCCGGCGTGAATTCTTGCCGCTCGGTTGCGGATCACCCCCCTGATTGCGGGCCGTGCAAGCCCGCATCCGGGCGGCTGGCGGGGGCTTGCGGCAAACGTTTGGCTAACGGTGGCTGGGCACAGTACACGCCATTCTCGGAGGAACAGCACATGCGCACCACGAACCAAACTCGAAGCCAGGCGGCATCCATCCACCGCCGCGATCCCGGCCACTCCCCGCTTCAGCCGGCGCTGAAGCCGCACCTGCTGTCACTGGCGGCTGCCGTGCTGCTGGGCCCGCTGGCGATGTCGCCTGCCAGCGCGGCGGTGTGCACCTGGAACACGTCCGCTGGCAACTGGGCGGCCATCGTGAACTGGACGGCCTGCGTCACCGGCAACGGCAACCCGGCGGGCGTGCCCGGCGCGGCCGACAGCGCCAGCATCGGCGCGGCAGGCGTGGTCACCGTCAGCAGCGCACAGAACATCGGCACGTTGAACAACGCCGGCAACCTGATCATCGACGCCGCGTCGCTGCGCATGACGGGCGGCCTCAACGGCAGCGGCACCACCACCCTTCAGGGCGGCGGCCTGCTGAACCTGGAGAACACGCAGACCGTGGGCGGCAATGCCACCATCGTTTTCGGCAGCGGCGCCAACAACCGCGTGGGCATCGATGGCGGCGGCAAGACCGTCACGTTTGCCGCCGGCACCACCGTGCGCGGGCAGAGCGGGTCGATCGGCTTGGGACAGCTCATTAATGGCAACGGCAACAGCGTTCTCAACCAGGGGCTGATCAGCTCCGATTCGGGCGGCACGATCACGATCGTGCAGGCCGGCCTGACCAATCAGGCCATTGCCGAGGCCACCGGCGCCGGCAGCGTTCTGGCGCTGCAATCCAATGTCGACAACACCGGCGGAACCTTGCGTGCCACAGCCGGCGGTGTGGTGCGCCAGGAAGGCGTGGCAGTCACCGGCGGCAGCATCAGCAACAGCGGTGGCGGCATCTATCGCCTGAGCAACAGCGGCAGCAACTACCTGAACGGCGTGACGCTGACCAGCGGCAGTTTCATCGACATGGCCAGCGCCGTCTCGACGGCGC
>JBBSPW010000176.1:0-7301 GCA_038258365.1 Burkholderiales bacterium | reverse complement strand
CGGCCAGCCGCTCGCGCTGCGCTTGAAAGCCGGCGAGCCGCTTGAGTTGGTGGATTCCGAGCGCGGCCGCGATGTCGGTCAGGTTGTACTTGAAGCCTGGAGCGATCACCTCGTAGTACCAACTCGGCACGGTGGCCGTGAAGCGGTCGAAGGCATCGCGGTTCATGCCGTGCAGCCGCATCACCTTGGCGCGCTTGGCCAGCGACTCGTCGCGTGTCACCAGCATGCCGCCTTCGCCGGTGGTGATGGTCTTGTTGGCATAGAAGCTGAAGACCGTGGCGTCGCTTTGCAGGGTGCCCACCAAGGCGCCGCCGCTGATGGTGGGCAGGGCATGGGCCGCGTCTTCGACCACCTTCAAGCCGTGGCGCTGCGCGATCGGCAGCAACTGCGCCATCTCGGCCGCCAGCCCCGCGAAGTGCACCGGCACGATCGCCTTGGTGCGCGGCGTGATCGCGGCTGCCACCTGCGCCGGGTCGATGTTGAGCGTGGCCGGGTCGATGTCGACCAGCTTCACATCGGCACCCAGGTAGCGCACCACCTCGGCAGTGGCGGTGAAGGTGTGGGTGGTGGTGATGACCTCGTCGCCGGGGCCGATGCCCAGGGCTTCCAGCGCCAGGTGCAGCCCGGCGGTGGCGGAGTTGACGGCGATGCAGTGCAGCGGCGGGTCTTGCGCACCGCCGTCGCCCAGGAAAGCCGCGAAATCGGCTTCGAAGCGCTTCGTCTTCGGCCCGGTGGTGACCCAGCCCGACTTCAGCGCATCGACCACCTCGGCGATCTCTTCGTCGCCGATCTCTGGCAGGGCGAAGGGCAGGAACGGAGCAGCGGTCATGGCGTCGAGAGTGATTCAGCGTTCGACGTCGGTGCAAGTCGAACAACACGGCGAGTGGCAGATGAGCACCACGCGTCGGGCGCCCTGGGTGACTTCGCGCAACACCGACAAAACTGCCGATTGGCCTCGGCGGCTGTGACAGGTTTCATCGGCTCGGCAAGGTGGGGGAGTATGCAATTTACCGCCGGGGCACCCGTGCGGCGATCAGCGCAGCGGCTTGACCACCCATGCCAGCAGGTGCGTGCGAAGCGGCGGCAACAGCACCAGCGCGTCGATCAGACCGGGGTGCAGGCGACCCACCGCGCGTGCCAATGGCGGCGCCAAGGTCAGGCTGGCGATCTCGGCGCGGCCTTCAGGATAGAGACTGCGCAAGCGCCGCGCTGGCACGCCGCGGACATCGGCATTGCGCGGGTTGTCGATGCGGAAGTCGTAGACGATCACCGCGCCGCCCGGTTTCAACCATCGCCAGGTGGCGTCGGCCAGACGCTGCTGGAAGGCACCGTCCAGCACCGACGAGAACACCGTCGACACCAGCACCAGGTCCTGGCTTCGCGGCGCCACTGGCGCGATGCTGGCGTCACCCAGCCACAGGCTCAGCGCCTCGGGCAGCCGCTGGCGCGCCACGGCATGCCGATCGGGCAGCAGCTCGATGCCGTGCAGATGCCGCGGCGCGAAGCCCAGTTGCAGCAGCTCCAGCAGATTGGCCCCGTGCCCGCAGCCCAGCTCGGTCAGCATCAAAGACGAAAGATCGGTGTGGCCGTGTCGCCGCAGCAGCCGCACCAGCGCACGTTGGCGGCCCTGGCGCTCGCGCAGCGCGGCGGCATCGAGCAGGCTGTAGCGGTCGGCAGACCCTGTGGCGCGCCGCGCATAACGCGCGGCCATCGCCTCTGCGTCGGTCGGTCGCGGATCGGGGGCGGGTTGCGTCACCGGCTCACCGCCTCATCGCGTCAGCACGCCGAAGCGGCCGCGTCCCGGGCGACCACGCAGCGCGTCCCACCATCCCGGACAGGATCCGAGGCCATAGCCGAAATGGGTAGCGGCGATCACCGCGGGCACCCGCAGCATCACCACCGCCGGCAGGCCGGTTTCGACACCGATCGCCACCGTGGCTCCGGCCACCGCTGCCAGGTAGCTGAGCACCAGCGTCCACAACGGCCAGCTCGGTGCGCCGAGCACCGCCGCCAGCGCCGCCACCGCCACCGCCACCAGCCACAGCGTTACCAGCAGATGGCGCCCGGCGGCCGGCTGGCGGTGCTTGACGATCACGAACGGCTTCCAGTAGCCATACTGAAACCACTGCCGAAACACCGCCGCCACCGAATCACGCGGCCGGTATCGGCTCTTCATGGTCGGCGTCTGCCAGATGCGTCCACCACCCAGCCGGATGCGCAGGTTGTGTTCATCGTCCTGGTTGCGCACCAGCGCTTCGTCGAAGCCACCGAAGCGCTCGAAGCTGCCGCGTGGCCAGCAGCCGAGGTAGACCGTGTCGACCTCGCCGGCATGGTCGACGCGGCGCGAGTCGGCGCCGCCCGCCACCCAGCGCGACTGGAACGCCGCCGCCACCGCCCGGGCCATCGGGCCCGCACCTGTGGCGGGCTCGGCGCGCCACGGTCCGCCGACATTGTCTGCACGGGTAGCGGCCAAGGCAGCGATACCCGCCGCTACATAGTCGGCGGCATAGGCGGTGTGGATGTCCATGCGCACCACGACCTCGCCGCGGGACACCTCCAGTGCGCGGTTCAGGCCGGTGGACACGATGCGCCCGGGGTTGTCGATCCAGCGCAGCCGGGGATCGGAGCCCGCTCTCTGCTGCAGAAGCTCGCGGGTGCCGTCGTCGCTTTGGCCGTCGGCAATGCAAAGCTCCAGGGACCAGCCTGCTGGCAGTTGCTGCGCCAGAGCGTTGCTGCAGAAGGCGTCGATGTGGTCGCGTTCGTTGCGGCAGGGGGCGATGATGCTGGCCCAGCGTGAATCGGCGCTTGAAATCGGGCTCACCGTGGGGCGCCGTGGCTTTGGGCTGGTGGGGGATTCGGCATGGATGGCGTCGTTGCGCCGCTTCCCTGCAACAAGCGCCGATAGACAGCGGCCATGCGGTTCATCTGTTGGGCACGGTCGCCGTCGGCTTCGACGCGGCGCCGGTTGGCTTCGGCCACCTTCAGGGTCTGTGTGTCGTCGTTCAGCATCCTCAGCAAGCAAGTGCTGATGCCTTGCGCCAGCGCCTCGCCGTCGGCATCGATCAGCAAGCGGTGGTCGGTGCCCAGCCAGTCGCGATTGGCGGGCAGATCGCTGGCCACCACGGCGAGTCCGGCGCCCATGCTTTCCAGCACCGACACCGAGGTCGCATCGCTTTGCGGCACCGACACCGACACCTTGCAGCGCGCCATCACCCGCACCATGCCGGCATCGTCGCAACGCCCGTGCAAGGTCACACAGTTCCGCAACGCCAGTGCCTCGATCTGTTGTGACAGCTCGGATCGAAGCGACCCGCCACCCAGCAGGTGCAGATGCAACGGTGCCGAAGGCATGCGATCGCGCAGCAACCCGAATGCCTGCACGATGCGGTCGATCCGGTAGTTGGGCTCCCAGGCACGCAGGCTGACAAGCTCGAAGCCGGGCTTGTCGTGCCACGGCGATGGCGCGAACCGCGCCAGGTCGACGCCAAAGTGGATCAACAGCGGTTCGTGGCGCAACCCGTAGTCGCCGGCCGCGTCCAGCAGGGCGGCCGAATCACCGGTCAGGCAGTCGGCGCGCCGCAGCGTCCACCCGGTCAGCGCGCGCAGCAGCGCACTGCTGCGCGGCGTCACCAGCAGGTCGCTGCCCCAGGCCGTCAGCACCAGCGGCAGCCGCATCGCAGGCACCGTGCGCGCCGCCAGATAGCCATACGAGGTGATGTAGTGGGCATGGACCAGGTCGGGGCGCAGCTGCCGCAAGGCGTCTCGTGCGGCGCCAACCCGCAACAGCCAGTCGGCTGACCGGCGCACCGGCGGCAACACGATCTGCTGCGCAACGCCTTCCATGGCGGCGGGCCTGGCGGTGACGACGCTGACCTCGAAGCCGCGCGCCGACATCTCATGCACCCAGCGCTGCAGGTGCACGCTGTTGGCGTCGCCCAGCAGGCACAAGCGCGTCGGCTTCATGGGGACATTTTCGGCGCAGGTGGCGGGGGCGCGGGCTGCTGCGCCGCATCGCTGCGCGCCGCCCAGTCGCTGTAAGCGGCTTGCCACTGCGGATGCGCAGCCAACCAGGGTTCGTCGATCTCGCGCGTGTCGCCGACCACCTGCGCCGGCTGCCCGGCCACGATTGCGAAGTCGGGCACGGTGCCGCTGACATAGCTGAAGGCCCGCACGATCACACCGCGCCCGACCGTCGTGCCGGGTGCGATCACGCTGTGCGGGCCGATGAAGCTGTAGTCGCCGATCCGGGTGGGGGCGCGAACGAAGCCGGGTGGCAGATTCGGTCCGCCTGTATCCGCATCGGAGCCCCCCGATCCCCCGAACCCCCAGTACTGCCGCCCAGCACGGCGCAGCGCATGGTGGCTGCTGTGGCTGAGCAGCGCGCAATGCGTGGTGATCTGCACGCCTTCACCGATCGAAAGCCCGCCCGATGCGTCCAGCAGATTGAAGGGGCCGACATACACATGGTCGGCGATCTCCAGCTGCGCCCGCGCCACGATCTCGGTGGCGGCATGGACACGCGTGTGCGGCAGCCAAAACCCCTGGCGGTCGGCGAAGCCGTACAGCATGTGCTGCACGCCGAACAACCGTGCCACGCGGTGCAACGCGGCCATCGCCGACAGGTGCCAGGACAACGACAGCTTGCGCGGCGCGCCCATCACCCACGGCCTCCGAAGCCGCGGCCTGCCTGCCAACCTCGTCGCAGGCGACGGCCCCAACCGAGCAGCGTGGTCGATGCGCCGACCAGGTCGCGACGCAACGCAGCGCCTGGCAGCAGGCGCGATGCGGTCAAGCCAGCATGCCGCACGAACAGCAACGCCAGCAAGCCCACCGCCAAGCCATACGACAGCGAGGCCGCCAGCGCCGCCCCGGCCATGCCGAGGCGCGGCACCAGCAGCACCGACAACCCGGCGTTCATCAACAGCGACAGCAGGGCCACGCGTGCCGGCCAGCTCGGCAAGCCGGCATGGTTGGTGAAGTAGGCCGAGAGCGCCGACGCGCCACCGAACAGGGACACTCCGGGCAGCAGGATCGCCAGCGGCAGCAGGCTGTCGGCATAGACAGCGCCCAGCAGACGCGGCAGAACCCAGCTGGCGGCGACCATCAACAGCGGCGCAACCACCAGCAACGCAGCCAGGCTCAGATGCACGGCCCGCAGCGTGGTGGCAGCCGCCACTGCACGGTCCTTGGTGCCGATGCGGCCGTACACCGCCTGCGTCAACGAAGACGACACGAACCACAGCAGCTCGGCCACCGCCACCGCAATCGAATACACACCGGTGGCGCTGAGCCCCAAAGTGCGCTCGACCACGAACAGGCCCACGCGGTAGTTCGCCAGCGCCACCACATTCGTCACGCCGATCGTCGCAATGAAAGGCAACTCGCGCCGCAGCGCGGCCAGACCCGGCCGCACCAGCATCGCACCGCGCCACAGCACCACCAGCAGGGCCAACGCCACCAGCACCTTGGCCGCCACCCAAGACCCCAGAACGGTCGGCAATGCGAGCGCCGCGCCAGGCTCCGCGCCGACCTGGATGACCGCCACCAGCCACCAGGGCGCAAGCAGCGCCAACGCCAGCCACGGCGGGGCCAGGGACAGCGCAGCCATCGGACCCATGCGCCCCTTGCCCAACCAGAGGCCCGCCAGATTCGGGGCCAGCAGCAGCAGCGGTGCCGCCAGCGCCAGAATCCACAGCGATGCATAGGCCGGCGGCGCATGGCGAGCCGAAAACGCCAGTGCCGCCGCCATCACCACGCCAAGCGCGACGCAGGCCAGCGCCATCGCCGACAACAAGGCCCGTGGGTCTTCTTGATGGTGCGATACCCGCCGCGCCAGCGCGATGCCAAAGCCCGACAACAGGGCGGCGCAGGCGCCTTCGATGCTGACGAACAGCGCAAATGCACCCTGCACCGCCGGGCCCAGGCGCGCCGTCAGGGTCGTGATCGCCAACACACCGACCACGGTCAGCGTGCGAGCGCCCAGATTGACCAGCGTGCCGCGGGCGACGCTGTCCATCAGCCGCGCACCCTGCTGCGCGTCGGGGCTGAACAGAACGTGCGGCGGGCGGGAGAGTCGGTCATCGGGCGGGTCGCGGCCACAGATGGCAAGCGCGAGTGACAAGGGCAGACGGCGGTAACCGCTCGATGGTAGCGGGCAGGTACGGGGCAGGCACCGGGCTCAGACAGCGCGCACTTAAACTGCAACGTCCCTAGAGAGCCGCCGCATGACCACCGTTCCAGACACTCCCAACACGCCCCCTGCGGCTGACGAAAACCAACTGATCGCGGAACGCCGCGAGAAGTTGAAAGCCCTGCGCGCCACCGGCGGCATCGCGTTCCCGAACGACTTCAAACCCACCGACCACGCGGCCGACCTGCAGCAGCGCCATGGCCAGGTGCCCAACGAGGCGCTGGAGCCGCAGGCCCTGACCGTTTCGGTGGCCGGCCGCATGATGCTGAAACGCGTGATGGGCAAGGCCTGCTTCGCGACCCTGCAAGACGGCTCCTTCAGCCCGGCCACCGTGGGACAGCAGGGGCGCATCCAGATCTATGTGACCCTCGACGCGGTGGGGGCCGAGGCCCTGACGCTGTTCAAACATCTCGACCTGGGCGACATCGTCGGCTGCACCGGCACCCTCTTTCGCACACGCACCGGCGAGCTGTCGATCAAGGCCACGCAGGTGCGCTTGCTGACCAAGAGTCTGCGGCCGCTGCCCGACAAGTTCCACGGCATGGCCGACCAGGAACAAAAGTACCGCCAGCGCCATGTCGACCTGGCCACCGACGAAGCCGCGCGCGCCCGCTTCGTGGCGCGAAGCAAGGCCATCAGTTCGATCCGCGGCCACATGGTCGAGCACGGCTTTCTGGAAGTCGAAACGCCGATGCTGCACCCGATTCCCGGTGGTGCCAACGCGCGGCCCTTCGTGACCCACCACAACGCGCTCGACCAGGCCATGTACCTGCGCATCGCCCCCGAGCTGTACCTGAAGCGACTCCTGGTCGGCGGCTTCGAGCGGGTGTTCGAGATCAACCGCAGCTTCAGAAACGAAGGCATCAGTGTTCGGCACAACCCCGAATTCACGATGATGGAGTTCTATGCGGCCTACTGGAACCACCGCGACCTGATGGACTACACCGAAGCGGTGGTGCGCCATGCGGCCCGCGCGGCCACCGGGTCGGCGCTGCTGAGTTACGCCGGCCGCACAGTCGATCTGGAGCAGCCCTTCACGCGCTTGTCGGTTCGGGGTTCGCTGGTGGCGCATGCCGGTTTGTCGGCAGCCGAAGCTGCCGACGCCGCGGTG
>JBBSPW010000175.1:0-7336 GCA_038258365.1 Burkholderiales bacterium | reverse complement strand
ATCTTGCCGCCCAACCCACGGACCGGCGACGCGCAGTCCAGGTAGTCGATCGGCGTGTGCTCGACGAGCGTGGTGTCGCGCACCGGGTCCATGCGCGTGGTGATGGCCCAGATCACTTCTTTCCAGTCGCGCACATCGACATCGTCGTCGGTGACCACGATGAACTTGGTGTACATGAACTGGCGCAAGAAGCTCCAGATGCCGAACATCACCCGCTTGGCATGGCCCGGGTAGGCCTTCTTGATTGACACCACCGCCATGCGGTAGCTGCAGCCTTCGGGCGGCAGGTAGAAATCGGTGATCTCCGGAAACTGCTTCTGCAGGATCGGCACGAACACCTCGTTCAACGCCACCCCCAGCACCGCGGGCTCGTCGGGCGGCTTGCCGGTGTGGGTCGAGTGGTAGATCGGATCGTTGCGGTGCGTCAGCCGCGCGAGCCTGAACACCGGAAACCAGTCTTGCTCGTTGTAATAGCCGGTGTGGTCGCCGAACGGGCCTTCCAGCGCGTGCAGGTAGCCGCCGATCTCCTTGACCCGCACGCCGTGGGCCGACACGCCCTCGAAGCCGACGAGGGCTGGCGGGATATGGCCTTCCATGACGAACTCGGCGCTGGCGGGCACCTGCAGCTTGAGCTCGCCTTCGCCCACCCCCGAGGCCACCAGCTCGGTGCGGCTGCCGCGCAGCAGGCCGGCAAACTGGTATTCCGACAGGCTGTCCGGAACCGGGGTGACGGCACCGAGGATGGTCGCCGGATCGGCGCCGAGTGCCACCGCGATCGGAAACGGCTGCCCCGGGTTGCTGCGTGCGAAATCGCGGAAGTCGAGCGCCCCGCCGCGGTGGGCCAACCAGCGCATGATGACTTCACGCGGGCCGATCACCTGCTGCCGATAGATGCCCAGGTTCTGCCGCAGCCGCGGCGCGGTCACGCCTTGCGGTCCCCGGGTGATGACGAGGCCCCAGGTGATGAGCGGGCCTGCATCGCCCGGCCAGCAGGTTTGCACCGGCAGGCGCGCCAGGTCGATGTCGTCGCCTTCCAGCACCACATCCTGGCAAGGCGCCCGGCGCAGCACGCTGGGTTTCATGTCCCACAGCGCCTTGGCCATCTGCAGCAGCTTGCCGGCGTCACGGATGCCCTTGGGTGGCTCGGGCTCTTTCAAGCTCGCCAGCACGCGCCCGACATCGCGCAGTTCGGACACCGACGCTGCGCCCATCCCGAGCGCCACTCGTTCAGGGGTGCCAAACAAATTGATGAGGCACGGAACGCTGTGACCGATGGGCTGGGTGCACAACAGCGCCGGCCCACCCGCTAGGAGCAACTTGTCGCCGATTGCCGTCAGTTCGAAGCGCGGCGACACCGGATCGCGCAAGGTTCGCAGTTCGCCACGCGATTCAAGCTGGCCGATGAAATCGCGCAGGTCTCGGTACTTCATGGTTTTGATATTAAAACGCCTGTTTTTATCCTTGACCGCGTATGAAGCGGTTCCTAGAATTCCGCCACTTTGACCATTTAAGGGTTAACCCTGTAACCAATCGCAGCGAGGGCTTTTCGTTGTCGCCCGCGATGCGCGCTCCCAAAGGAGCGTGCCATGTTCAGGCTCTCCGTGATGGCAGCCGTTGCCGCCACCACACCACACACCCGCCGCGCAGGCGATGTCCTGCAGGCCATTATTGCGACCCACCCCCTGCGCCTGTCCCGAGAGGCGCGAATGCCGTCGCAGTTGCCAGGAGTCCGTCTTCCGATGAGTGCCTTTCAAACCCTGCGTGATACCGCCAAAGCCGGCCGCAAGTCCGCCGCGGTGTTCGGCCGGGATGTCGGCAACGGTTTGCTCGACATCAGCCACAACACCTTCGCGCTGGTCGGTCTGCTGGCGGTGGCGGTGGTGGTGATCGGGGCGGCGGCACTCGGCCGTGCCGACTTGCGCAGCCAGGTCGAAACCGTGGCGCTGGACTGGTTGAAGTTGCGCCATGAAGAGCGCGAACTGGCATCGGGCAACCTGTTGACCGGGCTTGCAGAACCCGAAGCGGTAGCCCGCGCCACCGCAGCCGACCTGAAGCACCTGACGCGCGAGCAAGCGAAGCTGGCCACCTGGATCTCGCGACGCTACCGGGTCGCGCCGGAGCCGGTCAGCGCGCTGGTGCAGGAGGCTTATTCGATCGGGCGCCGCGCCAATCTGGACCCGACCCTGATCCTGGCGATCATGGCGGTCGAGTCCAGCTTCAATCCCTTTGCCCAGAGTTCGGTCGGCGCGCAGGGCCTGATGCAGGTCATGACCCGCATTCACAACGACAAGTACGAGGTTTTCGGCGGCAACCATGCCGCCTTCGATCCGATCAGCAACCTGCGCGTGGGCGTCCAGGTGCTGCGCGACTGCATCGCTCGCGCCGGCAGCGTCACCGCCGGGCTTCGCTATTACGTGGGCGCCGCCCTGCTGGAAGAAGACGGCGGCTATGCCGGCCGGGTGCTGGCCGAACAGGCCCACATGCGCAACGTGGCCAACGGCCGCCAGGTGCCCACCAATGTGACAACGACGCCGTCGTTGATCACGCTCAAGGAGCTGGAGGCCTCGATGCCGGCTGCGGCTTCGGCCCCCGCTGCAACCACAGCAGCATCCGACGAAGCGGTGGCGATGCTGCGCTAAGCGTCAGCGGGCGGCAGGATTTCAGCATTCCGAGGGCGCAACACGTTCAGCGCAACAGCGCCTCTACACTTGCGGCCATCGGCTGAAACCCTCGCAGTGGGGGCGCAGCGCCTGCCCCACCCAGCAGATCGAGGACGCTCATGTTCGACCGCCATGCTTCCACCATCGCCCGCATCGACCCCGACTTGTGGGCTGCGATCCAGGCCGAAAACACCCGCCAGGAAGCCCACATCGAGTTGATCGCCAGCGAGAACTACACCTCGCCGGCGGTGATGGCCGCGCAGGGTTCGCAGCTGACCAACAAGTACGCCGAGGGCTATCCGGGCCGGCGCTACTACGGTGGCTGCGAGAACGTCGATGTGGTGGAACAACTGGCGATCGACCGCGCCAAGCAACTGTTCGGCGCAGGATTTGCCAACGTGCAGGCCAACAGTGGCTCGCAAGCCAACCAGGCGGTGTTCTTCGGCTTGCTGCAGCCGGGCGACACGATCATGGGCATGAGCTTGGCCGAAGGCGGTCACCTCACACACGGCATGCCGCTGAACATGAGCGGCAAGTGGTTCAAGGTGGTCAGCTATGGGCTCGATGCCGATGAAGCGATCGACTACGAACAGATGGAGCGGCTGGCGCACGAGCACAAGCCGAAGCTGATCATCGCCGGTGCATCAGCTTACAGCCTGCGGATCGACTTCGAGCGCTTCGCCAGCGTCGCCAAGGCGATCGGGGCTTATCTGATGGTCGACATGGCGCATTACGCGGGGTTGATCGCGGCTGGCGTCTACCCGAACCCGCTGCCGCATGCCGACGTGGTCACCAGCACCACCCACAAGAGTTTGCGCGGGCCGCGTGGCGGCATCGTTTTGACCAACGACGAAGCGATCGCGAAGAAGATCAACAGCGCGATCTTCCCGGGCATCCAGGGCGGGCCGCTGATGCATGTGATCGCCGGCAAGGCGGTGGCCTTCAAGGAAGCACTGGAGCCCGACTTCAAGGTCTACCAGCAGCAGGTGCTGGACAACGCCCGCGTGCTGGCCGAGACCCTGATCGAACGCGGCCTGCGGATCGTCAGCGGCCGCACGGAAAGCCATGTGATGCTGGTCGACCTGCGTCCCAAGAATCTGACCGGCAAGGAAGCCGAAGCCATCCTGGGCGATGCCCACATGACCTGCAACAAGAACGGCATTCCGAACGACCCGCAAAAGCCGATGGTGACCAGCGGCATCCGGCTCGGCACCCCGGCGATGACCACGCGCGGCTTCGGCACCGATGAAGCCCGCCAGACCGCCCACCTGATCGCTGATGTGCTGGACCGCCCGCACGATGCACCCCACATCGCCGAAGTGCGGTCCAAGGTCGCAGCGCTGACGCGCGACTTCCCCGTGTACAGATGACCTCCAGGCTTGCGATTGCGCTGCTTCGCCGCCCCCCGAAGGGCCTGGCGGCCGCTTTGGGAGCGGCCCGGCAGCAGCCGGTGCTGTAGGTCTGCCCGATGCGTTGCCCGTTCTGCGCCCACGAAGAAACGCAGGTTGTCGAGACACGGGAATCCGAGGAAGGCGACGCGATCCGCAGGCGTCGGCGCTGCCTGCACTGCGAAAAGCGTTTCACCACCTACGAGCGCAGCGAGATCGCGATGCCGGCGGTGGTCAAGAAGGACGGCGCGCGGGTCGAGTTCGACGCCTCCAAGCTGCGCGCCAGCATGATGCTGGCGCTGCGCAAGCGGCCCGTGAGCGTCGAGCAGATCGACGCCGCGCTGGAACGCATGCAGGACAAGCTGCTGGCCAGTGGCGCGCGTGAGCTGCCCAGCACCCGGTTGGGTGAACTGGTGATGCGCGAGTTGAAGCGAATCGACAAGGTGGCCTATGTGCGCTTTGCGTCGGTGTACCGCGAGTTCGAGGATGTCGATGCCTTCCGGCAGTTGATTCGCGACATCTGAAGCCTGCGGGCGCCCACCTGCGCCGCACCCCCAACGGGGCGCCCCCCGGCCGTTTCGCAACCTCCCCCATCGGACCGACACCCCGGCCGCACCCCCTGCAAGCCCACCGCCGGGGGACGCGGAAACTGACGCCGATTTCTACAGTGGCTGCATCCCAACGCCCCGACCGGAGCCTTCGATGCAGACCCACACCAGCTTGCGCCGTTCCTGCCGCAACGGCGTTCGCGCCCAAAGAGGCTTTTCGCTGATCGAGTCGATGACCGTTCTGGCAGTGACCGGCACTTTGCTGGGAACGGCTGTACCCAGCTTCGTGGCTCTGCAGGACAGCCAACGGCTCAAGGGCGCTGCGGCACTGGTCGAGACTGAATTGCAGTACGCCCGCGGTTTGGCGGTGGCGCGCGGAGAGACGGTGCGTTTCACCTTCGGCGTCGGCAACGGCTCGGGCTGTTATGTGATCCACACCGGCAGCCCCGGCTCGTGCAGCTGCAGCCTGCCAGGCCAGCCGGCGGTGTGCAACGGCAGCGGGGCCGCGCAGCGAACGGTGGTGCTCGGACCCACCGACCGGCTGCGCATCCAAACCGCGTCGAACAGCTTCGGGTTCAACCCGGCCACCGGCACCGTCACGCCCACCGCCACCCTGAAACTGAGCAATGCCCAATCGCAAACGCTGCATGTGGTGGTCAACCTCATGGGCCGGGTGCGTGTCTGCAGCCCCAATGGGATGCCGGGATACAAGGCGTGCTGATCGCAGCCGCCGCAGCTCGGTGTCGACGACTGTCCTGGGAGCGGGGCTTTGGCCCCCCGTTTGCGGGGGGCGGCCGACAGGCGGCGCATGGTCGCCGACGGGCGGTGGCCAGCGCGTTGGTCAGAAACAGCAGACTGCGGATAATTCACGCAGTGAGCACGCAACCCCCCGTCACACCAGACTTGGCTTTGATGCAGCGCCGTCCGCGAACGCTGCGAAAGGGCGTTGCGGTCGGCGGCTTCACGATCGTCGAACTGGTGATCGTGCTGGTGATCATCGGCGTGCTCACGGCGCTGGTGTTTCCGTCGTTCATGGACGCGGTGCGCAAGGGTCGTCGCACGGAAGCTTTCGGCAAGCTCAACGCCGTGCAACTGGCTCAAGAGCGTTGGCGCGCCAACAACGCGGCCTACAGCGCCGTGCTGACGAGCGCGCCCACCGCCAGCCCACCCGGGCTCGGCATTCCCGCGACAAGCGCCGACGGGCGCTACGCACTCTCGATCGAAGCCGATCCCGCCACGGCTGCGACGACCTACTCGGCCACAGCCACCGCTGTGTCGGGCAGTTCGCAGGCCGCGGACGGCAGCTGTGCGAAGTTGGCTGTTCGGATTCGCGACGGCAACATCGAGTACGGGTCCGCTGTGGCTGGCGGGGCGCCTGACTACACCGCAGGCAACCGGTGCTGGGCGCGATGAAAAGGTCACTCCGAGGCTTTACGCTGGTCGAGCTGATGGTGGTGGTGGCGCTGGCCGCGCTGATCGCCTTTCTGGCGGCACCTTCGTTTCGAGACATGATTCTGATGCAGCGACTCCGCGGGGCCAGCGCGCAGTTCGTCACCGACATGCAGTTCGCGCGCAGCGAAGCTGTGGCCCGCGGCAAATTGATGCGCGTGGCGCTGGGGCAGAACGCGGGTGCTGCCAACCCGCTCACCTGCTACACGATCTTCTTCGTGAGAACTGCATCCGATGGTTATTGCGATTGCACCCAGGGTGCCGGCAATGCTTGCGCGGGCGGCCCGCCTGGCGCCGTTCGGCGCGAGATTCGCACCGTGGTGTTGCCGAACAGCGAGCGTGTCAATCTGAGCTGGCCGCCTGAACAGAACCCCACTTTCGCGTTCGACCATGTCACCGGCGGCCTGCTGTCCATTCCACTCGACACGGGACCGGCACCACTGGCACAGGTGGTGGTGGAAACGCACATCGACACGTCGCGCCGTCTCCGTACCACGATCGGTCAATCGGGACGTCCGACCGTGTGTTCTCCCGATGTCCAGCGGATGCAGGGCGTGGCTTGCGACCCAGCACCGTCTCCACCATGACGATGCGCGCTCCACCCTGCCGTCACAGATCCACTCGCAGCCAAAACGGCCTGTCGCTGGTCGAGTTGCTGGTCGGCATCACCGTCGGCTTGTTCGTCGTGGCAGCGGCCAGCACCTTGCTCGCCTTGCAATTGAGTGACAACCGCCGCCTGGTGCAGGAAACCCAGGTGCAACAGGATTTGCGCGCCACCGCAGACATCATCGGCAGGGAACTTCGTCGCGCGGGGTCCTGGGGTTTCATCGCAGCCGACAGCGCAGCAACGGTCTGGCGCCCCGACTACAACCTGCTGCCATCGGGTCTGACACCGATCACGCTGACTGCACCGCCTGCGGGGCAGGTGATGTTCCAGTCCGGGCGAACGATCGGCATCGTCGAATACGGTTTCAAACTCGAACAGCAGCGGATCAAGGTCTTCGTCAAAGGTGTGGTAGGGCCCGACCAGTGGCAGGAACTGACCGACCCCGCGACCATGATCGTCACGCAGTTTTCAGTGACCTCCCAAGACGAACCACCGGTGCCGCTGGTGTGCCAACGCCTCTGCGTCGATGGCACCCAGGCTTGCTGGCCCACGGTCGATGTGCGCAGTCTGGTGATCGACATCACCGGGCAAGCAGCCAACCAGCCCGCCGGCAGTCAACCGATCGTTCGAAGCGTGAGAAGCGTTGTCAAGGTTCGCAATGACGCTGTGTTTTTCAACGTGAGT
>JBBSPW010000174.1:0-7387 GCA_038258365.1 Burkholderiales bacterium | reverse complement strand
CTGCGGTGGCGAGAAGCGCAGGGCCGGGGTCGGCGCTGGTACCCCAGCGCTTCGTAGACTGACTCGATGCCCCTGTTTGAACGGAGCGGGCGCAGCCCGCGCAGAGAGTTTGGCAGCGCGACCCCGGACCGAGCATCGCAGCGCAGTCGAAGCCGTAGGCGCAGACCACCGCATCCGCCCCCCGGCCGGGTACCGCATGCCGTGCCGCACGCACTTGTCAACCCGCACCGCAACGCAACGCAACGCACGCAACGCGACGCACTGCACTGCACTGCACTGCGACATCGGAGCCCACCTCAAACGCTACCGCTCCCGGTACGGGCAGCCCTCCAATTCAAGCCGCCATGAACCCGAGGTTGCGCGCCGACACATCGAAGTTCGACACGTTCGGAAAGATCGACAGCAACGAGGACTGCGGCACCCCGAACCACGTTCCCAGCGTGTAGCCCAATTGATCAACCGAGGTCTGCGGCAGCATCGAGCCGTTGCCGAGCTGGTTGGGGCTGCCGTCGAAGTTGTTGTTGTTGGTGTTCTTGGTGGCCAGCACCGGAAACGTGCCGTACAGGTCGCCGCCCGTGACCGCGCCGCCCATCACGAAATGGTGCGAACCCCAGCCGTGGTCGGTGCCGTCGCCGTTGCTGGTGAAGGTGCGGCCGAAGTCGCTGGCGGTGAAGGTGGTGACGTTGCTGCGCGCGTTCAGACCGCCGAGCGTGGTGTCGAAGTACGACAGCGCCTGGTCCAAGCGCGCCATCAGATCAGCCTGGTTGCGGTTCTGGCCGTCGTGGGTGTCGAAGCCGCCCATGCTGACGAAGAAGACCTGGCGCTTGGCTCCGGTGGCGCCGGACATGCCGGCGTCGATCATGCGTGCCACCACCTGCAATTGCGCGGCCAGCGAATTGCTGGCCATGACGCCGGTCAGCGGGTTCAGATAGCGCAGCTTCGGGTCGTTGCTGGCGTTGTAGCTGCTGCCGGCAGCGGGCGGGGTGCCGAAAAGCGGGTCGGATGCAGGTCGCAATGCCGTGCGCAGCTGTTGCTCGGCGGCGATCGAACGGGCGCCGATGGTGGCGACATCGGCATCCAGAGGATGGCTGTTGCGGGTCATCGACACCACTCGCTGAAGCGCTGTACCGGCCGCGGTGGAGCCATACAGACGGCCGCTGGTGTCGACGCCCAGCGGCGTGGCGCCGCCGCTACCGACCTGGTATTGCACCACCTGGTCACCGCTCAACCACACCGAGTTGCCGGTCGCCGAAACCGCGGTGAAGATCGGCGTGCCATTCATCGCCGCCAGCTGGTCGGCCATGCGCCCGCCCCAGCCGCGCGTGCTGCCTTCGGGCGACAAAGCCTGCCAGGTGTTCTGCTGGTCGTTGTGGCTGAAGAGGCGCGCCGGCTTCGGAAAGCTCGCCATGCCGTACTGCGCCTTGGTGATCGGCATCACCAGCGGCCCGATGTTGGGCAGCACCGCCACCCGGCGCTGGGTGTTGAAGAGCGCATGGGTCGCGGCGAGCAACGGGTGCAGCGCAAAGCTGCGTCCCTGCGGGTTCAGCACCGACAGCGGCAGCACGCCGCCCAGCCGTGCTGGCGAGCCTGCAGCCGCAGCCGGGTTCGGTGCCGTGTTGGCGGCCAGCAATGCGATCGAATCCGGCGCCTGGTTGCGGGTGGTGGTGTAGGCCTGCCAGCTGGCCGTGTCGGTGGGCAGCACCATGTTGTAGGCGTCGTTGCCGCCGAACAGGAACAAACACACGATGGCCTTGTAGTCACCGGTGGTGCCGGCGGCTGCCGACCCCATCGCCGCCAGGTTCAGCGCCAGCGGCGCGCCGATCCCGGCCATGGTTGAGAGAGCACCGGCCTGGCGCAGAAACAAACGGCGTGAAGCATCTTTGAGAATGTGCATGATGGGTTTGCGAAAGGGTTGCCGGGCTGTTCTTGAATGGCTGCCTTTGAATGGCTGCTATTGAATGGCTACTTCTGGACCAGAAACTCGGGCGATGCCAACAGCAGCAGCATCGCCACCTTGACCCGGTCGCGCAGCGCGTTGTTGACGGCGGTCTGGTTGGTGGGGGTGGCGGTGGGAACCGTGATGGCGCCGACTGCGGCGATCACATCGTTCTTCAGCACCTCGGCCGGTTGGCCATAGAGCAGCCGCTCGGCCAGCAGGTACACCAGACCCGTGGGCTTCTTGGCCCAGTCCATCTCCACGAGCCAGTTGCGCTGCAGGTCGCGGCGGTTGTAGACCGTGCCGTTGATGGTGCCGTTGTAGCTGCCCACACCGCTCGTCAAGTTGTCGCGCATGTAGTTGACCCAACCCGCGACGCTGGACTCGTTGAGCAGCTGCAACTCGGGTGAAACCAGCCCGGCGGCGGCCGACTGGCTGCCCGGTGCCACATAACCGGGGCGGTAGAAGTTGAACACCGACGGCGCGCGCAGCGGCGTCTGGCCCAGTTGCGTGCCCGGGTTGTCGGTGTTGCCGACCTTGAATCCGCCAGTGTCAGACAGGTGCGGAAAGGCACGCAGGTACGCCGACAGCCGCAGCACCGGTTCGCGCAGCTTGCCGTCACGGCTGGAGCTGCTGCGCAGCTCCGGATGCGTCAGGATGGCGCGCACCACGGCCTTGATGTCGCCGCGCACCCCAGCGCCGTTGTTGGCCCATACCGCCGACACCGCCGCGACATAAGCCGGGCTCGGGTTGCTGGTGACCAGCCGCTGGATCAACTGCTTGCTGATGAAGGGGCCGACGTTGGGGTGCGCAGCCAGGGTGTCCAGCGCCACGTTGAGGCTGGCGTCGGGATCGGCGGTGGCCTGCGGCGCGATCGTCACGCCCAAGAATTTCTTCTCGCCTTTCTCGTGAAAGTTGGGGTAGCCGCGCATCGGCTTGAACTCCCGGTCGGGGTCCGAGACTCCGCCGGAGCTGCCGCCGTAGAAGCAGGCATTGGCCGGATAGGCCGGGCAGGCAAAGCTGAAGCCGGTGAACACGCGCGCCATGCCACTGACATCGGCCGGGCCGTAAGTTTCCACCGGCACGCCGCCCACCAGCATCGGCGTGCCATCGGGATTGAGCTTGAGCACGCCGATCGAGAACAGCTGGATCACCTCGCGGCCGTAGTTCTCGTCGGGCACGCGGCCGTTCGCGGCATCGGCCTTCTGGTTGCGCAGGTGGGTCAGGTAGCGGCCCATCAGCGGGTGCCGCGACACGGCTTCCAGCAAGGGCCGGTACTGCGTGTTGCCCGTGGTGTTGAGCATGTCGAGCCAGTCGGCCAGCGCGCGTGGCTGGTTGGCGACATCGCTGTCCTGCGCCGACAACACGAAGATCTGCGACAGCGCATAGGCCACGCGCTGCCGCAGTTGGTCCTGCCCCGTCAGCGCCTGCTTCCAGAAGCTCTCCAGCACTTCATTGGTGCCGGCGCCCGAGTTGGGGTCGAGGGCCTTGATGGCCGCGTCGCGCGCTTCCCAGTAGGCGCGGTGCGATGCAGTGGGCACTTGCCACTGCTCGTCGATCCACTTGCCCACGCCGACCTTCATCAGCCGGGCGATGCCGTCGTCGCTGGCACCGAAGCTGGCCATCGCCAGGAAGCGGCGGCCCTCTTCGACAGTGGCGGGAATGTCCGCTGGCACCGCGGTCGACGCGGGGTTGCGCAGTGCTGCTGCGGCAGTCGGTCGGTTGGCAGCCGGCGCGGCAGCCACAGCGGAGCCGAGTGCGGCCACAGCAGCGAGCGCCAGCAGGCTGCGCAGCGAACCGACGAACGAGCGGCTCAAACGGAAGGCAGGATGTGTCAAGGCGCAGACCTCATCAAGGCAACGCGCCGGCAGCAGGCTGCGCGGCGCGTGCGGAACACGGGTTCGGTGAAGGCGGGGCGCTGCGGTGGTGCAGACCCCGTTGGCCGTGTCGAACCCGCACCATCGGCCGGGGCGGATCATCGCGGTTTCCAGGCCGCAAATGGGGCCTCGGTAGCGCTTGCGCTGTGCCTCTTACTTTTGCAAACGGCGCTCGACGTTCGGACTGTCGCGGGCGCTCAGCCCAACGATGGCGCCAGCATGCGGCGCGCGTCGGCTTCGGCCATGTCTTGCCGGCTGGCCCAATCGGCCAATTGGTCTTCGCCGATGCGGCCGACATTGAAGTACAGCGCGTCGGGGTGCGCCAGGTAGAAGCCGCTGACGCTGGCTGCGGGTGTCATCGCCAGGCTCTCGGTCAGCCCCATGCCGATGTCGCCAGCCTGCAGCACCTCGAACATCGCGCGCTTGACACTGTGGTCGGGGCAGGCCGGATAGCCCGGCGCCGGGCGGATGCCGCGGTACTGTTCGGCAATCAGCTGCTCGGTGGTCAGCGACTCGTGGGGCGCATAGCCCCAGAGCTCGGTGCGCACCCGCTGGTGCAGGTGCTCGGCAAAGGCCTCGGCCAATCGGTCGGCCAGGGCCTTCAGCATGATCGAGCTGTAGTCGTCCAGCTCAGCGACAAACTGGCGCTCCTTCTTGTCGATGTCGAGCCCGGCTGTGACCGCGAACAAGCCGATGAAGTCGTCGGCCACGCCTTTGGGCGCGATGAAATCGGCCAGGCTGCGATTGGGCCGCTTGGATCCATCCACCACCGGGCGTTCGGTCTGCAGGCGCAGCGGGCTCCAGCGCAGCGCCACCTCGCTGCGCGTCGCGTCGGTGTAGACCTCGATGGTGTCGTCGTCGACCGTGTTGGCCGGCAACAGCGACAGCACGCCGCTGGCACGCAGCCAGCGCCCGACGATCAAGCGCTGCAGCATGCGCTTGGCATCGCTGAAGACGCGCTGCGCTTCGGTGCCCACCACCTCGTCGCGCAAGATCTCCGGAAACTTGCCCGCCAGGTCCCAGGTCTGGAAAAACGGCGCCCAGTCGATGCACGCAGCCAGCTCGCTCAGGTCTTGGTTGATGAACACGCGGCGGCCGATGAACGACGGCTGCGGCGGCGTGTAAGCCGACCAATCGACCACGGCCTTGTTGGCGCGCGCGGTGGCCAAAGTGACGAGTGGCGTGGCCTTCTTGTTGGCATGCAGGGTGCGCACCCTGTCGTAGTCGGCTTCCAGCTCGGCAATGTAGGCGGCGGCGCGCTCGTCGGAGATCAACTCCGAGCACACGCCCACACTGCGCGACGCATCGGGCACATAGACCACCGGCCCGCTGTAGTGCGGGGCGATCTTGACCGCGGTGTGCACACGGCTGCAGGTGGCACCGCCGATCAGGAGCGGGGTGTTGCGCGCGGTGAACCACTCGTCGCGCTGCATCTCGGCAGCCACATGCTGCATCTCTTCCAGGCTCGGGGTGATGAGGCCGCTCAATCCGACGATGTCGGCGCCTTCGGCCTTGGCGCGCGCCAGGATGTCCTGGCAAGGCACCATCACGCCCATGTTCACGACCTCGAAGTTATTGCACTGAAGCACCACGGTGACGATGTTCTTGCCGATGTCGTGCACATCGCCCTTTACGGTCGCGATCACGATCTTGCCCTTGGCCTTCGCTTCGCCGCCGCCTTCGATCAGCAGCTTCTTCTCGGCTTCGATGTAGGGCAGCAGATGCGCCACGGCCTGCTTCATCACGCGGGCACTCTTGACCACTTGCGGCAGAAACATCTTGCCCTGCCCGAACAGGTCGCCGACCACGTTCATGCCGGCCATCAACGGACCCTCGATCACATGCAGCGGGCGCCCGCCGCCGGAAGAGATCGCCTGCCAGGCTTCTTCGGTGTCGGCAGTGATGAATTCGGTGATGCCATGCACCAGCGCATGGCTCAGGCGCTGGTTCACATCGCCGACCCGCCAGGCCAGCCGTGCGCTGTCGTCCTTGGCCATGCCCTTGGCGGTTTCGGCGATCTCCACCAGCCGCTCGCCCGCATCCTTGCGGCGATTGAGCACCACGTCCTCGACGCGTTCGCGCAGCTCGGGTTCCAGGTCGTCGTAAACCCCGACCATGCCGGCATTGACGATGCCCATGTCGAGCCCGGCCTTGATCGCGTGGTACAGGAACACGGTGTGGATCGCTTCCCGCACCGCATCGTTGCCGCGAAAGCTGAACGACACGTTGCTGACCCCGCCGCTGACCCTTGCACCCGGCAGCTTTTGCTTGATCCAACGCGTGGCGTTGATGAAGTCGACTGCGTAGTTGTCGTGCTCTTCGATGCCGGTGGCGATGGCGAAGATGTTGGGGTCGAAGATGATGTCCTCGGGTGCGAAGCCGACCTGCTCGACCAGCACGCGGTAGGCGCGTTCGCAGATCGTCGTCTTGCGCTCGAAGCTGTCGGCCTGCCCCTGCTCATCGAAAGCCATCACCACCGCCGCGGCACCATAGCGGCGCACCAGCGTGGCCTGGCGGATGAATTCGGCTTCGCCTTCCTTCATCGAAATGCTGTTGACGATGCCCTTGCCCTGGATGCATTTGAGCCCGGTTTCGATCACGCTCCACTTGCTGCTGTCGATCATGATCGGCACGCGCGCGATCTCGGGCTCACCGGCGATCAGCTTCAAAAAGCGTTCCATCGCCGCCGCGCTGTCGAGCATCGCCTCGTCCATGTTGACGTCGATGACCTGGGCGCCGTTTTCGACCTGCTGGCGGGCCACCGCCAGCGCGTCTTCGAAGCGACCTTCGAGGATCATGCGAGCGAATGCCTTCGATCCCGTGACATTGGTGCGCTCGCCGATGTTGACGAACAGGCTGCCTTCGCCGATCGACACCGGCTCCAGACCCGACAGGCGCATCGGCGGCAAGGCGGGTTTCGGGTCAGACGGGGGGGTGGCGCTGGGGGTGTTCATGTCGGTGCTCGCTCACGGTTCGTGGCGAGCGCCGTTTGCAGCCGGTCGGCACGCAGTGCATCCGGCGTTTCGAGCCTGGCGGGCGGCCCTGTCTGCGGACCGGCTTTGGCAAGCACGGTCGGCGCCCGTTGCAACGCTCCTCGAAACGGGCTCGATTCTATCGAGCCCACCCCCAACTCCTCGGCATGCCCCGCTCACGCAGCCCCATCCGGATGCGGCAACATGCACACCATGGCCCGCAACAGCACCGATTCGAACCAGCGCCCGATTCCCGGACCGTGGCTGGTGGCCGACATCGGCGGCACCACTGCGCGCTTCGGCTGGATGGCGCAGGCCGGCTCCCCCGTAAGCCATGTGCAAAAGCTGCGCGGCGCGGACCATGCGGGACCGCAGGAAGCTGCGCGTGCCTACCTCGACGATGTGAAGCAGTCGCTCGGCAGCGACTGGGCGCCGCCGCAAGCCGGGGCTTTCGCGGTGGCAACCGCGACGGGCGCAGACCGCATCGCCTTCACCAACAGCGACTGGGCCTTCTCGCGCAGCGAGACCTGCCGCGCGCTGGGGCTGTCGACGCTCTTGATCCTGAACGACTTTGAAGCCCTGGCACTGTCCCTGCCAGGGTT
>JBBSPW010000173.1:0-7398 GCA_038258365.1 Burkholderiales bacterium | reverse complement strand
TGCGCGCGGTGGCGGCGCAGCTCTACCTGGAACTGCTGCGCGGCGGCTACACGCAGGTTTGCGAATTTCACTACTTGCAGCATCGGCCCGGTGGCACCCGACACGACGACCCGCTGGAGCTGGCCTGGGCGCTGGCCGATGCGGCAAGCGATGCCGGCATCGGCTTGACCCTGATGCCGGCGCTGTACGAACGCGCCGGGTTCAACGAGCCGGCGCTCAAGCCGACGCAGCGACGCTTCGCCAGCAACGCCGACGACACCGTTGCGGCTGCGCTCGCGATCCAGTCGGCTGGCCGGCCACTGCTCAGCGCCGGTCTGGTGGTGCATTCGTTGCGCGCTGCCGCACCGGGCTCGATCACTGCGCTGGTGGCCGCAGCCGAGACGGGCAAGCGCGTGCACGGCCCCATCCACATCCATGTCGCCGAGCAAACCGCCGAGGTGCAGGACTGCCTGGCCGCAACCGGCAGGCGTCCGATCGAATGGCTGCTGAATGCCGGGTTGCTCGACGCCCGCTGGCAACTGGTGCATGCCACGCACGCGACGCCCGCGGAAATCGAAGGCGTGGCGCGCAGCGGCGCTGGGGTGGTGTTGTGCCCGTCCACCGAAGCCAATCTGGGCGACGGACTCTGCGACCTGCCCGGCTGGCTGAAAGCCGGTGTGCCGCTGGCCATCGGCTCCGACAGCCATGTCACCCGCGACTGGCGCGAAGAGCTGCGCTGGCTGGAATACGGCCAGCGCCTTCATCTGCAGCAGCGCAACGTGGCGGCGGCACCGGCGCTTGGCCAGGCGTCGAGCCTGGGCCGCTTGTGGATGCTGGCCCTGCGCAGCGGCGCAGTCGCCGCAGGCTGCAGCCGTTGGGGGCTCGTGGCCGGTGCCCGAGCCGACCTGCTGGTGGCCGACCCGGGCGACAGCGCACTGCTCGGCATGCCTGCCGAGCGCATGCTCGACGCGCTGATCGGCTCCAGCCCCGGACGCCCGTGGCGCGATGTGATGGTGGCCGGGCGGTGGGTGCTGCGCGACCACCGCCATGCGTCCGCCACGCCCATCGAAGCCGACTTCCGTGCGGCGATGCAGGCGCTGTGGGCCGATCCTGCCGGCGTCCATTCCAACTGAAGACGAAGAGCCCCCCGATGACACTGAACCCTGGAAGCCGGCTGTTCATCGCCCGCGCCGATCTGACGGATGCGCGTCTGGGTCCCGACCCCGACGCACCTGCCGCACGGCTGCTGCAACCCGGCGAAGCGCGCTTGCAGATCGAGCGCTTTGCACTGACCGCCAACAACATCACCTATGCCGCCTTCGGTGAGGCGATGAAGTACTGGCAGTTCTTTCCTTCGGGCGATGCAGAACAGGGCTGCCTGCCGGTGTGGGGCTTCGCAACCGTCAGCGAATCCCAGGCCGATGGCTTGGAGCCGGGCCGCCGCATCTGGGGCTGCTTTCCGGCCGGCACCCATTTGGTGGTCGCACCCGACAAAGTGTCGGCGCACGGTTTTGCCGATGGCGCAGCGCACCGGCTGGACCTGGCGCTGGTGTACCGCCAATACGCTTTCTGCGATGCCGACCCCGGCTGGCAACCCGAGCGGGAAGCGCTGCAGGCCTTGCTGCGGCCGCTGTTCATCACCGCCTTTTTGCTCGACGACTTTCTGGCCGACCACAGCTTTTTCGGCGCCCGGCAGTTGCTGCTGTCCAGTGCGTCCAGCAAAACCGCTCTTGCGACCGCGGCCTGCCTGGCTGCGCGGCGTAGCGCGTTGGGTGACGTGGAAGGTGACGCGTCAGGTGGCGCGTCGGGTGACACATCCGGTGCGCGCGCCAGACCCCGCATCATCGGCTTCACCTCGCCCGCCAATCTCGCCTTTGCTCGCAGCTTGGGCTGCTACGACGAAGTGCACGCCTACGACAAGCTGACCGCGCTGCCAGCCGATGTGCCATCGGTCTATGTCGACTTTGCCGGCAACGCCGGGCTTCGGCGCGCGGTGCACACGCATTTGGGCGCAGCGCTCGTCTACAGCAGCTCGATCGGCGGCACGCACTGGGACGTCTTGGGATCGGGTCGCGACCTGCCCGGCCCGAAGCCCACGCTGTTCTTCGCACCGGCGCAGGTCAAGGTGCGCAGCGCACCACCGCCCGAAGGCTGGGGCGCTGCCGAATTGCAGCACCGCATCGGCACCGCCTGGGTGCGCTTCGTTCGCCAAGTGCAGGATGGCGGCTGGGTCCGGGTGGTGGAGAACCATGGCCCACAGTCGGGCTTGCGAGCTTACGGCGAGATGGTCGCCGGGCGCACCGGAGGTCGCGACGGCCTGATGCTGGACCTGCGGTGACGGACCCGGCGGTGAACGACTTCTGGCCCGAGTGCGGGCATGCCCGCCTGGCGCGCACGGAAGCCGGGTGGCTGCAACCCACCGACGCCTGGCTGCGGCTGTGGCTGGCACGGCCGGAACTGGCCCTGGTCGACGAATCGTGCCGCGCCGAACGCCAGCTGCACCGCAGCCTGCTGCAGAGCCCGTCGCGGCCGGTGCCAGCGACCGAACTCGCAGCGCTGCACGATGCCGACGCACGCGACAACTGGCGCCACTTCCTGCGATTTCGCGATGCCCTGCTGGCAGCGGGCACGCTCGAAGCCTGGACATTGCAGCTGTTTCGCAGCGGGCACATCGACCTGCCGCCGCTGTTCATCGACGGCGTGGTGCAAACGATCGTGCGCGAGTTGCTGGACGGCTGCGACGACGCAGTCGAAGCACGCGCCGCCGAACTGTTGTTTCGCCCGCAACGCATCACCCTGCACGACGGCCGCGTGCTGGCCGGCGACCGCGACACGCTCGATCTGCAAAACGAGACCGGCGGGCTCGGTGACCTGGGCCGCCTGCTGGCCGAAGCCCAGGCGCCGCTGAAGGCGCTGAAGCTGCGGGTGCTGTCGGACGACAACGCTGCCGACTACTGGGCCGGAGCGAGTCGCGCCGCGGCCGATTCCGTCGCGGCAAAACACGGCCTTCTGCTCGACCTGACGCACCAGATCACGCGCGATGTCGGCCACGGCCTGCTGTTCACCACCACCCCGGCGCGCGGCGGCTTGAAGGCGCTGTCGCGGGTGCTGGAGCGGTGGGTGCAACACCTGCTGGGGGTAAAGGTCACGGTCGAGCCGCTGTCGCGCATCGACGACCCGCAATGGCGTTGGCATGTGGGTCTGGACGCGGAGTCCAGTGCGCTGTTGGACGACCTGTATGAAGGCCGGGAGGTCGACTCGGCCCGCACGAAGCGGCTCGTGAGCTTGTTCAGGCTGCGCTTCGACAACCCGGCCGAGATGCGTGCCGATGTGGCCGGCAAGGCGATCTACCTGGGCTTGATGGCCAATGAAAAACAGGTTCTGCGACTGAAGCCGCAGAACCTGTTGCTGAACCTGCCGCTGGCCAGAGCCAGCTGACCGGCTCGGCCGCGTCCCACGGTCTTACTTGCTGCGCCGAGCTGCCTTCAGGCGAAAGCCCAACGCCACCACACCAAGCGCCAACAGCACACTGGTGCCGGGTTCCGGAACCGGCGAGACATCGCGCAGGCCGATGCGCTCGACCAGGGTCTGGAATTCGCTGTACGCGAAAGCCCGGTCCAGGATGCGCTGGTTGTTCGGCATCGAGGTGGGCGCCGCGCCGGTGGCCATGATCGAGAACGTCGACTCGCCGGGATTGGCCAGTGCGGCGCTGGGATGAACCAAACCGAAGGCATGACCGATCTCGTGCGCCGCAGTGCCAGCCAGAAGATTCAGCCGCTGCTGATCCGAGGTGGCCAGACTGAGCAGCGCACCCGAGATGGTGTCGGTCAAGGTGCTGCCGAAGATCGTGCCGTTGGCCACTGTCGGCACGCCGGCAGTGTTGCGGACGCAGCCGAGGCAGGCCTGACCCAGGAAACTCTGGTTCGGCATCGCATCGCCGATGTTCATGTAGTACCACTCGGTATCGCCATTCACCGGAGCGGTCAAGCCGACACTGAACTCGAAGTTCACATTCAGCTCCTTGCCAGCCGGCAGCGGGCTGAACCCGTTGACTGCAAAACTCGGGTAAAGAAGGTAGTCGGTGATCGCGCTGTTCAACGAAGCCTGTCGAATGCCATTCAGATCCAACCCGGTGAAACCCCAGCCGGAGAATGACTCCGGAATGGTGGTGACGTTGTTGCGATCGGTGGTGGGCGCCGACACGAAATTCAACATGATCGTCAGCGCCTGAGCCGGCAGCGGCACGGCCGCAGACAGTGCCACCACGGCCGCAGCTCCCAGCAATACACTGCGCGAGCGCGACCCAGCCGAAGCTGACAAGGTGGGTAGGGTGGTGTTGCTGAAACGGCGGTTGGTGAGTGCTTTCAAGCCGGACTCCTCTGGTTTGGTCGGGTAGACATCGGAGTCTGTCTCAACTTGTGACCAGGCCCCACCCCCGCGATGGGGGGGGGTCGGCGGAGGTATGTATATTCCCCACATACGACTGAAGCAGTAATCGATGTCCGAGGGGCCGTTTCAAGTTGCCTGAGGGTCCGACTTCCGATGATGCGATGCGCAAGCTGCGGAGCTCGGCGCCAAGTGAATCGGTCGGGCGATGATCGGCATCGGCACTCGCCTACTGATCGACTTGCTCGGTGACGACCGACGCAGCGCTGCGCGCTGGCCAGATGCGGAGGCGATACGAGCAGCGCTTGAGAATCGAGGGCGGCCGCGAAAACGCCGGTGCAGAACGCACCGTGCCCAAGTTCCTGATCGGTGCCCACGCGCTGCTGCAGTGCACCGGCCTCATCGGTCGCGACGCCAGTATTTTCCGCGACTGCTTCAAGGCACTGAAAGTGTTTGCGCTCAGGTCGAGTTGACGCGCCAAACCTTCAAAATTGTCGACTGCAGCATGCGTAGACTTCGAAACGAAACCCCAACCCGGACACGACCATGCCGACGACAAAAAAGCAAACCACTCGCAAGCCCGCACACCCCTTCGCCAAGACGCTGAAGACCTTCAAGACGGCATCGGGCAAAGAAGGCCAGCTCTATTCACTGCCCACGCTGGCCAAGACCTACCCGGGTGTGGCGCGCATGCCGGTGTCGATGCGCATCGTGCTCGAATCGGTGCTGCGCAACTGCGACGGCCAGAAAGTCACAGCCGAGCATGTGTCGCAACTGGCGCAGTGGAAAGCCAAGGCATCGCGCACCGAAGAGATCCCGTTCGTGGTCGCACGTGTGGTGCTTCAGGACTTCACCGGTGTGCCGCTGCTGGCGGACCTGGCGGCCATGCGCAACGTGGCCGAGCGGATGGGCAAGGACCCGAAACGCATCGAGCCGCTGGTGCCGGTGGACCTGGTGGTGGACCACAGCGTGATGATCGATTACTACGGCACCAAGAAAGCGCTGGACCTGAACATGAAGCTGGAATTCCAGCGCAACCAGGAGCGCTACCAGTTCATGAAGTGGGGCATGGACGCTTTCGACACGTTCGGCGTGGTGCCGCCGGGCTTCGGCATCGTCCACCAGGTCAATCTGGAATACCTGGCGCGCGGCGTGCACAAGACGGCTGACAAGGTCTACTACCCCGACAGCCTGGTTGGCACCGACAGCCACACCACCATGATCAACGGCATCGGTGTGGTCGGCTGGGGTGTGGGCGGCATCGAAGCCGAAGCCGGCATGCTGGGCCAGCCGGTGTACTTTCTGACCCCCGATGTGGTGGGCATGGAGTTGACAGGCCAACTGCGTGAGGGTGTCACCGCGACCGATCTGGTGCTGACCGTGACCGAGATCCTGCGCGCGGCCAAGGTGGTGGGCAAGTTCGTCGAGTTCTGCGGCGAAGGCACCCGCAGCCTGAGCCTGCCCGACCGCGCCACCATCGGCAACATGGCCCCCGAATACGGCGCCACGATGGGCTTTTTTCCGGTCGACGAGAAGACCATCGACTACTTTCAGGGCACGGGTCGCACCAAGGCCGAGATCGAGGCTTTCGAAGCCTACTTCAAGGCACAGAAGATGTTCGGCATCCCGGCGGCCGCCGACATCGACTACACGCAACTGCTGAAGCTCGATCTGTCCACCGTGTCGCCCAGCCTGAGCGGTCCGAAGCGCCCGCAAGACCGGATCGAACTCGGCAACGTCAAAACCAAGTTCGGCGACCTGTTCAGTGCCGGACCGTCCGACAACGGATTCAACCAGCCGGCCGACAGGTTGGACCAGCGCTATGCCGTGCCGATGGCGGGCGGCGTCGCTGCCAAGGAACAAAAGGACACGCCGCCCGGTGCGCCGATGGACGTGGTCGAGATGAACGCAAACAAACCGACCATGGAAGCCACTGCGGCGCAGACGCCTGACAAGAAGAAAGCGCCGAAAACGCTCGAGATCGGCAACGGCGATGTGCTGATTGCCGCCATCACCAGTTGCACCAACACCAGCAACCCCGGCGTGCTGCTGGCCGCCGGGCTGCTGGCGAAGAAGGCCGTCGAAGCGGGTCTCAAGGTGCAGCCGCACATCAAGACCTCGCTGGCACCCGGCTCGCGCATCGTCACTGAATACCTGACCAAGGCCGGTTTGTTGCCGTATCTGGAAAAGCTCGGTTTTGCGGTGGCGGCGTATGGCTGCACCACCTGCATCGGCAATGCGGGCGACCTGACCCCGGAGATCAACGAAACCATCAACAAGAACAACCTGGTTTGCGCAGCGGTGTTGTCGGGCAACCGCAATTTCGAAGCCCGCATCCACCCCAACCTGAAAGCCAACTTCCTGGCCAGCCCGCCGCTGGT
This sequence comes from Burkholderiales bacterium, assembly GCA_038258365.1. Classification (GTDB taxonomy): domain Bacteria; phylum Pseudomonadota; class Gammaproteobacteria; order Burkholderiales; family Burkholderiaceae_C; genus Rubrivivax. Next base: position 652 of record JBBSPW010000173.1, on the reverse strand, counting down.
GGTGGCCTACGCGATTGCCGGCACCGTCACCCGCGATCTGATGACCGAGCCGGTGGGCAAGGGCAAGGGTGGCAAGGACATCTTCCTTGGCGACATCTGGCCGACCAGCGACGAGGTTGCCAAGCTGATGAAGTTCGCGATGAACGGCAAGGCCTTCCGCGACAACTACGGCAAGGTCAAGACCGAGCCGGGCAAGCTGTGGCAGAAGATCAAGGGCGAAGAAGGCAATGTCTACACTTGGCCGAAGAGCACCTACATCGCCGAGCCGCCGTTCTTCAGCGACTTCGGCATGGAGCCCAAGGCGCTGGAAGCCGGAGTCACTGGCGCACGCATCATGGGTTTGTTCGGCGACAGCATCACCACCGACCACATCAGCCCGGCGGGCAGCTTCAAGGACACCTCACCGGCTGGCAAGTACCTGCTGCAAAACGGCGTGCTGAAGGCCGACTTCAACAGCTATGGCGCCCGCCGCGGCAACCACGAGGTCATGATGCGCGGCACCTTCGCCAATGTGCGGGTGAAGAACCTGATGCTGCCGGCCGGTGCCGACGGCAGCCGGGTCGAGGGTGGCTACACGCTGTACCAGGCCGGCAGCGCTGGAAAGCCCGAGCAGATGGCGATCTACGACGCGGCGATGAAGTACGTGGCAGCC
>JBBSPW010000172.1:0-7404 GCA_038258365.1 Burkholderiales bacterium | reverse complement strand
TGGCGGTCGACGGCCGCATCGACGGTTTGCGCATCGACCATCCCGATGGTCTCGCCGACCCCGCTGCCTACTTCCGGCGGCTGCAGCAGCGTTACGCGGAGATGGCCGGTCTGCCCGAGCCGAAACCGGGCGACGAAGACACCCGGCCCGAGATGCCGCTTTATGTGGTGGTCGAGAAGATCGTCGCCCCGCACGAGCAGGTGCCGCGAGACTGGGCGGTGCATGGCACCACCGGCTACCGCTATGCGAATGTCGTCAACGGCGTGTTTGTCGATGGGTCTTCCCGCAACCGGCTCGACCGCGCCTGGCGGGCATTCGTTCGGGACGAGGCCGAAGACTTCGAGCACCTGTCCTGGCATTGCCGCCATGTGGTGATGGACGGCACGCTGGCGGGCGAGTTGACAGTGCTGTCGAACACCCTGCTGCGGCTGGCGCGCGAAGACCGCCGCACCCGCGACTTCACACTCAACATCCTGCGCGCGGCGCTGGCCGAAGTGGTGGCGTCGTTTCCGGTCTACCGCACCTACATCGTCGACAAACCGAGCCGGCAGGACCGCAAGTACATCGACTGGGCGATCGGTCAGGCGCGGCGGCGCAGCGTGGCGGCCGATGCCAGCGTGTTCGATTTCCTGCGCCGCGTCTTGCTCGGCCGGCCCCTGGTGGGCGCGCCGGCGGGGCTGGGAGAGCGCTACCGGCGCTTCGCGCAACGGCTGCAGCAGTACACCGCGCCGGTGGTGGCCAAGGGCATCGAGGACACCGCGCTGTACCGCCACCAGCGTTTGATCTCACTCAACGATGTGGGTGGCGAGCCGGATGATTTCGGCATCTCGGTGGCGGCCTTCCATGCCATCAACAGAGAGCGGCAGCTCGAGCGCCCGGCGGCGATGCTGGCGACCTCCACCCACGATGCCAAGCGCAGCGAAGACGTGCGCCTGCGCATCGACGTGATCAGCGAAATGCCCGCTGCCTGGCGTCTGACGGTGCGGCGCTGGAGCCGCCTGGCACGCAGCCACAAACGCACGGTCGACGGTGAGCGCGCACCCAGCCGCACCGACGAATACCTGCTGTACCAGACCCTGGTCGGCAGCCTGCCCACGGGCGAGCTGAGCGACGCTGCGGTGGCCGACTACACCGAGCGCGTGCAGGCTGCGATGCTGAAGTCGGTGCGCGAATCGAAATTGATCACCAGCTGGATGAACCCGCACCCGGCCTATGAGGCAGCATTGCAAAGCTTCATCGCCGCGCTGCTGGCGCCCCGCGACAACAACCTGATCCTTTCGGACCTGCAAACCACGGTCGGTCTGGTGGCCTGGTACGGTGCGCTCAACGGCTTGAGCCTGGCGGCGTTGAAGGGATTTTCGCCAGGGGTGCCCGACTACTATCAGGGGCACGAAGCGATCGAGCTGTCGCTGGTCGACCCGGACAACCGCCGCCCGGTGGACTTCGACCGCAGGCGGGCGATGCTCAAAGATGCCCAGCAGACCGCGGCTTCGGAAACGCCGGTTGCGGCCCGTGTCGACACCCTGCGGTTGTGGTTGGCTGGCGCGCCCGACGGTCGGGCCAAGTTCTGGGTCAACTGGTGCGCGCTGCAACTGCGCATGCGCCACGGACCGATGCTGGAAATCGCCGACTATCTGCCGCTGGAGGTGGTCGGATCACGCGCCGATCATGTGCTGGCGTTTGCGCGCCGCGACGGTGCGCAGTGGCTGGTGGTGGTGGCCACCCGCCTGCCGGCTTCGCTGGGACTGGCGGTCGGCGACCCACCGATCGGCGCGATCTGGGACGATACCCGGATCATCTGGCCGGCTGGCGGCAGCGCCGCAGCAGCCGCTCCCGAAAGCCTGACCGATGGGGTCACTGGCCGAGAGCACCTTGCGCAGACCCCCTTGCTGTTGGCGGATCTGCTGCGAGACTTTCCAGTCGCGCTGCTGGAAGGTGCCGCCGCCTCAGGCCTTCTTCACATAGGCGCTGCACCACCCGGTTGAAAGCACATGGCGGCCACCGAACAACGGGCAAGGTCCTTCGGTGTCGCCCGCCTTGCCCTGGTAGAGCGCGCAGTTGCTGCAGGCCTGTCCCGATGCGTACTTGGTGTACTTGCCGGCATCGGCATTGGTGGCCACCGCCACATACCCGAGCGCGATCGCTGCAGGGTCCTGTGGGCTTACGAGTGCGGTGCTGCCGGCAGTGGCCGGTGCCGATGCGGCACCGGGCATGGCGGGTGCGCCCATATCCGGGGCTGAGGCCTCGGACATCGGCGCCGGCATCGGCGCAGCAGCCGGGGGCGGGGTTGGGACAGGCGGTGGTGCCGGTGGTGGTGCCTTGTCGCCACAGGCGACCATGAGCGGCAGGCTGGCGGCGCTGGCCAGACCCAAGGGCAGGATGCGGATGAAACTTCGGCGAGTGGACATGAGGCCTCCTGAGGGCGGTGGTGAAGTAACCGTGCGTGCGGGCAGTCTGCAACGCCGTGCGAGTGTCTTCCCACAATGGACGCAAGCACGTCGGACGACGCCTCGATTCGCTAGCCGCTTTGCGCCCGGGCGCCAGCAAAGCGATCCGCATTGACCTTGATTCCATCCGCAAAGCGAGGCAGCAACGCGTCTGGCAGGTCGTGCCCCATGCCGGGCACCAGGTCGAGGGTGGCGCCGGCGATGCGGCGTTGCAGATCGGTGGCCGCAGCCACCGGAATCAGCACATCGGCCTGGCCGTGGATGATGTGGGTGGGCGCGGTGATGCGCGACAGCAGCGCGCTGCGGTCGCCATCGGCAGCGACAGCAGCCAGCTGCCGGACCACGCCAGCGGGCCGCAGCGCACGTTGCATGGACGCGCGCAAACGCTGGTCCAGCATGTCCGCATCGGCTGGAAAAGCAGGGCTGCCGATCACCTGCAGCAGCGACTTGGTCTGCGCCACGGCAGCGTCCACACCCGGCTTCGACGGGCGCGACAGCAGGGCTCGCCGCACCCGCAGCGAAGGCCCCGGCAATTTGCGGGAGCCACTGCTGGTCATCATCAGGGTCAGGCTGCGCAAACGGGCGGGATGCTGTGCAGCCAAATGCTGCGCCACCACGCCGCCCATCGATGCGCCGCAGACATGGGCGCTTTTCAGTCCCAAGGCGTCCAGCAAGCCCACCACATCGGCAGCCATGTCGGGTAGCCCGTAGGCAGACGACACGGGCAGCTTCAGCGCATAGCGCAGTGCCGACCACATCAGGTTCGGGAGTCCGTGTTGATCGAAGCCGGCGCTGAGTCCGGCGTCGCGGTTGTCGATCCGCAGCACCCTGAACCCGCGTGCGATCAGCAACTGCACCAGCGCCTGCGGCCAAGCCACCAGTTGCATCCCCAGACCCATGATCAAAACCAGTGGTTCGGCGTCGGGTGGTCCCTGGTCGTCGACCTCGATCGCGATGCCGTTGGCAACGATCTGCACGGACTCAGTCGCCGGCGGCCGTGTGCGCCAGATCGGCAGCGCGAGCCAGCGGATAGAAACGCCGGTGCCGGCCCTGCGGGTCGAACGGATGCCACGCGCCGGGCGCTTGCGCCAAGCGGTCGGCCACTGCCAGCAGCGCCAGCGGGTTCAACCCCATGCCGATGTGGCTGGCGCGGACCTCGATGTTCTCGGCCAGCGGGCCCGGTGGGTTCAGGCTGGCGCGCCACGCCACCACGCCGTCGCTGCGGCTGTAGATGCTGGTGGTGGGGCAGCGCGGCGGTTTGCGGATGCGCTTGAACTGGGCGGCCAGCGTCGGGTCTTCAACCCGCTGGCGGCTCACCAGTTCATAGAAGCGCCAGGCGTTGGTGCTGCGCGGATGCCCGGCGAACGGCGTGCCGAGTGTGACGACACAGCGCGCCTGGCCCCCCAATTCTTTGGCCAGTTCGCGGGCGTAGATGCCGCCGAGACTCCAGCCCACCAGGCTGACCGGCACACCATGCAGGTCGACCACGCGCTTGAGCTCGGCCCGGCAGCCTTCCAGCACCCCTGCACGTGGGCCGAAATTAAAGCCTTGCCGCCACGCGTAAGCGGTGTAGCCCAGGCTGCGCAGAAAGCGCCGCAACGGCACGGTGCTGAAGTCGGAAGCACCCAGCCCCGGAAACACCACCACCGGGTGGCCGTCGCCGGGAGGCAAACGCCGCAGCCAGGGAATGGCAGCCACGAGGGACGCAAATTCCAGCGGCGCACGCGCTTCCAGCGCCAATTGCCAAAGCCCGGGCGCAGCCAGCGCCAGTTCAGACGGCGGGTCGCGCTGCAGCCGGGGTTCGGCGGCGCCGCCGCGCCTTGCTCCAAAGAACGAAACCATCGACCGATCTTAGCCAGCGCGACGCGGTTGTCGCTCGGGCTTGCCCTTGGATGGGGATTTAGCGGCGGCATCGGCTTCTGAACCGGGCGAGGCGCATGCGGTATTGCTCGACTTGGCGGCTTTGTCCGACTTCGCAGCTTTTGCCTTCGTCGAGGCCGCCGACGCCGGTGCCCGACGCGGTGCCGGTGCTGGTGCGCTGCCGGCGAACTGCGACACGGCGCCTTCCATCGCCGAACGCAGCGCGCTGTCGACCGCTTTGCCGACGACTTTGCCGACCCCGCCCACGCTGGTGGTCACCGCCTTGCCCACCGCCGACCGGGCGGCAGCGCCCACCGACTCGACCGATCCACCCAGGCGCCTTGCCGATCGTCGCAGCACCTCGGCCACATCGGACTCCCCCGCGGCGGCAGTTTCGGCCGGCGCCGTCAGCGCCACCAAGTCGTCGAAAGCCACCGCCAGCGCCGCAGCCAGCTCGCGCACATCGGGCATCGCTGCGGCGTCGGCCATCAAACCAAAGTCCATGGACTTGTCGTAACTCTGCACGGTGATGTTGAGTCCCAGCCCGTGCACCACGATGGAAGCCGGGTAGTTGCTGAGCATGCGCGCCCCGGCCATGTACAGCGGCACCTGCGGCCCGGGCACGTTGGAAATCACGAGGTTGGCGACCTGCGGCATCCGGTCGGCCACCTTGGCCTTGCCGTACAACGCGGTTGCGGCTTCCATCAGCCACGGAATGCCGAGCGAAGGAAAGTCGGTCGGCAGAATCGACTTCAATCCGCCCATCGTCGACTTCATCGCCTTGCTGGCCTGACAAATGTGCGCCAGCCGCGCTTCGGTGTCGGCAATGTGGGTGCCCAGGCTGACGAGGCTCATCGACGCTTGGTTGCCGGCTGCAGCACCAACCGCCACATCGGACGCTGCGCGCAAGGTGATCGGCACCGCCGCCACCAGGCTCTTGCGCGGCAGGGCGTGGTGGCGTGCCAGATAGCGTCGCAGTGCGGTGCTGCACAGCATCAGCACGATGTCGTTGAGCGTGGCGCCTTGGGCCTTGCCCAGCGCTTTCATCTCGGCCAGCGGCAAGCTCATCACTGCGAAGGCGCGGCCTTCGGTGACCGAGGCGTTGAAGGCGGTGCGCGGCGCCAGGGTGAGATTGCCGGACTTGCCCTTGGCAAGGGTGGCGACAGCGCCGGACTTGTCGATGCCATCGTCGCTGGCGTTTCCTGAGCCACCGTCGCCGATGCCACGCGAAGCCAGCGTCAACGCCGTCGCCTTCAAGGTACCGGCGGTGGCCGGCAGGTTGCGCACGATCGCGGCCACCTTCTGCGCTTGCGAGCCGATCACGCCGCGCAGCATCTCGGTCATCTCCAGCTTGTAGACCTTCTGGCGGGTCGAGGGCCGAATCTGCAGCGCGCGCGGTTCGGAGGTGGTGTCCAGGATCGCATTGGCCAATGCCACCGCAGCTTGCCCGTCGACCGCGGCATGGTGCAGCTGCGTGTACAGCGCCACGCGCCGCTGGCCATCGGGCGAAGGGGCCAGGCCTTCGAAGACGAAGAACTTCCACAACGGCCGATCGCGTGGCAGCAGCACCGGGTGCAGGCGCGAAACCTCGGCTTCCAGCGACGCCATCGCCGAGCCCTTGGGCAGGTCGACGCTGACGATGTGCTCGCGCAGGTCGGGCTCGGCATCGACCCAGGCCGGGTTGGCCATGTTCAGCGGCATCCACCACAGGCGCCGCCGCAGCGCTGGCGTCAACGGCAGGCGAGCGGCGATGTGTTTGCGCAACGCGGTGACGAACTTGCCTTTGGAGCCGGCCGGCAACTCGAAGACATGCAGAGCGCCGACATGCATCGGCATCTGCGCGGTTTCGAGGTACAGAAAGGTCGCGTCAAGGCCCGAAAGCTGTTGCATGCAGATTCCCTGTGACCCCGGCGACAAAGGCGCCGGCGGGCCGTACCGATCCTAGGCCGCGAAGGACCAGAAGCGGGGGGCGGGATATCCCTGCCGACTGCTCGGCATCGGGGTTGCCAAAGACAGCAAGCGCTCAGTGGCCCTGGCGCTCACACCGGGCAGCGGTCTTGTCTGAACCGTGAGACGTTGCCATGAACCGAGCGTTGCTGCCCGGACAGGTCGTTCAGGCGCGCCGCTTGGCGAGCGCAAACACGAACAACGCGCCGCCGAAGAGAAGCGCGAAGCTGCTTGGTTCCGGCACGGCGCTGATGCGCAGCACTTCACCTCCGAGCGGCAGGTTGGTGTGGTTGCTGACATAGAAAACAGCGCCACCCGGCCCGCTCTCGATCGCGATGCCGCCCGGGAATTGAAGCCCCTCACTTGCGATCGTCGTGCGCGCTCCGGTCAGGCTGTCGATCTTCAGCAACACGCCACTGCCGGGCCCGCCGGGCGACGCGAGACCATTGCTCGTGAGCTGCAGCACATACAGATTGCCGGCGGCGTCGAACTCGAGGTCGATGATGTTGGTGAAGCCGCTATAGGCGACGCTGGTGGTGGCCGTCGATGGGTCGTACCGGAAGACATTGGCCGAACCGGCCGGAAACGGGAACCCGGTGAGTTGGCCGATGAAGTAGCTGCCGTCAGGACCGATCGCGATGCTGGTCGGCACTGCCTGGTAGACCGGCGGCCCGAAAGGCAGCGGGTTCGGCTGTGCAGGCAGCACGCCGAGCGCCGACACCGAGCCCGCAGCAGTCGCTTGCAGGAAGCTGTTGCCACCGGCGTCGGCGACGATGAAGTTGCCGGCTGCAGTGCGCGCAAAGCCGTACGGATTGCTGTCTACCGTGCCCCCAGCGGGGTTGTTTGTTCCCTCGAATCGGGAGATGTCTGCCACGGACGCGACAATGCCGGCGCCGCCCAGGCTCAAGCTCGAAACCGTGCCGAGAAACGACGCGCCAAAAGCGCCGAGGCTGTCGCGCTGTGCCGGACTGGAACCTAAACCGAAAAGTCCCCAGGCTTGACCGCCAGAGCCGAAGACGATGTCCTGCAGGCCGGCCGAGTCGGTGCCATCGAGCGATGCCAGCGATGGCAGACCGCTGATTACGCGTGTCTGGACGCCACCGAACAGTCTGCTCACGCCGCCGCTGTAGCCGAAATAGCTGGTCGCACC
>JBBSPW010000171.1:0-7451 GCA_038258365.1 Burkholderiales bacterium | reverse complement strand
CGGCACCCGACCCACCGAGGAACCGCCGCCATGACCACCTTGCTCATCACCGGTGCCAGTCGCGGCATCGGCGCCGCCATTGCCCGCCTGGCTGCCACGCGGGGCTGGGATGTGGCGGTGAACTACACCCGCGATGCCGATGCCGCCGAGCGGGTCGCCGCCGATGTGCGCGCTGCGGGCCGGCGTGCCGTCACGCTGCAAGCCGATGTGGCCGACGAAGCACAGGTCGAGGCGATCTTCGGCCGCATCGACGCACTGCGCAGCGAAGGCTGGGGGCCGTTGGCGGGCCTGGTCAACAACGCCGGTGTGGTCGACACGGCCTGCAGAGTCGATGCGATGCAGGGTGCGCGGCTGCAGCGGATGTTCGCGATCAATGTCTGCGGCAGCTTCTACTGCGCCCGGCAGGCGCTGCTGCGGATGAGCACCCGCCATGGCGGCGCGGGCGGCTCGATCGTCAATCTGTCGTCGGCTGCGGCCCGGCTGGGGGCGCCGGGCCAGTATGTGGACTACGCGGCAGCCAAGGGCGCGATCGACACCTTCACCCGCGGTCTGGCGCAGGAGGTGGCCACCGAAGGCGTGCGCGTCAACGCGGTGCGGCCCGGCATCATCACCACCGACATCCACGCCTCGGGCGGCGAGCCCGACCGCGCCGAGCGCATGGCCGGCAATGTGCCGATGAAGCGCGCCGGCAGTGCCGAAGAAGTCGCAACCTCGGTGGTCTGGTTGCTGTCCGACGAGGCCAGCTATGTCACAGGCACCATCATCGATGTAACCGGAGGCCGGTAAAGCAGCCCCCACGCTCCCTGGCGGTCGCTGCCCCCCGAGGGGGCGCTCCGCCTGCGGCCCGGCAAAGCCGGTTCCGCGGCTCTTCTCGGTGGGTTCGCTGCGCTTCGCTCGCGTCCGGTCGCTTCGGTTGGCGCGCTTTCAGGCAAAGCCGGTTCCGCGGCTTTTCTTGGTGGGTTCGCTGCGCTTCGCTCGCGCCCTTTCGCTGACGGTCAATGCCGCCAGATGCTCCAGAGGCCCACCACCACGTGGCCCCACACAAGCAGGTTGAACGCCAGCAGCGTGAACACCCGCGACAGGTTCCACAGCAGCCGTGCCCGGTCCAGGCAGGCGGGCTCGCCGGTGGTGGCATAGAGGCCCATGTAGAGCGCCGAGGGCGCAAAGGTGCCAACGATCAGCACGGCCATGGTCCAGTAGAAAACGGTCATGGCAGCATTGTCGGCAGCGCGTGGCCGAACTGTCGCGCCGGATGCCGCACAAACCACTGCGGCGAGGCCCGAGTTGTCAGATTCGTCCGCGCAAAGCGATGACGGCAACCCTCACCCTCGGCGGCCAGCCGGTCGCAGCCTGCGATCGGTCTGAGCGTTCAGTGGCCGGGGTGGCCAGCAGGTCGATGAGAAAGTCCAGGTGTTCGCGCACCGATCCGGCCACGCGCAGACTGGCTCCGCGCGACAGCGCCGCGGCATAGCCCGCAGCCGCGCTGTCGCTCAGTTCCACCACTGCGGCTGCGTCGTCGGCAGCCAGCAGCAAACGCAGCACCTGCAGGTCGGCCAGGCCGGCGATGTTGAAGAAGTCGGGGTCGGCTTCGTCGCGGGCGCGGGTGCGGTCCGACTGGCGCTGTATCAGCCGCGCCAGCTCGGCATGCCAGCTGCCGCCGCCATAAGCCGGGTCGGCGCGCTCCAGAAGCAGCAAGGCCAGCGCCCAGTTCGACAGCGCGTAGACATCGTCACCGCCCTTCATGTCCAGCGCCTTGCGGTAGTACCGCGCCATGCGCAGCAGCGCGCTGGAGCGGGCCTTGTTGTCGGCAGACACCCAGGCCAGGCGCTTGCTGGCGCTGCCCAGCAGTTGCAGGCGCTCGGGTGTCGAGGCGCGGCGGTTCAGGGTGTCGAGCTCGGCGATGGTGGCTTCGATGCGGGCAGCCACAGCCGCCAAGGCCTTCGCATCGGCAGGCGCCTGCTAGCGCAGGCGCGCAGCTTCTTCGGCGGCCTGTCGGACCTTGAAGTTGGCCGACTGCTCGGCGGCACGGATGCGGCAATGGCCACTGTGCGCCACCAGCGCACCTTCCAGTGCCTGGATCGCTTCGGGCAGCATCAGGGCCTCGCCATAGGCGAAGCCCAGCGCTTCGGCAACCTCGGCGCGCGCCAGCCAGGCTTCGCGCACCGCTGTCGGTGCGCGCTGCTTGATCGCTTCGATGGCGCGTTGCTGGCGCTTGCGCAACGGGTCGGCCGCAATGCCGCCCCGCATTGATTCGACCCGCGCCGATTCGGCCAGGTTGGCCAGATCGGCCACCAGTTCGGTGACGGTGACGTAGTCGTCGGCAACACTGCGGTCGCCACTGGCGGCGTTGCGGCTCAGTCGCCATGACGGGTCGCCATAGCATTGGTAGGCGCCCCAGGTGTTGCTGCCCTTGTGAAGCTCCCAGGTGCTGCGCCGCGCCGCCTTAACCGCATCGCGAAAGCTGCAACCGGACAGCAGCTGGTCATAGAAGTGGCTGGCAAAGGTGGTGGCCGCGTCGTCGTCCACCGCCCAGCCGGCGCACACCACCGCGCGCACCCCCATGCGCACGAATTGCGCACCCAGGTTCGCGGCCAGCGCCGCGAAAGGCGGCGGCTGGCGCGCGGCGTCCACCGCCGGCCCGTCCGCTCCAGGTGCCACAGCCAGGGTCTTGCCCAGATGGCAACAGTTGATGAACACCAACTCGGGCACGCTGCGCATCTGCTGGATGTCGCCGGGGGTCAAAAACACACCATCGCCGATCACCATGCCCGACACCAGCTTGCCGGTGACCGGGTGCTGCCACCGGTGTTCACCATGCCCGGCCAGATGCAGCACGCGCCAGGGCTTGCTGTGCAGCGCCGCCACGATCGGTGCCACCTCGGCATCGATCAGCGCTTCGACATCGTGGGCCGCCCACCGCGACAGCAACTTGTCGCGCACCGCCTCGGCTTCGGCGCGGGCGCCGGGCAAGGGCGGGAACTGTCGGTTGGCCCCCAGATCCGGGTTGCCGATGACGAGCGCGGTGTCGTCGGTGGAATGCACCGGACGCAGCCGGAAGTCAGCGGTTTTCAGCTGGCGCACGATGCCCGATTGAATCGCCACCGGTTCGTTGTTCGGGCTGCGCTGGTCGTGCAGCAGTTCCCAGGGGAATCGCGCCGAGCGTTCGTCGACCACCAGCACCATGTCGCGCTGGTCGGGCGCGATTTCCTTGAAGGTGGGGGGCAGCAGCAACTCGAACAGCGTGCTCGACAGGGCCATGTCGGCCACCGTGCTGGAGCCGGCTTGCTGCACGAACAGGTCCGCCAGCGCCAGCTGGCCGGTCGACAGCGTGTCCTCGGAGCGCGCGCGGTTGGTGGTGACATTGAAGCGCAGCATGTCGGCTTCGGTGTCTTCGATGATCTCGATCCGCTGGTCCCAGGCGCGGTCGCTGTCGTAGGAACGGCGCAGGCGCCCGCCCTGGCCGGTGCGAAGCGTGGGTGGGGACCAGCGCACGCCGTTTTCGATGTCCTCCGCCGCCATGGCGTGGCCCATGGCGCGTGCGGCACCGATCGCCAGGTCTTCGTACAACTCGATGAACTCGATCTCGGTGATCAGCACGCGGCTGTCCAGGCCGGTGTCGACCAGGCGGCTGTTGGCGTCGATGGCGCCGCGCAGAATCGATTCCACCGATTCGCGAACCGCCAGGCCACCACCGCCGCTGCCGACCAGCAGGCAGCTCAGGCGCGCCTGCACCCGGGATGCACCGGCGCTGGCGCCGGCACCCACCGAGCCTCCGACAGACGATCCCACAGACCCACCCGCAGACGTGACCGCCGCATCCTGCGCAACTCGCAGCGCGTACTCGAGCATCGCGTCGCGCACCCCCGCCTGCAACTGCCCCGCGCCCAGGTCGCCGACCGCGCCCAGCCCCACCACCACTGCGCCCGATGGCGAACGGCCCGGATCGGGGTTGCGGAACACCGCATGGCTGCCCTTGCGCCCCGGGTACAGGCCCAGGTCGCGGCGCGCCATCAAAGCGCCGTTCAGGCGGCTGTCGATGGCGGCTTCGGCGCTGACGATGGTGTCGCCTTCGTAGTGGCCCACCAGCACCGCATGGCGGGCATAGGACAAATCGCCATGGCACACGCTGATGGCGATTTGCGGCGTGGTCACGCGCGGCCCGCCGGAGTCCGGTTTGCGGCCACTGAAGTTGAGCAGCGCCACCGCGTGTTCGTCGGGGATGCTGTCGGCCACCGGCATCGGCGGCAGCACGAAGGTGGTGGCCGCGCCTTTCGCACCCCGCTGCACGGGCGGAGTGGTGGCCAGCTGGTCGGTGCGGCCGCTGCCCAGCAGGTCGACATAGGCGCGGAAGATGCGCCGGTCGTCGATGTTCGAGCACAGCTCGTCATGCGCCGTGCGCTCGGCATAGTGAATCGCTACGCCGTCGAGCCGGCCCGAGGCCCAGCTGACGGTGCCGTCGCCCTCGGTGGTGGCCACCCAGTCCAATCGGCGCGGGCCGGGGATCTCGCTTTCGGCCGAGGCGCGCACATCGATCACGGTGGCATGGTGACAACCGGCCACATAGTGCATGCGCGCCGGGTCTGCGGGTGCAGCCAGCAGTCGCGCCCAGGTCGTGCCCGCATCGTCCAGCACCGATTGCTCGATCAGCGGCAGCCGCAGGTCCACATCGCGCTTCAGGCGGCGCCAGGTTTCGACCTTCGAGAAGGCCCCGGAAGCTGCATCGAACGGCAGCAACTCGGCCATGCCCGGAAAGCGCCGCACGATGTCGACGATGCCGTTGACATCGTGCCGCAGGTCCAGAAGGCTCAGCTTGGCCTGCGTGGGGTTGAAGCCGGTCAGCCAGCGCACCGCTTCGTAAGAGCCGCGGTTGGGGGTGCCCAGCATCAGAAGCCGGCCCGGCTTCTTCAACTGGCCCATGCGCTTCCAGAGCTCGGCGCCTTCGCCGCCATCGGCAATCATGCTGCGGCCGAGCAAGCCACCCAGCGAATGCGCCACGATGTGCAGCGGCATGCCAGTGGCTTCGGCTTCGGGCAGCAGCCGCTTCAGGAGCCGCGCCAGATCGGCGGCGCTGTCGCGCACCGAACGGCGCCAGTCGTAGGGCAGGATCTCGACCCGGTGTTCGCGCGCCAGGTGTTCCAGCAGCGGACCATAGAAGGCACTGATCAGGTCGACGGGTTCCACCCCCGCAGCGTCCCAGCCGATGTCGGCCAGACCGCCGCGCAGCAGCGCCCAGTAGTTGAGCCAGACCGGCCGGTTGCCGGCATCGAGTGCGCTGCCCATGGTGCCGGGTACCACCACCACGATCGGCCGCGGGGTGGCCGCTGCACGGCTCGTGGCCACGGCAGACCGCCAGCGCGGCTCGTCGGCACGCGCAGCTTCGATGGCGCCGAAGCCGCCGTTCTCGGCGTCGGTGCGGGTCAGCCCGGCCAGCAGCCAGCGCAGCGATGTGGCGTTGGTGAAGTAGCGAAAGTGGGTCACCTGCGGCCCGCTGTCTTCCAGCCACCGCGCATCGCCCACCGCACGCTTCAGCCCGCCGCTCATCGAGCCGGTGTTAACCACCAGATCGTGCTCCGAGCCATAGAACCAGTCGGCCGCCAGCAGCTTGACGCTGCCCCAGAAGCTCTGGCCTTCGACATCGCCGGCGATCACGCTCAGGTCGGCGCGGGTCGTCAAGCCTGGCAGTTGCAAGAGCCTGGTCAACGCCGAGCCCGGCAGCATCGCTTCGATGCCGGGCATGGTGCGCGGATCAGTGCGCTGCTTCAGCACCGACAGCAAGAAGTCGGCAGCCTCACCGAACAAGGTGTGGCTGGCCAGCAGGTCGAGCACGCTCAACCAGCGGTCGAGCCGGCCCGAAGCCAGCGTGGTGCCGCGCGCCGGGCAAGCCACCCGCACGAAGCGCGTGATGCGAAGCTGCTTGTCGTCCAACGCTGCCAACAGGTCGCGCAGCTTCTGCAGGTCGGCTGCATAGGCGGCATTGCGCGCGGCCTTCTGTTCGTCGGGCAGCGGAACCAGGCCGAGCTGCGGCGCGATCGTGCGGTCGGTGTCGAAGAGCTGCTCGACGATGCCGGTCACGAGCGGGTCGTTGGCGCGGTCGCGCTGGCCCAGGCACAGCAGCTCACCCACCAGGCCGCCGCGCGAATGCGAGACCAGGTGCAATTCGGCGCCTTTGGGCAGGCTGTTGACCAGGTCCAGCGCATTGGCGACCGGGCTCTGCGTCAGGCTCAGGTGCTCAAACGCGTAGAGGTGCTCGCCGTAGCGACTCAGCAGCGCCGCGCGGGTGTCGCGCCGGGCGGTGTCGTTGGCATGGTCGTCGACCGAGCCGGCGTTGACGGCCGCGCCCGCGCTGGTAAAGCCGGCCGGCGCGCTTTCTGCTGGCGCTTCCAGCGCACCGAAACTGCCGTGCACGCTGGACATGGTGCCGTGCAGAAACACCAGCAGCGGCCGGTCGATCGGCAGTTGCGCCGCCAGCGGTGCGGCTTGCAGCACTGCGCCCTGCACGAGCCGGGTGCGGTAGAGACCCGGCGCCTGGTCCTTGGCCAAACCGAGCTGCCGGGCCTCGAAAACCGCGGCCGCGCGCCCGGCCACTTCCTTCGAGATCTCGACCCCGAAGAACTCCAGCACCTTGATGCCGATGCCCACCATGCCGCGCGACGCCGGGGTGGCGTTGAACACCCCGGCTTTCGGTGCGGTGTCGATGTCCCAGACCGGCTCGGCGCCGGCGCTGCGTTGCGTGCTGGCCTGTCCGCGCTCGCGCAGCAGATCGTCGGCACGCATCCACAGCCGGATGCCGTTTTCGTACTCGACCCGCACCAGCTCGTCGCTTTGCACCGCCACCGTGGTGGGTTTGCCGCCAGCGCGCGCGACACCCGCACCCGGTTGCACGCGGCGCGCCTGGGTGATGTGCACGCCGTCGGGCGTGGGGGGCTTCTCGGCAGCGCCCAGATCGACTGCACGCAGCAGCACGGTGGTGGAAGCGCCCTTCGGCTGCGGTGCGGCCATCGTCTGTGTCTCCTTGCCATGCGCCACGGCATCGGGGTTGGAAGGATCGCCACAAAGCGGCCGCGGCGCAAGTCGGCTTCGCCCTCAACAGTGTGGATGCGCATCGGTCACCAGCCGTCGCGCGCCGCACCCTGCACTTCATCCTTCACCCGCCGATATCGGACCGCGAAGGCACCGAAGTCGTCCGCAAACAAGAGGCTGAAGTCAACCCGGCCGTCTCAAAGCCCGCGGCTGTCGATCCAGTGCACCTGGCCACCCCGGCTCTGCACCGCTCGCACCATCTGCCCGGTGCCGCCCGGCCCTTCGTCAGCCGCACCGTTCCACAGGCAGATCAGCCGCAGCGGCCACTGGCCGGCGGCGTGGTGCAGCGCGGTGTTCAGCAACCAGAGATTGCAGCGCGCGTAGATGCTGTCGGTGTCGCTGTCGCTGTCGGTTGTCGCGTCGGCTGCGGT
>JBBSPW010000170.1:0-7508 GCA_038258365.1 Burkholderiales bacterium | reverse complement strand
CGCTGGCGCACGGCCCAGCAGCTCGGCCTGCCGCAAGAAGCGCTGTTGCACCTTCAGGCGTACTTGAAGCTGGAGCGCCAGCGTTCCATCAACCAGCTCAGCGGCCAGTCCAAGCTGTTTGTGACCCGCATGGAAGCCGAGCACAACCGGCTCGAAGCGCGCCTGCACCATGCCCGCGCGCGGGAGCTGGAAGCCGACGCGCTGCGCGACCAGCTCACCGGCCTGTCGAACCGCCGCGAGCTGGAGCAGCGCTGGCCACGGTTGGTGGCACAAGCCGATGCCGGTGCGCAGCCGTTGTCGGTGGCGATGCTGGACCTGGACCACTTCAAACAGGTCAACGACCGCCACGGCCATGCCGTGGGCGATCGGGTGCTGGTGGCACTGGCCGAACTGCTGCGAACCCACACGCGCGGATCGGATCTGGTGGCGCGAGTGGGTGGTGAGGAGTTTCTGGTGGTGCTGCCCGGCACCGACCATGCGGCCGCCGCCGAGGTCTGCGAACGCATGCGCCACCATGTCGAGATCCACCCCTGGGACCAGATCGCCGAAGGACTGCAGGTGACCGTCAGCTGCGGTCTGTGCAGCGCCCCGGCGGTGCCCTTCGAGTCCCTGCGCGAACGCGCCGACGAAGCGCTCTACGAAGCCAAGCGTTTCGGCAGAAATCGACTCGTGCACGCCGGGCACTGAAAGACAAGGCGCCTCAGCGCCCGCCTCTGCTGTTTCGCCTCAGCCCACACACAGCCGATTTCTTCCCTCGCGCTTGGCACGGTAGAGCGCCAGGTCGGCGGCCAGCATCAAAGCGGCTTCGTCGTACGGTGGCGCGCCGACCAAGCCGATGCTGACCGTCAGCGACCCGGCGCCGCCGATGTCGGGCCAGGGATGGGTGCTGATGCGCTGGCGCAGCCGTTCGCAGAAATCGGCGGCCTGGATCGGGTCCAGGTCCGGCAGGATGACGAGGAACTCTTCGCCCCCCAGCCGCACCAGCACATCGCCGGCGCGGATGTTCTCGCGCAGCAGGGCGGCCAGCGCCACCAGCACCCGGTCGCCCACCGCATGGCCGTGGGTGTCGTTGATGCGCTTGAAGTGGTCGATATCGATCTGCGCCAGCGCCAGCGGCTGGCCTTTGCGCTGCCGCACCGGAAACAGCTCGGCGATGCGGCGCGCCAGGTGGCGGCGGTTGCCGATGCCGGTCAGCGGGTCGCGCTCGGCGCGCTCGCTGTGGTGGCGCGCCTCGTTGCGCGCCGATTCGGCTTCCTGCACCAGCTGGCGCTGCTCGCGCTGCATCTCCATGCGGGTGACGAACAGCTGCGACTGCGCTTTGAGCTGCGCGGTGACGCGTTGGCGCTCGATCCGTTCGACCGCTTCCAGGTGCGCCAGCGCCTGCGCCGGCCGCCGCAACCGGCGGCAGGCCCGGTACGCCGCATGGTGGGCGCGCACGGCGGTTTGTGGCGGGGCTTCGGCACCCATCTGCGCCAGCACGGCGCGCGCATCGGCCAGCGCATCGGCCGGCCGGCCTTGCGCCAGCAGCCAGTCGCACCAGGTGGCCCGGGCACGCCAGCCATGGGCGCGCAGGCCCAGTTGGTGGGCGCGATCCAGCGCCTGGCGCAGCAGCGGCTCGCTGGCATCCAGCTCGCCTTGGTGCAGCAACACTTCGGCCAGGTTGCCGAGCACCGCCACCTCGTAGACCGGATCGGGCGAGCGCTGCAGCACCCGGCGCGCGGTGTCGCCCGCTGCCCGGGCCAGCACCAGGGTGCGGGCGCGCTCGACCCCGTCATCCCCACCCAGCAGGCGGTGCAGGATGCCGATGTAGAAAGCGCACACCGCATTCGAGGCCACCATCAGCGCGCCGTCGGGCGCTGCCGCGCCGTGTTCGTCCAGTGCCTGCTGAAGCACCCGCACCGCTTGCCAGCTGTCACCCATGCGTTCCATGCAGGCCCCCAGCGCAAACGCGGCCTGCAATGCGGAACCGGCGCAAGCACCTGCAGTCAGGCGCACCAGTTCGTTGGCAGCCGCCAGTGCGATGTCGAAGCGCCCGGCGTCGCCTGCCGACAGCGCCAGCAGCCGCAACAGGTTCTGGCGGCCGCCATCGAGCGTCGCCTGGCGGACACGGCCCGGGCGCTTCGGCAGTTGCGGTGTGGCCAACTCGGCCAGCAGGGCCTGCGCCACATCCAGCAGTTCGGCGAATCGGCCCAGGTGTCGCAGGTGCCCGCACTGCCACACGCCGGCCTGCATCTGCAGGTCGGGTCGCCGCGCCAGCCGCGCCGACTCCACCGCACTGCGCGCGTGCTCCACCGCACGGTGCGGGGGCTCGGCGCCGCTCGGTGATGCGAGAGCCAGCAACGCGTCCAGCTGCGCCCGCAGCGCGGGCGTGCCGATGCGCCGCCCACGGCCACAGAGTGGCAGCGGGCGCACGTCAGGCGGATCACAAACTCGGACCATCTCGCCGTTTCGGCCGATAGGTGGGCTGACTGAAGCGATTTGCACCAACCCAGCAACCCGATCCGCGCCCGAACCGGCACCGCCCAGCCGCGAGAACCGCGCCAACCGCCTCGGTCGTGCGCGAACGGAGCGCAGCGAACCCAACCCCGTGGAGCCGCGGAACCGGCTTTGCCGGGCCGCAGGCAAACGCCCCCCTGGGGGGCAGCGACCGTCAGGGAGCGTGGGGGCTCAAAACTTGATGTCGACGGTCATCACGCAACCGCGCGCGGTACCGCCTGCCGGGTCGCGATAGCCCGACAGGTGCTGCCGGGCAGCGGCGTCATACAGCCCCTCCGGGCTGCTGCGCACCACATCGACGTTCTTCGGCACACCGCCGATCACGTCGTAGCGCAGCGCCACCAGACCGCTCTTGGCCTGGGCCAGCAAACCCGGCGGGATCGCACTGGCGGGAAAGGGGTCGACCGGCTTGATCTTGCTGGTCAGGCATTCGGGCGAGCTGGGCGGCACCGTGGCGCGCGCTTGGTCGATCGACAGGCCCGAGCCAACGGGCTGAATGGCGCACGAGGCCAGCGCCAACGCGGCAGGCGCAGCCAGCCAACGCAGCCGGAACGGGGTCGGGCGCGGCGGGGCCGACGGCCGGACAGCAGCGAACGTGAGAGACGGGAGGGTGAACTTCATGTCGGACTTTCTGAGGTCAGGGGTGGAAGGAAGGTCGGATCGGGAACGAGGTCGACATGGGCGGCACGGACGACACGGACGCCGGCCGGCTCAGCGAGGTCCGCCCCGCCAGCCGCGGGCATGCGGATCGATCAGCAGTTGCGCGCCTTCGCGCACCAGGCGCTGCACCATCGCTGCCGCGTTGTGCGCACCGTGGGTGGCCGTCAGTGCTTGCACGATGTCGTCGCGATTGTCGGCACGGCCCGCGCGCTCGGAACCGTCGGAACCCTCGGCGCCGTCGTCCAGCCGCACCTGAAGGCCGCAGTCGTGGACAGCGGTGCCGGTCAGGGCGTCGAGTTGCCAGCGCGCTTGCCACAGGCTGTGTCGGGTGCTCATCGCTGCGAGTCTGCCAGCCGGCGCGCGGTGCTGCCGAGCAGGGGCGGCACCGATGGCCAGCGCCACCAGGCAGCCACCACCAAAAGGCCGAAGGCGGAGTAGGCGAAGGTGAACATCCAGGTCGGGGCGCTGAAGAACATCAGCTGGTGGATCCAATGCTCGATGAAGCCGCTGGCGTAGCCGCTGCCGACATCACCGCCGGACGCTTGCACCCGCAGCCACGATTCCAGCGTTGTCAGCGGGCAGTCCACCCCGGCCCAGGCTTGCAGCACCACCACCGCGATTGCCGCCAGGTGCAGCAACCTGAACCAGCGCCGGTTGACCCAGACCCAGCCCCGCGCACTGCCCAGCACCACCAGCAGCAAGCCGCCGACCACGAACAGCACCACCGCGGCATGCAGCAGCAGAACGCCGTCGGCGAGCAGGCGGGCGGCGGATGCGTTCATTTCAAGCTGCCGAAACTGTCAGAGCCCGCTGCAGCCCGTCCATCCGCGGACACCAGCCGCACCGGGTCCGACACGCGGATGCTGCCGCCCGCCCACACCCGCGCGGTCATGCCGCCGTGCCCGCGCAACGCGTTGTACGCGCCTGGCCCCAGCTCGGCTTCCATGCGCGAGCAAGGGTCGCAGGGACCGGTGATTTCCAGCACCACCTGCTCGCCGATCTGCCACCGCAGCGGCGCGTCGGCGAACAGCGAACGCATCGCCACCAGGTTGATGCCCGACACCACGAGGTTGCGCCGCAGCCGCGCGGGGTCGAGTTGCGCGATGCCGCACCAGGCTGCGATGGCCGGCAGGTGCTCGGCCTGCAGCAAGGTCACTTCCCGCTTCTGCGCCCGGTCGCCGCTGCGCAGCGCCGCCGAGCGGCGGTCGCCGATCAACCCGCGTCCGGGTTCGAGCTGCGCCTCGGTGACGGGCAACACGGGCACCAGCCGGGCGGGTCGCAAGAAGATGGCTTCGATGCGCCCGGCTTGGCGGAAGCGCTGCGTGAGTTCGCGGGTGGTCAGCATCGGCAGGGCGCCGTCGATCGTGACCGCTCAGTGGGCCGCTTCACGGCTGCTCAATCACCGGTCGGCGCGATGCGAAAGGCACGGATGCTGTCGACCTCGCGCAGCGCCGAAGACAGCTCGTTCATCGCCCGGTGCGCGTTGCTGCGGATGACCATGCGGTACTCGAAGATCGGCTGCTCATCCAGCAACCGGTAGCTCAGCTTGGCGACCGTGAAGTGGTGGCGTTTCAGAAAATCCACCACCGCGTCTTCCTGCATCACCTGCGCGCGGTCGAAGCGCAACTGCAGGTGGGCGTATTCATGCGAAGGCAACTTCGATTCGACCCAGCGGAACAGCGACAGCGTGATCAGCGTCAGCACGGTGGCGGCGATGCCCGGCACATAAAAGCCGATGCCCATCATGATGCCGATGGCAGCGGTGATCCAGATCGACGCGGCGGTGGTCAGCCCGCGCACCGACAGGCCCTCCTTGAAGATCACCCCGGCGCCCAGAAAGCCGATGCCGGTCATGATGCCCTGCGCCATGCGGGTGGGGTCGGTGCGGATCGACTCGGCCGGCATGCCCGGCAGCCAGGTGCTCTGGTACAGCGTCACCATCATCAGCAGGCTCGACGCCAGGCTCACCAGCGCGTGGGTGCGAAAGCCCGCCGGGCGGCCGTGGAAGGTGCGTTCGAGCCCGATAGCGCCGCCAGCGGCCAAGCCGGCGAGCAGGTGGATGGCGATGGTCTGGTAGGTCGGGTCAAGGTTCAGGTCGGTGCTCCTGGGACAACGTGAATCGGGATGGGGTGCACCCGGAAGGAAGCCACCCCGTCAGGCCAATGGATCGGGTCCGTCACCGAAGCGGTTGCTGCCCGGGGTGCCCGGCTGTGCAGCGAACACGATCAGAACGATCCAGCCGATCAGCGGCACCAGCGATATCAGCAGCCACCACCCGGTGCGGTCGATGTCGTGCAGGCGCCGCACGCCAACCGCGATCGTCGGCAACAGCAACGCAAGCCCGAACACGCTGCCGAACAAACCCGCGCCCGACTCGGCGTTGACCGTACCGGCGATCGCGTCCAGGATCGCCAGGCCCAGCGAGCAGACCAGGTAGAGCAGCACGAAGTACCAATATTCGGGCCGTCCGGCGCGGCCGCGGAACACGGCATAACGCTTCAGTGCGGTGAAGAACCAGTCCATTGGGGATTCGGAACAGAGAGGCGTCGGAGCGGACAAAGTCGAACGCTCACATGGGCACCCGCCACGGCGGGTGCTTGCGATTGTCACCAGCCGAGAACAAACACAACACATTGCCGGACGGGTCGGCCAGGCGCGCCTCGCGCCAGAGCCAGGATTCGTCGGTGGGCAACCGGCTGAACGAGAAGCCGGCTGCCAGCAGCGCTTGGACCCGTGCATCCACATCGGTGCATTCGAAAACAGCGGTGGTCGCCCGCAGATCACTCAACGCGCCACCGGCATCACGAACTCGGCCCCCTTGCCGATGCTCCCCGGCCAGCGCTGCATCACACTCTTTTGCCGGGTATAAAAGCGCACGCCTTCTTCGCCGTAGGCATGGGTGTCGCCGAACAGGCTGCCCTTCCAGCCGCCAAAGCCGTGCCACGCCATCGGCACCGGAATCGGCACGTTGATGCCCACCATCCCCACCTGCACCCGCCTCGCGAATTCGCGCGCCACCCCGCCGTCGCTGGTGAAGCAGGCCACGCCGTTGCCGTACGCATGGCTGTTGACCAGATTCAGCGCGGCGGCGAAGTCCGGCACGCGCATGCAAGCGAGCACCGGGCCGAAGATTTCCTCCGACCACAGCTTCATCTGCGGTGTGACATGGTCGAACAGGGTGCCGCCGGTCCAGAAGCCCTGTTCCAGCGCCGGGTCGCCTGCTGCGCGGAACCCGCGCCCGTCGACGACCAAGGTCGCGCCTGCCGCCGCGCCTGCGCCGATCGCGGCTTCGATGCGGTCGCGGGCTTCCTGCGTGACGATCGGTCCCATCTCGCTGGCCGGGTTCATGCCGTCACCGATCTGCAGCGCGCGCACGCGCTCGGCCAGTTTCGGCATCAGGCGGTCGGCCGCATCGCCCACCAGCACCGCCACGCTGATGGCCATGCAGCGCTCACCTGCGCTGCCGTAGGCGCTGCCGATCAGCGCGTCCACGGCCTGATCGATGTCGGCGTCGGGCATCACCACCATGTGGTTCTTGGCGCCGCCCAGGGCTTGAACCCGCTTGCCATGGCGGGCGCCGGTCTCATAGATGTGGCGCGCGATCGGGGTCGAGCCGACGAAGCTCAACGCGGCCACATCGGGGTGCGCCAGCAGCGCGTCGACTGCCACCTTGTCGCCTTGCACGACGTTGAAGACCCCGTCGGGCAGGCCGGCACGTTGCAACAGCTCGGCCATCAGCAGGCTGGCGCCGGGGTCGCGTTCGCTGGGCTTGAGGATGAACGCGTTGCCGCAGGCCAGCGCCAGCGGAAACATCCAGCACGGCACCATGCACGGAAAGTTGAAGGGCGTGATGCCGGCCACCACCCCCAGCGGCTGGCGCAGGGTCCAGTTGTCGATGCCGGTGGACACCTGCTCGGTGAAATCACCTTTGAGCAGTTGCGGCACGCCGCAGGCGAACTCGACGATGTCGATGCCGCGGCTGACCTCGCCCTGTGCGTCGTTGTAGACCTTGCCGTGTTCGGCAGTGATGCAGGCCGCCAGGTCGTCCTTGTACTGGTTCATCAGCGCCAGAAAGGCATTCAGCACCCGGGCACGGCGGATCGGCGGCATCTCGGCCCAGGCCGGCTGTGCCGCCTTCGCCGATGCCACCGCAGCATCCACATCGGCAGTCTCGGCCAGTTGCACCTGGCGCGCAGCCATTCCGGTGGCCGGGTTCCAGACCGTCTGGCTGCGCGGCCCGCTGGCCGGGTGCGGTTTGCCGCCGATCCAATGAGCCAGGGTCGCACCGGGCTCGTTGGCCAGCGGCCGGCTGAAGGGGTTGTCTGCGCCCATGGTGGCGTTCTCCGGTCGGG
>JBBSPW010000169.1:0-7543 GCA_038258365.1 Burkholderiales bacterium | reverse complement strand
GGGCAGCCCCGTTCGGGCGCGCTTTCTTCAGACCTACCTGCAGCAGGACGAGGACAAGTACGTGGCGTACTGGACGGTGCGCCGCTACATCGGCAAGGGCGTGCCGCCGCGCGAGATGGGCAGCGCCGACGAGATGATTCGCGTGGTCCAGTCGATACCGGGCGCGATCGGCTATGTCGCGGTGGCGAACCTGCCCAGTGGCGCCAACGTGCTCTTGCGCTGACGCCCTCTACGACTCGTCACTCCACCGTCACACTCTTCGCCAAATTCCGTGGCTTGTCGACATCGGTGCCCCTCGCACAAGCCGTGTGGTATGCCAGCAATTGCAGCGGCACCACATGCAGGATCGGTGACAGCAACCCATAGTGCTCGGGCATGCGGATCACATGCACCCCGGGCTCGCTCTCGATCTGTGAATCGGCATCGGCAAACACATACAACTGGCCGCCGCGCGCCCGCACTTCCTGCATGTTGCTCTTCAACTTCTCCAGCAACTCATCGTTGGGCGCCACCGTCACCACCGGCATCTGGTCGGTGACGAGTGCCAGCGGGCCGTGCTTCAACTCGCCGGCCGGGTAGGCCTCGGCGTGGATGTAGCTGATCTCTTTCAGCTTCAGCGCGCCCTCGAGCGCAATCGGGTAGTGGCGCCCCCGGCCCAGAAACAATGCGTGCTCTTTGCGCGCGAAGTCTTCACTCCAGGCGATCACCTGCGGCTCCAGCGCCAACACCGCCTGCAACGCCACGGGCAAGTGCCGCAGCGCCTTCAGGTGCTGCGCTTCCTGTTCATCGGACAAGCGGCCACGCACTTGCGCCAGCGCCAGGGTCAGCAGATACAGACCGGCCAACTGCGTGGTGAAGGCCTTGGTCGACGCCACGCCGATCTCGACCCCGGCTCGCGTGATGTAGGCCAGCTTGCACTCACGCACCATCGCGCTGGTGGCCACATTGCAGATCGTCAGCGTGTGCGGCATTCCGAGGCTGCGCGCATGTTTCAGCGCGGCCAGCGTGTCGGCGGTTTCACCGCTCTGGCTGATGGTGACCACCAGGGTCTTCGGATCTGGCACGCTGGTGCGATAGCGGTATTCGCTGGCCACCTCGACCGAGGTCGGAATGCCGGCGATGGCCTCCAGCCAATAGCGCGCGGTCGAACCCGAATAAAAGCTGGTGCCGCAAGCCAGGATCAGCACCCGCTCGATGTCCTTGAAAACCGCGTGGGCTCCATCGCCGAACAACTCGGGGCTGATGCCGGCCACGCCTTCCAGGGTGTCCGCCAACGCGCGCGGTTGCTCGAAGATTTCCTTTTGCATGTAGTGCCGGTAGGGCCCCAATTCGGCCGCGCCGCTGTGCGCCAGCACCGTGCGCACCGGCCGGTCGACCGACGCGTAGCGGCCGTTCTCGTCCATCGCGCTGACCCAGGCCTTGCCCGGCTGCAGGTCGACCACGTCGCCGTCTTCAAGATAGACGATCTGATCGGTGACACCGGCCAGCGCCATCGCGTCCGAAGCCAGGAAGTGCTCGCCCGGCTCCGATCCGGGCGCGGCTCCGACCCCCATCACCAGCGGGCTGCCCTGGCGCGCGCCGACCACGCGCTGCGGCTCGTCGCGGCAGAACACCGCAATCGCATAGGCGCCGCGAAGCTGCGGCAGCGCTTGCTGCACGGCGTCGAGCAGGTCGCCCGCATAGAGGCTGTGCACCAGATGGGCGATCACTTCGGTGTCGGTCTGGCTGTCGAAGACATAACCGCGCTGCTGCAGCTCGGCCCGCAGTTTGTCGTGGTTTTCGATGATGCCGTTGTGCACCAGCGCAATCTGCGACCGGCCGGGCACCCGGCGCTCGGCCGGCCCGTCGCTGAAATGGGGATGGGCGTTGTGCACCAGCGGAGCGCCGTGCGTCGCCCAGCGGGTGTGGGCGATGCCGGTGCCCGACGCGATCTCGTCGATAGCCACGTTCGATGCCAATTCCAGCACGCGCGAGGTGCTGCGGGCGCGTCGCAATTCACCGCCCTGATGCACCGCCACCCCGCAGGAGTCGTAGCCTCGGTATTCCAGCCGGCTCAGACCCTGGACCAGAACCGGAACGATGTTGCGGGCGCTGACCGCCCCGACGATGCCGCACATGATGAAGGCCCCCACTGTCTCGAAGATGGCGGATGCTAGGCCAGCAAACGTGGTGGTATCTTTCGTTTTTTGATCCCGATGTGTTGCAAATCACAATAGACTGCTACAGACAGCATCGAATTTCATTTTTAGCTATTTCACGAAACTAATATTTCATGCATGTCGCTTGATCCGACCTCCGCAGCCCTGAATCTGGACGCGACCGATCTGCGCTTGCTGGACCTGCTGCAAAACGACGCCTCGCTGTCGAACCAGGCGTTGGCCGAGCTTGCGGCCACCTCGCCAGCCACCGCATTGCGGCGGGTTCGGCGCCTGGAAAGCGAAGGCGTGATCCAGCGCCGCGTGGCGATCCTCGATCCGCAGCGCCTGGGGATGAGCCTGACGGCCCTGGTGGAAGTGACGCTGGACCGCCAGGGCGCCGAGCACCTGGCCGCCTTCGAGGCGCGCGCGGTGGCCGATGCAACGGTGCGCCAATGCTGGCGCGTCTCACCGGGCCCGGACTTCATCCTGGTGGTGCAGGTGCCCGACATGAACGGCTACCAGGCAGTGGTGCAGCGCTTGTTCACCGATGACGCCAATGTGCGCAACGTCAAGGCCCACTTCAGCATCGTTTGCGCGAAGCTGGATTCCAGGATTCCGCTGCCGCGCAGATGAGACCAAGCAAAGCCGGGGAACCGGCTTTGCCGGGCCGCAGGCAAACGCCCGCTTGGGGGCAGTGAACGCTAGCGAGCGTCGGGGCTGCGTCCACGTCGGGCCGCCGCGCTGCCGACGGCCAGCAAGCCAGCCAGCATCAGGGCGGTGGTGGCGGGCTCGGGCACCGCGATCACGCTGTTGATCCAGCCCAGTTGGTCGAAAACCGCGGTAGCGCCCGAGAGGTCGCCATAGCTCGACGCATTCCTGGTGCTGATGTCACAGCCCGTCAGCGACCCGCCACCGATCAAGCCGCACACGCTGTTGCCCTGCCAACCCCAGGAGTGCACCGCGCTGAGCAGCCATTGGCCGCCTTCCAGCACGAAGTCTCCTCCGCCGGAGTCGCCACCAGCGATCAGTGCTTCGTTGCTGCCGAGTCCCGCGCTGCTGCTGAAACCGCCGGCCACACCGGCGACCTTGGCCAGCGTGTTGTAGCTGCCGTTCGGGCCGTCGAAGTCCGACATGTAGGTGGTGCCGGTGTAGTAGCCGGCTTCATAGCCCCAGCCCGGCGTGACCGCGTCGACCACGCGGTTGAAGGTCTTGCTGTCGACATCGAAGGTGTTCCAGCCGTAGTGGCCATAGCCGCTGTCGCTCCAGTTGGTGGCGGTGTTGGCGCTGCCCACCGAGGTGGTGCCGTAGCCGGCCATCAGATAAGTCTTGCCGACATCGTTGGTGCTGCTGAGCGCATAGCCACCGATGGTGGTGATGGGTGCCGACAGGCGCACCAGCGCCAGGTCGTTGCCGGCATCGGCCGAGTTCTCAAAGCCCAGCCAACCCGGGTGCAGCACCGCTTCCGTGACGCTGCGGGTGACCGCCGCGCTGCCGCCAGCCCAGCCGAAGTTGACGGTCATGGAACTGAAGTCGTCGGCGCAATGCGCAGCCGTCAGCACATACGAGCCGCCCTGCAGCAGCGATCCCGAGCAGGCATAGCTGCCCGTCGAATTGCTGAAGCTGATGCGTGCGACACCGTCCAGTGCACCGGCCACTCCGCCGAAGATCTGACCCGGCACGAAGCGCCAGTCCGTCACCGAAGACGTGTTGCCGGTGGTGGAGATGCGACGTTCGTCCTCTGTTTGTTTGGGGATCAGCGCAAACGCAGACGTGCCCCAGGCAGCAGCCAGACAGACAACCAGGGTGCGGGCACGAACGGCTGAAAGGGAACGCTGCATGGTGGGTCCACCGGTGGATGAGATGCAACGAATTGTTACGGTGACACAGCGCCGAGAACATCCCGCGGCCAGGTGGAAGACGCACGCAGCCGCTGTGCTTGAGCAAAGCATCACGGCGGCGAACGCGCATTTGTGCAGATGTCACGGCGGGGTGTTGCAGCCAAGTCGCAGGCCTCGTCGCACCCGACTCCAGGAGCCCCTCAGCGTCGCAGCAACAGCAAGCCTTTCAGGTACTCGCCTTCCGGAAACCACAGCGTTTGCGGATGATCCGGCGCGGCGCCCACGCGCGTCAGCACCACCGCGTCGACCCCGGCGTCGATGCCCGCTCCGGCAACGATCTTGTGAAACAGGTCGGCGCTGATGCCGCCCGAGCATGAAAAGCTGAACAGCAGCCCGCCCGGTGCCAGCAGCAGCAGCGCCAGCCGGTTGATGTCCTTGTAGGCCCGCGCGGCGCGTTCGGCATGGGCCGCTGTGGGTGCGAACTTCGGCGGGTCGAGCACGATGGCGTCGAAACGCTGCCCGGCCTGCAGCGCTTCGCGCAGCACCGCGTTGACATCGGCGTCGCGGCATTCGTTGCGCGCGGTGTCGAAACCGTTCTGCTGCACATGGTCCTGCACGCGCTGCAAGGCCGGTGCCGACGAATCGACACTCAGCACCTGCTCCGCACCACCGGCCAGTGCCGCCACCGTGAAGCCGCCGGTGTAGCAGTAGGCGTTGAGCACCCGGCGGGCGCCGGTTTGCCGCACCCAGTGCGAGAACAGCGCGCGGTTGTCGCGCTGGTCCAGGTAGTAGCCGGTCTTGTGGCCCTGCGCCACATCGAGGCTCAGCTGCCAGCCGTGTTCATCGATCGTAACCACCGTAGAGGCGGCGGCTGCTTCATCCTCGGCGCCGCGCAACCATCCCGTGACCGGCTCCAGCCCTTCGAGCTTGCGTGACGCGGCGTCGCTGCGTTCGTACAGCCGCATGCAGCCCGTCGCGGCCAGCAAGGCATCGGCGATCGCGTTCTTGAAGCGCTCGACCCCGGCGGAGCCGAACTGCGCGCACAAGGTGCGGTCGTAGCGGTCCACGATCAAACCCGGCAGCCCATCGGCTTCGCCATGCACCAGGCGCAGCGCGTTGCTGTCGATCGGCAGGCGGCTGCGCCAGGCGATGGCGCTGTCGATTCGGCGCCTGAAGAAGGCTGCGTCGATGCGCTCGGCTTCGTCGAAGCTCCACACCCGCACCGCAATCTGCGACGCGCCGCTGTAGGCGCCCCAGCCCAGGAACTGGCCCGCCGCGTCTTCCACCCGCACGGTCTCGCCGGCATCGGCGCGGCCTTTGTCGATGCTGCCCTGGAAGACCCACGGATGGCGCTTGTGCAGCGAGCGTTCGCGGCCCGGGCGCAGGCGGATCGACTTCAAGGTGGACCCGTCAGTCCTTGCGCTTGGCGCGGGGGTGCGCAGCGTCGTAAGCCCGCGCCAGGTGCTGAAAGTCGAGCTGGGTGTAGATCTGCGTGCTGGCAATGCTGGCGTGGCCGAGCAGTTCCTGCACGGCGCGCAGGTCGCCGCTGGATTGCAGCAGGTGGCTCGCAAAACTGTGGCGCAGCATGTGGGGATGGACCCGCATCGGCAGTCCGACTGCCTGTGCCTGGGCCTGCAGCCGGTTGCGCAGCTGGTTCGGTGTGAGCCGCCTTCCCAAACGGCTGACGAACAACGCGGTCTCGTCGGCCTTGGCGAATGCGTCGCGCAGCAGCAGCCAGGCTTGAAGCGCTGCCACCGCGGGTGCTCCCATCGGCACGCTGCGGTGCTTGCTGCCTTTGCCCACCACATGGGCGGTCGGCGCGGCCGGGTCCGACAGATCGATGAATCCATGGCGCGGCGCGGCACTGGCGGTCGCGGTGAGGCCTGACCAGCGGTCGAGCCCGATCAGCTCGCCCACCCGCAGCCCGCAGCCGTACAGCAACTCGGTGATGGCATGGTCGCGCGCGGCCAGTGCAGGCGCTTCGCCGCTGCGGAGTGGTGTGGCCGATGCGCTGCGGCTGCGAGCTGACGGCTGCCCCGTGTGCGGTCCCACCCCATGCGCTGCCAATGCCACCGCCTGCGGCACCGACAGCGCCTTGGGCAACAGCTTCGGCGCCCGCGGCGGGCGGATGCCTTCGACCGGATTGGTGGCGACCGTGCCGTTGCGGCCCCACCAGCGGTACAGCCCACGCCACGCCGCCAGCGCAATGGCGATGCTGCGCGGCGCCAAGCCGCGCCCCCGCAATTGCGCCACCCACCCGCGTACGTGGTGCGGCTGCGCAGCCGGCAGCGGCACGCCATCGGCAGCGGCTGAAGCCTGCAGCCGCAGCAGTGCCTCGCCATACATCGCCAGGGTGCGGGGGGCCAGCCGACGCTCGACCCGCAGGTGTTCGAGGAAGGCCTGCACGCCGGGCTCGTTTGCGGCCGCCAACAACCGCGCCGCGCCGGACCCGGCGGACCCCGCAGCCATCAAGAAGCGATCTTCAGCCTGGACAGCGCCGCCGACGACACCTCGCCGATGCGCATCAAGAACTCGGTGCCCATCTCGGCGCCGTAGCGCGTCGGGTCGGGCGAGCCCAGCACCAGCAGTCCGAAGACCGCGTCGCCATGGCGCAGCGGCACCATCGTCATCGACGCCACGGTGCTGCCATCGTCGAGCCAGCGGCTGGCTTCGAAGCCTGCGTTGACACCGCAGTACGGCAGGCTCAGGCTGCCCGCGAAACTGCGCACATCGGCGCTGGCGGGTTCGGCGAAGGCGCGGCCTTCGTGGCTGCCCTGGCTTTCGTCCAGATCCCACAGCCGCATGGCGGCTTGGGGAATCAGGAACTCGTGCCGCAAGGACGCCAGCATGCGCGCCGGCAGGTCGGCGGCATCGGTGGTCAACAGAATGGTGCGGGTGTAGCGGTGCAGACGGTCGGCGATGGCCACGTTCTCTTGCCCGTTGCGGATCATCTCGACGATCTTTTGTTCGAGCCCCTTGATGCGCTCGCGCAGCATTTCCATCTGCCGCTCTTGCAGCGACACCGCGCGCTGGCCATGCGGGCTTGTCAGTTGCACCGACGACAGCAACTCGGCATGGCGCTCGAAGAAGCCCGGCGTGTTGATCAGGAATTGGGCGATGTCGGCTTCGGTGATGCCTTGGGGCGGATCACTGGACGGGGTTTCATTCACAGGTCGATTTCTCCTTCAAAAACAGTGATCGCCGGGCCGGTCATTGCAACGCTCGCGTCCCCGCCCGGCCATTCGATCGACAACGCGCCGCCGCGGGTCTGCACCTGCACGCGGCTGTCGAGCCAGCCGAGTCGGATGCCGGCCACCACCGCTGCGCAAGCGCCGGTGCCGCAAGCCAGGGTTTCGCCGGCTCCGCGCTCATGCACGCGCAGTCGCACGGCGTTGCGCGACAGCAGCTGCATGAAGCCGACATTGACGCGGTTTGGAAAGTGCGGGTCGCATTCGATCCGCGGGCCGAGCGTGGCCACCGGCGCGGTATCCACATCGGCGACCCGCGTGACCGCATGCGGGTTGCCCATCGACAGCAGCGCGAAATCGGCGCCGTCGGTTTGAGCAT
>JBBSPW010000168.1:0-7592 GCA_038258365.1 Burkholderiales bacterium | reverse complement strand
TGGAAACATCAGCCGGCGGATCGGCCTGGCGAGTGATCTCGGAGCCCAGTTCGTTCTATGGTGTCGTCACCTTCGCGGCCATGGTGCCCAACGGCGATGCCTGCAGCCCGTCGGGCACCAGCCGGGTCTTTTCTGTCGATGTCGGCAACGGCCAGAGCCAGTTGCTGAACGATGCTGGCGACATCGTCAGCTATATCGAGCTGGCAGGCGTGGTCACCGAGCACAAGACCTACAGCGTCAATGGCGTGCCGCGCTTGATCGTCAGCAACGACCAAGGCGATGTCAAGCCGCTGAAGCGCCCGCCGCTGGGCGCCAAGTTGCGCCGGCTGAACTGGCGCGAACTGCCGCTGGCAAACTGACCGCATCGAACCCTTCGCGATCAACGACTCGGCGCTTCGGCGCCGTTTTCGTTTGCGCTGCCACTTTCCGACTCCGCGTCCGTCTCCAGATGCGCGCCGTCGTTCCAGCCCACCAGCGAGAAGCGCTCGCCGTTGAACAGCAGCCGGTTGATGGTCGCATTGCCAAGTTGCCAACCGCGCGCCTCGGACAAAGACACGCCGACGGCGGCGCGGTACAAACAGTCGAGCACCCCGCCATGCGCCACAAAGGCGATGACAGCGCCGGGGTGGCGAGCGGCCAGCCCCGAAGCCGCGGCCACGCAGCGCCCACTGAAGGCGGTCAAGGATTCGCCACCGCCGGGCTCGAAGTCGGGTTCGCGACTCAGCCAGCGGCGTGTGTCCTGGGGCCAGCGCTGCTGGATCTCGTCGAAGGTCTGGCCCTCGAACGTGCCGAAGCTGCGTTCGCGCAGCGCGGGGTCGGTGACCAGCGGAGCGCCGGTTGCCCGCGCCAGCGGCTCGGCGGTGGCCCGGGCGCGTTGCAGATCGCTGCTGTAGATCGCAGCCAGCGGTTCGCTCCGCAACGCGGCGGCCAGGCGCTCGGCCTGCCAGCGGCCGGTGGCGTCGAGCGCGATGTCGGTGTGGCCCTGGATGCGCTTGTCGGCATTCCAGGCGGTCTGCCCGTGACGCAACGCGAAAACCCGCGTGGTGTCAGGCATTCCGGGCTCGGCCCGCGGGCCGCTCAGTCGCCCGCCGAAAGCAAGCGCTGGTTCAGCGTGTAGGTGCCCGAGAACGTGGCTTCGGCCAACACCCGGCCTTCGATTGCCCGCCGTACATCGGCGCCATCGAATGCACCTTCGAGCGGAAGTCGGGCCAGTGCCACGGCATACAGCGTGAACACATAGTGGTGCACCAGCGAGTCGTTGAACGGCGGATACGGGCCGTCATAGCCGTAGTAGTCGCCGGCCATCACCGGGTTGTCGGCAAACCAACCGGTGAAGTCGTTGCGGCCGTGGCGGGCGCCTTCGCGAGACCCTTCGCGAACATAGGGGCCGGGCTTGCCGCGTGTCACGAAGCCATTGCTGAAATCGCCTTCTGCAATCTCGGTGGGCTGCGGGGGCAGGTCGATCAGCACCCAGTGATAGAAGTCGCGCCGAGGCAAGTCGGCGGGCACTTCGCGATCGGGCTGGTTGACATCGTCGCCACGGGAGGGCACATCGAAGTCGTGGCAGATCAGCACCATCGACTGCGTGCCCGCCGGCAGGTCGCTCCAGCCCAGATGCGGATTCAGGTTATCGCCGAAGGTGGTGCCGCCCTGGCCGTCCGGCCGCCCGGCAGCAAAGCGCACGGGGATCCGGTCGCCATTGGTCCAGCTGCTGCTCCAGAGCTTCATCGTCAGCGTGTGGGTCTGAAGGTGTCCGACCGATGCCCTAGATGCCCCAAACGACGGGCTCGCCTGCACCCTGTGCCCGGCGCAGCATCTCCACCATCGGCCAGAAGCGCTGCTTCAACCCGACCGGTGCGCGGCGGCTGCCGTCGTCTTGCTCGGGTCGTTCGGGAGCGTTGGCGGCACGTGCCTCGTCTTCGGCTACAGCGGCTTCGAGCGCCGAGATCGCAGCGGGCATGTCGGCCACGTCGATCACGCCCTTGGGTGACGGACTGCGGCCCAGCGCGTGCAGCAACTCGTCGCCATGCGGCCCCATCATGATGACGTCGCCGGTGGCCGGGCTCTTGAACTTGTAGATCATGGGTCTGCGCTGCGCTTCCGAATGGAGCATGCATTGTGCAACCTTCGATTGCGGCTGCTGCGCGCGCAGCGGATGCGGCTCGCCTGAACGCGCGTTCGAGCGCTCCTTCAACCGCTGTGTTAGCCGCTCACGAGCCGGATGCGCGCAGCCCCGGCCGCGCATTCCGACACAGCCGCCAGCAATCCGACACGGTCGGTTGCGGCAGCTCCCGCTCTGGCGGCTTGCAAACGGGCCTCGAAGCTCAGGCTGTCGAGTGCCGGCGCGAACAGAAAGCCCTGAAACTGGTCGCAACCCGCTTCTTGCAAGAAGGCGCGCTGGGGCTCGGTTTCCACCCCTTCGGCCACCACCACCATGCCAAGGGCGCGTGCCATTTGCAGGATCGCCCGCACGATGCCGGCATCGCCGCGTTCGGTGGGCAGGCCGGTGACGAAGCTGCGGTCGATCTTCAGCTTGCCCACCGGCAAACGCTTCAGGTAGGCGAGGCTCGAATAGCCGGTGCCGAAGTCGTCGATCGCAAGCCGCACGCCAAGCCGCGCCAGCGCATGCACGCGCTGCAGCGCCTCTGCAGCGTCGTGCAGCAGGATCGACTCGGTCAGCTCCAACTCCCGCAACGAGGCCGGCAAGCCGGCCACCGCCAGCACACTGGCCACGCGTTCGACGAACTGCGGCTGCTGAAACTGCAGCGCCGACACGTTGATGGCCACCGGCACCGCCAAGCCGCGGTGATGCCACAGCGCGGCTTGGCGAACCGCTTGCGACAGCACCCAGTCGCCGATCGCAACGATGAAGCCGCTTTCCTCGGCCACCGGAATGAACCGGCCCGGCGGCATTTCGCCCAGTTCAGGATCGCGCCAGCGCAGCAATGCCTCGGCGCCGACGATTTCGCCGCTGGCCAGATCGACCAACGGTTGGTAGTGCAGCCGGAATCGGTTGCTGACCAGCGCCTGGCGCATCGCATGGTCGACCTGCATGTGGAAGCGGCGGTCGCCTTCAGCACGCACCTCGTGCAGCCGCCAGCAGGCGCGGCCGGCATGCTTGGCAGCGCGCATCGCCGCTTCGGCATGGCGCGTGAGGTCGTCGATGCGGCTGCCATGCGAAGGCGCCAGCGCAATGCCGATGCTGCAGGTCAGCGTGAAGGTGGCGCCATCGACGCTGCAGGGCTTGGCCACCACGGCCAGCACGCGTTGCGCAGTGGCTTCGGCGGCCGGCGCGCCGGCGACTCCGACCAAAACCGCGAACTGGTCGCCGCCCACGCGTGCCAGCACATCGTCGTGCCGCAGGCAGCCCTGGATCCGTTGCGCCACATCGAGCAGCACGCGGTCGCCGTTCTCGTGGCCGAGGCTGTCGTTGACATGTCGGAAGCGGTCCAGGTCGATCAGCAGCAGCGCGACGCTGCTGCCGGCGCGCCGCAAACCCTGGGCTGCCTGCGCCACGCATGCCGAGAGCTGGCGGCGGTTGGGCAGACCGGTCAGCGCGTCGGTGAGCGCCATCGACTCGATGCGCTCCTGCGCCGCGACCCCACTGCTCAAGTCACGAAACGACCACACCCGTCCCTGCACACGGCCATCGGCCAGCAGGGGCCGGGTGACGCGTTCGAAGCTTTGCCCCGACTGCAGGGTCAACGGGTCGTTGGCCTGCAACAGGGGGTCGTGGCGCAAGGTCTGCAGGCGCGACAGATAGCCCTGCGGGTCGGTCACGCAACTGGCCATCCAGCCTTGCACAGCGCTGCTTTCGCCGATTTGCAGCAAATCGGGCGGCAACGACCAGAGCTCGGCGAAGCGCTGGTTGAAAGCCGTGATGCGACCGCCTGCATCGGTCACGAGGATGCCGTCTGCGGTGGCTTCCAGCGTGGCCTGCAACTCGGCGAGCAACGCGTCGCGTTCCTGCGAAAGATGTTGTTCGGCGCTGCGGTCCTGCAAGGTGACGAGCACCTGCGTGCCAGCGGCCTTGCCCGCCGCCTCGGCGGCATCCGCGCCACCGATCACAGCGATGCTGCGGCTGACTTGTCGCTGCCCGGCCTGCGCCAGATCGAGCAGCGTGTCCGAATGCAGCGGTGCCAACTCACCGGCCGCAGCGCCAGCCCACCACGCGATGTCTTC
Organism: Burkholderiales bacterium; assembly: GCA_038258365.1. Taxonomy (GTDB): domain Bacteria; phylum Pseudomonadota; class Gammaproteobacteria; order Burkholderiales; family Burkholderiaceae_C; genus Rubrivivax. Next base: position 3,410 of record JBBSPW010000168.1, on the reverse strand, counting down.
GGGCGATGCCAGCAGATCAACCGCCGATCGCCCCAGGAGCCCACCCGCCGCATGCCCGAACAACAACTCGGCCGCGCGGTTGGCCGCCAGCACCGCGCCACTGCCCAAGTCAGCAACCCAGGCCGGATGCGGCAACGCGGCCAGCAGCGGCTCGTGGAAACCCACGACGCCGACCTGTGATGAAGGGCCCGCCATCAGCCCCATCCCAAACGATGCCGGTGATATCCGCCGCGAAGAACGCGAGCGCGGACCGAGCCAGTCACCCCACCCCCGACCACGCTTCCGCAGCAGCCCACAAAACGCGCGCGAAGCGCAGCGAACCCACAGAGAAAAGCCGCGGAACCGGCTTTGCCGGGCCGCAGGCGAACGCCCCCTCGGGGGGCAGCGAGCGAAAGCGAGCGTGGGGGCTCGACTTCTGCAGCGAGCGAAAGCGAGCGTGGGGGCACAGTGTCAGGCCGCCAGCGCCACCGCAGCGCGCACCCGCTGCATCGGCTCGAAAAAGTAGGCCACCCTCGGCCGCGGGTCCAACGCCTGCAGCACCGCCACCGGCAACTTGGCCGCTTGCAGGCTGCGTCGGATGCCCAGATCTGCCACCGCTTCCAGGTCCAGGATGCGGGTGCGAGCCGAGGCACCCGCGCTGTCGGCCACCAGCACCCGTGGGCGCAACGGCCGGCTGGCATTGACCGCCACCACCATGCCGTAGCGCTCGTCGGTCAACTGCACCAGCGAGCCGGCCGGATACACGCCCATCATGCGGATGAACGCGTTCAGCACCGCGGCGTCGTATCGAGCACGGCCTTGCGCGAACAAGGTCGCGATCGCTTCGTGTGGGGTCAGTGCCTGGCCGCGCGCACCGGGGTTGCACAGGTTGTCGTAGCGGTTGACGATGGCCACGATGCGCGAAGCCATCGTCAGCTTGTCGGCGCCATGGCGTTGCGGAAAGCCGCTGCCGTCCACATGCTCGTGGTGCTGTGCCAGCACCGACAGGGCCCCCACCGACAAGCCCATCCGCCGCCCCTGCAGCAAACCCTTGGCGACATGGTCGCGGTAGGCATTCAGCTCGGCCGCGCTGAAGCCGGACTCGGCATGGCGAAAGCGGTCGGGCACGTCCTGCTTGCCGACGTCATGCATCAACGCGCCCACCGCCAAATCGACCATCACCTCGGGCTCGAGCCCCAGGGTGCGGGCGATCAGCATCGACACCACGGTGACATTGAGCGCATGCGCGGCGTTGCGGTCGCCGGCGTCGGGGATCAGCCGGATCCGCATGTCGCCTTCTACGTCCATCTTCTGCAGCATCGCTTGCGCCAGCTTCAGCGCTTGCGCACCGGCGCCGCCGGGGTTGCTGCCGACGGCACCGTGGGCTTCGCGCCAGGCGGTCGCCGCTTCGGCGAACTGACGCTCGGTGTAACGGGCCATCTCGCGTTCGGCCACGGCCGGGTCGGGCGCGGTTGGTGCGGCGACAGCAGTGGGCAGCAACACCACCTGCCCCATGCCGGTGGCCGCAGCGACGGGTACCGATTCCGGCACCCCTTCGACCGGGTCGCTCTTCTCGGGCGACCAGCCCACCTCCTTCAACCCCAGGCTGCGAACGGTGGCAATTTGCTGCGCGGTTGCGAGCCTGAAGCTCGACAGCGGAAACGGATGCGACAACCACCCACCTTCAAGGTGGATGAACATGCCGACGCGGAGTTCATCGACGCGGATGGTGCTGGGCATGATGGTGCGAATGACTCCGACTGCGGTTCCATGTGGACCGCTCTTGCTGGGGATTTCGGGTGTTGCGCGCCCGAACTTGAATCGCAACCCTTGATCCCAACACAGACCGGTCGACCACTAGACTCGGCGCCTCGCGTTCCCGCTTTCACTTTCAGCCACCTGCCAAGGGACTTTCGATGGTTCTCGAACTTGCCGACATCCGCATCGCCGCTGGGCAGAACGCGGCTTTCGAAGCCGCCATCCGCACAGGCATAGCCACCGTCGTGTGTCGGGCCGAGGGTTTTCGCAGTGCCACGGTGCGCCGCGGCATCGAAAGTACCGAGCGCTATGTGCTGCAGATCGAATGGGACACGCTGGAGCACCACACCGTGGGCTTCCGTCAAGGCCCTTTGTTTGCCGAATGGCGGGCCATCGTCGGACCGTTCTTCGCGGCGCCACCCACGGTGGAGCATTTCGAGTCGGTTCTGTCAGTTTGAAGCGCTCATGACCGCGAGCCAACCGCCGGCTTCCGGCCGGGCCCAGGCCCTTGCGGCTGCCGAGGCCCACTTCGACAACGGCGACTTCGTGCGCGACCTGGCACGCCGGGTCGCCTTCCGCACCGAAAGCCAGAACCCGGACAGCGGTGCGGTGCTGCGGGCCTATCTGGCCGAAGAAATCGCGCCCGCGCTGGCCGCGCTCGGCTTCGAACACCGCATCCACGACAACCCCGAACCCGCTTTCGGCCCGCTGCTGGTGGCCCACCGCCACGAGTCTGCCGATTCGCCCACGGTGCTGATGTATGGCCACGGCGATGTGATCCGCGGCCAGGACGCCTCGTGGACGCGCGGGCAGGGTCCGTGGATCTTGGCTGCCGAAGGCGACCGCCTCTACGGCCGGGGCACCGCCGACAACAAGGGCCAACACAGCATCAACCTGGCTGCGCTGTCGCACGTGCTGGCGCAGCGTCAGGGCCGACTGGGCTTCAACATCACCTGGCTTCTCGAGACTGGCGAAGAAACCGGCTCGCCCGGACTGGCGGCGTTCTGCGAAGCGAATGCCGACGCACTGGCCGCCGATGTGCTGATCGCGAGCGACGGCCCGCGCTTGTCGCGAGAGCGGCCGACCGTGTTCCTGGGCTCGCGCGGGGTCGCCAACTTCGATCTGGAATTGAAGCTGCGCAGCGGCGCGCACCACTCCGGCAACTGGGGCGGCTTGCTGCGAAACCCCGGTACGGTGCTGTGCAATGCCATCGCCAGCCTGGTCGACGGCCAGGGCGTGATCCGTATCGACGCCCTGCGTCCGCCGCCGATCCCGACCAACGTTCGGCAAGCGTTGCACGGCCTGCGCTTTGGCGGCGACCCCGGCGACCCCGAAGTGGATGTGGCCTGGGGCGAGCCCGGGTTGACCCCGGCCGAGCGCGTGATCGGCTGGAACACGCTGGAAGTGCTGGCGATGCGCACCGGTAACCCCGACTTTCCGGTCAACGCGATTCCGCCCGGCGCCAAGGCGACGATGCACATGCGCTTTGTGGTCGGCACCGCTGTCTCGCAACTGCGCCACCAGGTGCAGGCCCATCTGGAAGCGCATGGCTTTGCAGGCATCACGGTCAGCGAACCGGTGGTGATGGCCGCGACCCGGCTCGACCCCGACAACGCCTGGGTTCGCTTCGCTCTGGCATCGATAGCCCGCAGCACCGGGCAGGTGCCGGTGCT